>NZ_JBHXAG010000001.1:896247-910031 GCF_042726555.1 Streptomyces sp. NPDC060232 | reverse complement strand
GGCCGGGGGCCGGGGGCCGGGGCCGGGGCCGGGGCCGGGGGCCGGGGCCGGGGGCCGGGGGCCGGGGCCGGGGCCGGGGGCCGGGGCCGGGGCCGGGGGCCGGGGCCGGGGCCGGTCTGCTTGACCACCGGGGTGGCCTGTGCCGGCTCGACGTGTCGCACGCGCGAGCGGGGCTGCCGGTCGGCGGGTGGGAGTGCCCTTGTGGTTCCGGCTCGGCCCGCAGCACGTCCCCGAACGGCACGGACGACGCCATGGCGCCATGGGCGCTTCCGTTCACGTGCCGCACAGGCGGACGGGCGGGGGCGGGCGGGCCGGCCGGCCGGCCGGTGGTAGGGACTCACGGCGTACCGGTGTTGCGGGGTGGCGCGCCGCCCGGGGTGGCGGGGTGGGGCCGGCGGCGTTGTGCGTGTCGCGTCCACGCCGCCGCCCCGCCCGCCGCCCCGCCCGCCGCCTCGCCCGCCGCCTCGCCCGTCGCCGTGCACTGTCGCTGTCCGTCACGGGGGCCATGCCGGGGGTGGCGTACGTAGGCGTGGCCTGCGCGATAGTGCTACTTCAGGCCGATCTCGTCGCACGCGGCTCTGAGGGAGTCGGTGCAGATTTCCTCGGCGGTGTAGACGCCGTCGAGGACCACGGTGGTGCGGATGTCCTCGCGGGTCACCGGCACGCCGGGGATGAGGACGGCGGGGATGCGCTTGGTGGTCGGGCTGCTGACCACCTGGTTGATGATTCCGTCGATCTTCTCGCCCTGGGCGAGGAGGACGGCGAGTTCGGCCGCGGCCTCGGCCTCGCGGGCGTAGGGCTTGTAGACGGTCATGAACTGCTCGCCCGCCACGATGCGCCGCACGCCGGCGAGTTCGGCGTCCTGGCCGGTGACCGGCGGCAGCGGGGTGACGCCGGCGGCCTTGAGGGCGGTGATGATGCCGCCGGCCATGCCGTCGTTGGCGGAGTAGACGCCGACGATCTTGTCCTTGCCGAGTGCGGAGAGCGCGGCCGTCATGTTGGCGGTGGCGTTCTCCGGCTTCCACTCGACGGTGTCGTACTCCTTGCCGACGTTCACCTTGCCGTCCAGGACGGAACGGGCACCGGACTTGAAGCTGGCGGCGTTGGGGTCGGTGACCGCGCCGTTCATCATGACGATCTTCCCGGTCCTGGCCTTGTCGCCCAGGGCGTCCAGCAGGGCCTTGCCCTGGACGCGGCCGACGTCCTCGTTGTCGAAGGAGGTGTAGGCGTCGATGGGGCCCTCGGCCAGGCGGTCGTAGGCGACCACCGCGATGCCCGCCGCCTTGGCCTTCGTCACCGCGCCGGCGATGGCCTTGGAGTCCACCGCGTCGATGACCAGGACGTCCACCTTGTCCTTGATCATCGCATCGGCCTGGGCGCTCTGCCGGGCCGCGTCGCCCGCGGCGTTGGCGTAGAGGACCTTGCCCTTGCCCAGGGTGAGCAGGGCGACCTTCTTCTCCATCAGCGGCTTGTCGAACTTCTCGTAGCGCGCGGTCTCGTTCTCGGGGAGCAGGAGGCCGATCCTGACGGCGGCGTTGCTGTCGCCGCTGTCGCCGGAGCCGTCGGTGGCGCCGCAGGCGGTGAGCGTGACGGCGAGCGCCGCAACGGCCAGAGCAACGGGGGCACGCCCCAGATACGCGTTCACGAGGTGAGCCTCCCTGACAGGGCCGTATCCGTACGGCCGAGGGAGGCAGTCAACGTGCCCGTACCGCTGCCGTCAAGAAGTGAATCCCTAACGAGATGGCAACGCTGTCACCCCGCTCCTGCACCGTGTCGGGCAGGGGTTTCCCCTGCCCGCGGCGGTTTGTCTGCCGGCCTGGTGTCAACTCCTGAAGGGTGGGGGGCGGGTTGGTCTTCGACACGTGAGCAGGCGCGCGCCCGGGAGGGGCGGGGTGGGGGTGGGGGACGGCCGGCCGGAGGGCCGAGAGGCCGGGAGGCTGCCGCGGCCGGGAGGCCGGGAGGCTGCCGCGGCCGGGAGGCCGGGAGGCTGCCGCGGCCGGGAGGCCGGGAGGCTGCCGCGGCCGGGGGTTTCAGGGGGCGGTGGTTTCAGGGGGCGGTGGTCGCGCGGTGGGGGTCCGCGGCGGGTGGGGCGGCGGACGCCGAGCGCAGGGCGAGGAGGTATCCGGCCTGGAAGCGGCTCTCGGCGCCGAGTTCGTCCATCAGCTCGGCGATGTGGCGCCGGCAGGTCCGCAGGGACATGCCGAGCCTGCGGGCGATGAGCTCGTCCTTGGCGCCGTCTGCCAGCCGGCCGGCGATGGTGTCCTGCAGCTGGGTGGAGGTGGTCGCGGTGTAGGAGGCGGAGAAGGGCTCGGCGAGGCTCCAGGCGTTGGCGAAGACCGAGCACAGGAAGGCGACGGCGGAGGGTTCGCGCAGCACGACGGCCGCGTCGGGGTTGTCCCAGACCGGGAGGAAGGCGGTGGCGCGGTCGAAGACCAGCATCTTGCCGAAGAGTTCGCCCAGGGTGCGGACCTCGGCGCCGGCCGCGCTCACGGCCCGGACGTACTCCTGGGTGCCAGGGCTGTAGCGGGCGGTGTGCTGGTAGAGGGTCTGCAGGCGCACCCCGCGGCCCAGCATCTCCAGGTCCCGCGGGAGCGCGCGCTCCAGGTAGCCGGGCGGGCGGCCGCCGCCGGGCTGGACGGTGAGGACCTCCTGGGTGCAGCGGGCCGCCGCGTCGGAGATGAGGAGCATGACGCGGTCGCGGGCCTCGACCACCTCGACGGCGCCGGAGTCGGCGCCGCGGCGGTAGGTCTCCTCGTACAGGGGGATCAGCGAGCTGAGCCGGGCGCGGGTGCGCTCCAGGGTCTCCAGGCGGCGGCGCAGCCGGTTCTCCTCCGGTCCCACCAGTTCGGCGGCGGCGGTGTAGGGGCTGACGGCCCGCCACCGGGCGCGGGTGCCGTCGGGGTCGCGGGCCAGGAGGCGGTGGCGCACCAGCTCGGCGGCGGCGTGCTCGGTGTGGTCCTCGCTCAGGCCGAGCGCGGCGGCCAGGGCGGTGGTCGGCGCGGGGCCGCCCTCCAGCAGCCGGGTGTAGAGCCTGATCGCCGTCGGACCGAGGACGGCGGAATCCGCCGAGGCGGGGGCGGAGGCCGCAGCCGGGACGGGGGCCGGGGCCGGGACGGAGGCCGCAGCCGGGACGGGGGCCGGGGCCGCAGCCGGGGCGGCGGCATCGCGGTCTGGGCCCGCGACCGGGGCGGAGGCCGCAACCCGGGCCGAAGCCGGGGCGCAGCCCGGGGCGGGGTCGGGGTCGGGGTCGGGGCCCGCAGCCGGGGCAGAGGCCGCAGCCGAGGCCGAGCCCGGATCTGGATCTGGATCTGGGTCGCGGCCCAGGGCAGGTTCGCGGTCTTGGCCCGCGACCGGGGCGGAGGCCGCAGCCGGAGCCGAGTCGCGGGCCGGAGCCGCAGCCGGGGCGGCATCGCGGTCTGGGCCCGCAACCGGAGCGGAGGCCGCAACCCGGGCCGGGGGCGGGACGGAGGCCGAAGCCGGGGCGCGGCCCGGGGCGGGGTCGGGGACCGGGGCGGGGGCCGGTGGGGGCGGTAACACTCCCGGCGCTACCTCTGCGGATGCCTCGGTATCGGTGGTTCTGTCCATGTTTCGCACCCCTCCCCTTCGTGCCACGCACCTTGCTGAGGCCCGTGCCCGCTGGACCCCGAGTTCCCGGCCGGGGATTCTTGTGTCACCGGAAAGAAAGACCCGGCAGGAATCAGATCGGAATTAACTTTCTCAGGAGAACAGCATGAAGTTCACCCGGTTCCTCTGTGTGGCGGCGCTGGCCGCGGGTATTGCGGGCAGCGTTGTTTCCGGCGCGGCGTCCGAATCGGGATCCGGTCCGGCTTCCGCACTGACTTCCGCGCCGTGCGAGGGCCGTCCGGGGGACACCGAGTGGACCAACCCCGCGACCCACTGCCCTCCGGTCCTCTAGAGCCGATCGGGCGCCGCCAGGTTCCAACCTCGCGCGAAAGTCACTGGAAGAACCCGATGCCGAACCCCCCTCCCCAGCCCAGGGAAGCCGGTCTTCCCTGGTGGCAGGCCCTCTCACTGGTCTGTGCCGGATGTCTGGCCGTCCTGCTGCACCGGCGGATCACCGGCCCCTCCCCCTCCACCTCCCGGACTCCCCGCCGCGCCGGCGGCGGGCGGCCGCCGCGCAACGAGGCGGCCGCCCATCTCACCACTTCCTGGTGACGGAAAAGCCCCCTTCCCGCCCGCGGACGGCCGAGAGCGCTTTCAGTAAATCAGCAATCGGGGTCGGCGGAGGGGTCGGCCGAATGGGTTCGGCCTGAAATAGGCCCGATCCTTTCCTTTCCGACCACCGGCCGGCGGTGCCGGCCGCGCACCCACTGGAAAATCCTGTTTCCGGGGGCACGGCATTCACAGCCCCGCATTCACCCGGCGTGAGCCTCCCGGCCCACTCCCGGCCCACTCCCGGCCCGGTCGCAGCCCGCCGCAGCCCGCCGCCGGCTTCGCGGCCCGCCCATGCCCCCCGCCCATGGCCCGCTCCGGGCCCGCTCGTGGCCCGCTCGTGGCCCGCTCGTGCCCGGCCCTGCTTCTCACCTCGCCCGTGGGCCTGCTCGCCGACCCGCGGCGGCCCGTAGGGCTCTCACGGCCACCGAGCGGCCGCTGCATCCCGTCAATCCCGTAAGCCCCGTAAGCCCCGTAGATCCCTTGAAGGAGTAAAGAAATGCGTATCAGCCGTAAGCGTGTCGCTGTCATGATCGTCAGCTCGGTCGCCGCCGCGGGGGTCCTGCTGCCCTCCGCCGCCTCCTACGCCGCCCAGGCCCCCGCCCCGGCCGGCCCGGCCGCGGTGCAGGCAGTCGCTCCCGGCGAGGCGGGCGCCCTCGCGGGGAAGGTCGACGTCGCCTCCGCGGTCCTCGACATCACCCAGAAGATCTTCAACATCGTCAACGAGGCCATCGAGCGCAAGCAGAACCGCTCCGGCTACGTGAAGTCCCTGATGGAGGGCGCCTTCTACGAGTCGGGCCAGCGCTACAACGTGATGGTCATCAACAACGCCAACAGCTACACCCCCAACCTGCACGGCGTGGTCTACGACGCCAAGGTCAGCGGTATCCACGGCACCTACCGGGTGCTGGTCTTCGAGTCGGGCCAGTTCACCAACCACGGTGACGGCGGCTGGATCAACTGGGCCTTCCGCGGCTGGTTCGACCGCGACGGCGGCTACGTGAACTTCCGCCGCTCCTGGTAACCACCCACCCCCCACCCCACCCCAACCGGCCCCGGCCCCGGCCGGGGTCTCTGCCCTGGCCGCGGTCTCTGCCGCCCCGCCCCGCCCCACCCCGCCCCCGTACCCGTACCGGAAGAACAGGACTCCACCACCATGCGCCGTACCACCACACTCGCCACGATCGCCCTGACCGCGCTCACCCTGACCGGGGCCGCCGCACTCCCCGCCCAGGCCGCCGGGCACCCCGCCCCGTCCCCCGCCGCCCTCTCCGCCCCGGCCTCCCCCGCAGCCTCCTCCCCCGCCGCAGCCGAACCCCACGCAGCCGAACCCGACGCGGCGGCCGCCGCCGACAAGAGCGTGAGCGTCAACGTCTCCATGGACCAGCTCGGCCACAGCAAGGCCATCGCCGACGCCCTGCGCGCCATCAAGACCGACAACCGCGGCACGTTCGTGCAGGAAGCGGTCGACAAGGCCTTCAAGGCCGCCGGCAGCCGCCACAACGTGATGCTGTTCAACCTCAGCCAGAACTACAACGACCAGTTCCAGGGCACCCGCGTCTACGCCAACGTCCAGTGGGGCAACATCCACTACGGCCTGTGGGTCTTCGAGTCCGGGCAGTTCACCAACCAGGGCGACGGCGGATGGATCAACTGGGGCTTCGTCGGCTGGTACGAGCGCAACGGCGGCCACGTGACGTTCAACCGCTCCTGGTAACCCCCGCCCGGCCCGCCGACAAAACCCCCTCCGGCCCCGACCCCACGGACCCGCAAGGAGCCCCGCCGGGCACCGCCCCGGACACACCCACCCCGACCGACCCCCGCCCCCGCCCCCGCCCCCGCCCACCGCGGTCGCGGTGGGCGGGGGCGCAGCCGGTTACCGCAGAAGACCACCGCCATGCCGGCCCCCCACGCCGAGGCTCACCCGCGCACCCGGCCACGCCCAGCACGCCACGCACGCCACGCACGCCACGCACGCCACGCACGCCACGCAGGCCACGCAGCCTGCCGGCGGCTGCCACGTAGGCGCCGGGCGTCCGGCGTCCACCACGGCGGCGGCCACAGCCCGCTGGACGACGCCGCTCACGGCCTGCCGCCCCGCTCGGCGCCGGCACAGGAGCCGGAACACCGCCAAGGCCGCCCCCGACTCCCCCACCGGGCAGCAGGCCGCCGACGGGGCCGCGCCGGCCGGCGACGCCGCGCGCACCGGCCGCCTCCTCGGTCTCGACAACGTCTTCGACGCGGCCGGGCCGGAGGCCTGGAAGGCCTCGCCCACCCGCCGTCCGGGCCGCCCCGCGGCGGGCGGGTTCACCGTCGAGCCGAAGCCGGACGGGGCGGCCGCCGCCGCCCGCCACCGCGCCGGGCACCCGGAGCAGGCCATCACCCGCGGCAACGGCAGCCACGGCGAGGACGCCAGCCACGTCATCGGCACCGCCGAGGGCCTGCCCGAGCAGCCGCCCCGCGCCGGCCACCTTCGAGGTGCGCGGCGAAGCACTCTTCACCCAGGCGCAGTTCGGGACCGCGAACGAGGCCCGTGCGGCCCACGGCGGGCAGGTCCCCGCGCAACGGCGCGGCCGGCACGCTGCGGGCCAAGGACCGTCCCTGCCGGCCGGCGATGACGCTCTGGGCGTCCGGGGCGGCCGGCCTGGACGGTGCCGCGTTCCTGCCCGCCGGCCCCCCACACACACCACGGTTCTGGCCGCGGTCGCCGCGGCGGGGGTGCAGAACACCGCCGCCGGGCCGGCCGGGCCGCGGCACCTCGCCACCCTCGCCCAGGCGCAGCGGAGCATCGAGGAGACCTCGGCGATGCGCGCGGGGCCGCCGTTCGGGATCGACGGGGCCGCGGTCAAGGCGGACGACGCGAACGACGCGGACGGGCAGGCAGTGGGATCCGGGAGCCGGTTCCCGGACGGGGCGAGCGCCTTCAAACTGCCGGCCGCGGAGCGGCAGACGGTGCTGCGGAAGGCGGTGCGGGAGATGGGCCGCACCGGCGTGCCGGAGCCGGTGGCCGTGCCGGAGCCGGTGGACATCGACGGGTCCACGGTCACCCGGGCCATCCTGCACAACCCCACAACCCCACAACCCCGCCGGCATCCGCCGCCGTGACCTCCGCCTCGGGAACACCGTGACGGCCTACAAGGCCGGCGTTGTCCCCCGCGTCCAGGGCGCCGTCACCGCGCTGCGGCCGGCCGGCGCACGCGAGGTGCCGCTGCCCGCCGTACGCCCGAACTGCGGCGGGCCGGTCGACAAGGACCAGGGGCGGTGGCGGTACGCGCAGGGCACGGCGTATGCGCTGCCCTCGCTGATCGAGTACGCCGCCGGCCGGGACATGCTCGACATCGACGGCCTGGGACCCACCCACGCCAGGGCCCTGGTGCAGTCGGGGGCCGTCGGCGATGCCGCCGGCCTGTCCACCCTCACCGAGACACAGCTCGCCGCCGCGGCCGGCAGCACCCGGCGGGCGGCGAAGCCGGCCAGGCAGATCGAGGCCGCGCGGGCCCGGCCGCTCAGCCGGGTGCTGTGCGCCCCGGGCGTACCCGGGACCGGACGCAGCATGTCCCGTCGTAGTCGCCTCGCAGTCGCCGCGCATTTCCGGACGCCGGAGGCGGCACGGGCGCCGGACGCGGCACGGGCGCCGGACGCGGCCCGGACGCCGGACGCGGCCCGGACGCCGGACGCGGCCCGGACGCCGGACGCGGCCGCGATACGCGAGGTCGATCGAGCAGATCGGCGCGCAGAAGACGCCGGTCATCGTCGAGCAGCTCACGCTACCGGCCCCGGTCATCGACACCCCGGCCACGGCCGGGGTGAACCTGAGCGAGCCGCAGCAGCCCCAGGCGGCCTGCGTCAGCCGACGCAGGCCAGGGGCCACCGGCGGGCCGAACCGTCATGGTGAACGGCAGGATGAGCAGCCCGCTGGAGGAACCGGGGCGTTCGCAGACGAACGCGCTGATCGAGCCGGCCGGCGGAAAGGCGGGCAGGCGGGCAGGCGGGCAGGCGGGCAGCAACGTCAACTCCCGGACCGGCTACCTGGTCCGCGTGCCGGCGGCGAACGGCCAACCGAGCTCGACGGCCGCCAAGGCGGCGGAACTCGGCGTCACGGTCCCGACCCAGCAGGCCTACGCCGCACTCGCCACCGACCACCTCGACCGACCGGCTGACTGACCGGCCGGCTCGCTCGCTCACTGGCTGGCCGGCTCGCTGGCTGGCCGGCTCGCTGGCTGGCTGGCCGGCTCGCTGGCTGGCCGGCTGGCCGGCTGGCCGGCCGCGCCCCCCGCCCCACCTCCGGGCCGGCATGACAGGGGCGCGGGGTGGGGGGTGGGGAGCCGGTGGGGTGGACGGGGGTGTGTCGGTGCCGGGCGGGCAGGGCAGCATCCGGCACGGTGGGCGCGGGTCCAGCCGTCCCCCCGCGCGCGGGCGGCATCCGGGGCGTGTGTGAGGGGTTCGCATGGCCGAGAACAACAACACCGACACCGACACCGACACCGATGCCCGCTCCGGCGCCGACAACAGCAGCGGCAGCGGCAGCGGTGCGGTCTCCTCGCCGACCAGCCGTCGTGCCCTGCTGCTGGCCGCCGGCTCGGCCGGGACCGCCGCCGTGCTGAGCGCCGCGTGCGCCGCCCCGGCCGGGACGCGGGGTGCGGCAGGAGTGCCGTCCGCCTCCCCGACCCGGCCCCCCTCACCGACCCCGTCGGGAACGGCGCAGGCCGCGGCCCCGGCCTGCGTCCTGGCCGTCGGGGCGGGCGCGGGACCGTACTACCTGGATCTGGACCTGGTCCGCTCCGACATCACCCAGGGCCGCGGCGGGGTACCGCTGCGGCTGGACCTGACAGTGGTACGGGTCCCCGACGGCTGCCGGCCGCTCGCGGCCGCCGGCGTCGAGGTGTGGCACGCCGACGCCGACGGCGACTACTCCACCGGCAAGGACACCTTCCTGCGCGGCACACAGATCACCGACCGCACCGGACACTGCGTGTTCCGCACGATCGTGCCCGGCTGGTACGCCGGACTGGCCCCGCACATCCACTTCAAGGTCCGCCCCGACACCCGCACCGAGACGACCTCACAGTTCTTCTTCCCCGAGGACCTCCTCACCCAGGTCTACGCACGCCGCCCCTACGCCCGCCGCACCGCACCCGAGCACCCCAACCGGCACGACAGCCGCTACCGGGCCGCGGGAGGGACCATGACCCTGGCCCCCACCCCCGACGGCAACGGCTACCGCGCCGCCTACACCATCGGCATCGCCTGACCCGGACGCCCCACCCCTCCCCCGGCAGCCCGACCCAACCCGAACAGCCCGAACCGGCAGCCCGAACCGGCAGCCGTCGCGTATCCGCAGATCAGACACGGCTTCGGGACACAGGACGCTGCCAGCGGGTGCGGGGTGCGCCCGGATCGGGGAAGCTGGGCATGGCCGCAGCGCCGCCGGGCGCGACGGATGGGCGAGGAGGTCTCGTGGACGCTACAGGAGACGGCCGCAACCCCCGCGGACCGCGGACCCACACCCACACCCGCACCCGCACCCGCACCCGCACCCGGACCCGGACCCGGACCCGGACCGGGATCCTGCTGAGCACCGCAGCAGCCCTCGTGGCCGCCGCCGTACCGGCCTCCGCATCCCAGCCCGCCCCCGCACCCGCACCCGACCCGGTGGTGGTCGACTGCTTCTCCAAAGGCCAGGTGCGCCCCGAGGAGTACCTGCTGGCCTGCGGCGACGGCAACAACCGGCTCGTCGACCTGCGCTGGAACACCTGGGGACCCAAGACCGCGACAGCCACCGGCACCGACATGGTCAACGACTGCCGCCCCTACTGCGCGGCAGGCCGCTTCCGCCCCTACCCGGTGACCGTCACCCTCAGCGACCCCCAGCCCTGGCCCGACCGCCCCGGCACCCAACGGTTCGCCACGATCCGACTCCTCTACACCGACACCGCACCCACCCCCGTCCCCCACGACGTGACCTACAAACTCGTCTACGACACCCCCACCCCCACACCCGCGCCCGGCTCCTGACACGAGACCCCGGGCCGCGGAACCGCGGGCCCGCAGGCCCGCGGGCGTGACACACCACCTTCACGCCCCCATGAGGCCGCCGCACGCTGATGAGGTTCGACACGAGTCCGGCCACGGCCGGACTCACGCCACGAGAACCGGCGCACAGCACACACCAAGCAGCAACCCCCGGAGGCCGGAGGCGGGGGCCGGGGCCGGAGGCGTGGTCCGGGGCCGGAGGCGTGGTCCGGGGCCGGAGGCGGGGGGCCGGAGGCCAGGGGCTGGGGGCGGGGGCCGGGGGCCAGGGGCCGGAGGCGTGGTCCGGGGCCGGAGGCGTGGTCCGGGGCGGGGGGCCGTGGTCCGGGGCCGGAGGCCAGGGGCCGGAGGCGTGGTCGGGGGCCGGAGGCGTGGTCGGGGCCGGAGGCCGGAGGCCAGGGGCCGGAGGCGTGGTCGGGGCCGGAGGCGTGGTCGGGGCCGGAGGCGTGGTCGGGGCCGGAGGCCGGACAGGCCGTGCGCAGCCACTACCGCTCCCGCGGCCGCGGGAGTACCCGTACCGGCGACGAGTCCGGCAGGCGGCGTGCCGTGCCGCAGGGACGAGACACCACGCCGGCCCGCAGGCCCTTGGGGCCCGGCCCGGCAGGTACCGCGCGGAGAAGCCGGCCGCGGCACGGACCGCCCTGACGGTCACGGCCGCCCGGCAGGCCGCTGTGCGGCCGGACACCGACCACCCCCCAACCTTCACCGCGATCGTGCCGCCGGTGGCAGTGCACGGTGACCCTCCGACCGCTCCGGGAACCCCGCCGTAGCAGACCCTGGAGGCCGACGCGGGCGTGGTCACCGCCATCGCGGCCCCCACCCTGCTACACCCCTCGACCGGGACACCCACCCCGGTCACGACGCCGAGCCCGGCAGCCGAGACAGCCCTGCAGCCCGCAGGACCGCAGGACCGCAGGACATCCACGCGGCCGCGTCCTGCAGGTCTCCGCCAGCACCTCGCCCGACACCTACACCGCCGCCCGGGCCGCGGGAGACCGCGGCCCGGGCGGCGGTGACGATCACGCCGGCGCCACCGCTGTGACCAGCCGACCCACGGCGCACCCGGCACCGCCCGCCGACCACCGCACCCGGCCGGCACAAACCTCACCACGACCACCGCCACCGCGGGCACCGCTCCCACCGCGGCCACGGACAACCTCGCCCACCCGGGCGCCCACAACGAAACCACCCACAACGAAGCCGCCCACCCCGACACCGCACACGCCCGGGAAACCGAACCCACCCTGCACGGTCCAACCCCCCACACCACGCCACCGTGCACGCCCTGACGGGCGGCGTCGCCACCACCAAACAGATCACCACACAGCCGGCGACCCGACCCGGGAAGACGCGGCGGGCGCGGGCGAGATCGGCGGCGAGGTCACCGCACAGCACGAACGCAGCGACCCCCCAGAGCCGCCGGGCACCGACCACCGCCACCGCGCGCGCCATACAGAACGGCCCGGCCCCACGCGACCCGCACACCGCCCCGGCCACGGCACAGCTGGCGTGCGCCACCTACCCGCACGCCGATACCAAGCCGGTCACCGTCGCCCTACACCGGCCCTCCCCACAGACCTTCCACGACCTGGACCCACCGCCACCCACCCGCGAACCCCACCCGCCCCAAACACCGAACACCGTGACCACCACACGCGCCATGAGCACCGCACGCACCATGAGCACCGTAAGCACCGCGGGCACCGTAGGCACCGCGCGCACCGCACGCACCGCACGCACCGCACGCACCGCACGCACCGCACGCACCGTAGGCACCGCGGGCGGCGTAGGCACCGCGCGCACCGCGCGCACCGTAGGCACCGCGGGCGGCGTAGGCGCCGCGGGCGGCGTAGGCGCCGCGCGCACCGTAGGCGCCGCGCGCACCGTAGGCGCCGCGCGCACCGTAGGCGCCGCGCGCACCGTAGGCGCCGCGGGCGGCGTAGGCGCCGCGGGCGGCGTAGGCGCCGCGGGAAAAGGGGTGGCGGGTGGAAAGGGGGTGGCGGGGTGGCCTGTCACACGGCTGTGACAGTCGGCGGACAGCCTCATGAAGTCCCGCGGCCACGCTCTAAACAAGAGAACAAAAGGGACATTCAGTCGGAATGTCCCACCTGCTTCCGAGGACGCGAGCAGCGATGACCGAGCCGATACGGCGGAGGAAATCCGATGACTCCCACACTCACCACGCCGCACACCGCAGCCACCGCCGCCCCCACGCTGGCCCCCCGCGAGCAGGAGGCACTGCGGCACATCGCCGCCGGACACACCTACCACCAAACCGCCCGCCACATGGGACTGTCCACCCACACCGTCGACGCCTACCTCCGCCGCATCCGGGCCAAGCTCAACATCAACACCACCGCCGAGATGACCCGCATGGCCATCGCCCTGGGCCTGTGACGACACACCACCCCGGCCCACCCCCAGCCCCGACCTGTTTCCGCCGCGCCCCGCACACCCCCGCACCCACGGGCCCCGACCACGTCACACCCCGCACCCCACACCGGGGGCCAGGCACGAAAGACGGAGCAGACCACCCGGAAGCGGCACCAAGCATGCAGACGACCCTTCGACCCGCCCCGTGCCAGCGCTCTCATCATCGAACCACCAGCCACCCGCCACCAGGCAACGCAAGGAACCAATGCACTCACCGAGCTCAGCAAGAATGACGACCCGCTTACCGCCAGCACCCGGCCCCAACGACGCACACACCACGCTGCCAGCCATTGAAGTCCCCCACGCCACCAACCGGCCCGGGGCACCCACGGGCAGGATGAAAGCAACCTCCATACCGTCCTGGCACAGTATGCCCTCCAGCATGAGCGCCGCCCTGCCACCCAGCGTCTGGGGAGGACCACGAACCCTGTCATGTCGTCGGTGCGCTTGACGATCTCCAAGGTCAGGGTGAGTTTCTGGCGGCACCAGTCGATGAGGCCGCCGGTGTAGCCGCCGTCGGCCCAGACGAGGGTGATGTCGCGGTGCAGGCGGCGCAGCCGGGTGAGCAGGCCCGTGGCGGCGTCCCGGTCGCCGATGTTTGCGGCGGTGACCGCGACGACCAGGAGCAGGCCGAGGCAGTCGGTCACGATGTGCCGCTTTCGCCCGGGCACCTTCTTCCCGCCGTCGTAGCCGCGTGAGGGGGGCGGGACTGTCGCGGCGGCCCGCACCGACTGCGCGTCGATGATCCCCGCCGTGGGCTCGGCCTCACGGCCCTCGCGCTCGCGGACCTTCCCCCGCAGCCGGTCGTGGAACTCGGTGATCAGCCCGTGCTCGCGCCAGCGGCGGACGAAGGCGTAGACCTGGCCCCAGCTGGGGAAGTCCGCGGGCATTGCCCAGCGGTCCCCCCACCAGCCGACGGCCCGCACCGTTCGCTGTCGCGGGGACGGCGATGACGAGTGCCAGCCGCTTCGACGGGAAGGGCACCGCTTTCGTCCGCAGGCATCGCCCGTCAGGAGATGGGCGGGGGGGGGGCGGCGCGCGGCCCCGGCGTCCTCGGGGATGCGGTCGGAGCCGAGCAGCGGCGGGTCGTCGGGGGGGCGCGGGCGGAGTCCGGCCGCCGCGACCAGCGCCCTGTCGGGGGGCAGGGC
>NZ_JBHXAG010000001.1:564287-896237 GCF_042726555.1 Streptomyces sp. NPDC060232 | reverse complement strand
GCCCGCACCGTTCGGTTGGGCGGGGAGGGCGTTGCCGCGGGCCAGCCGCTTGGACGGGACGGGCACCGCTTTCGGCGGCAGCCCCCCCCCGGCGGGGGGGCCCCCCCCCCCCCCCCCCGCGACCCGGTGGCGGATCGCATCCCGTTGGTGGGGGCAATAGCCCCCCAGGCCGGGACCGGCAGCAAGGGCCGGATCTCGGCCCACTCCGCGTCCGTCAAGTCCGATGGATACCGGTGCAGGCGATCGGGATGGTCGGCCGCGTTGCCACACATGCGCACGAAGCAATCACACGATTGTGCGACCAAGTTGAACTGGACGGGCTCGTACACGCATAACAGCGACATCGGTGCCTCCCGGCACTGCGCAGTCAGACTCGCATCCCCGAGTTACCGAAAGGACTGTCTTCACGCGCGGACAACGGGAATTACACCTGGGCGGGAAGGCTGTTCGAACGGTACGCACATTGTTCGGTTGAGATACGGCTTCTGAAGTCTCGTTGTGCTGTACCTGGGAAGCGCAGCCGCTATTGCGGACATGGACCCCCGGCGGTGTGCTGCCGGGGGTCACGCTTGTCGGCCAAGTGCTCGGCTCTGTGTGTCAGCCGACCCGCAGGGTCAGGTTCGGCCAGTCGTTCTTCAGACGGGAGAACAGGTCCTTGATGTGATCGGGGCGCAGCTTGATGCAGCCATAGGACTTGTAGTCGCTGTCACCGTCCCATCGGGTGGGCTCGGTGGAGCCGCGGCCGCCGTTCTTGGTCATCTCGCTGTGGATGAACAGATCATCGCGGGTGACGGCGTCCTTCTTCTTCCCCGACTTGGGGTGGCACTCCTTGTTGGAGAGCTGGATGGCGTAGCCCTTGACCGTGCTGTCGCGGCTGGTCTGGTGTCCCTTCACCTGGTAGGTGCCGCTGGGCAGCCATCCCCTGTTGCTGAGGCAGTCGTTCGTGGATCCCAAGCCGGACCCGGCACGGTAGCTCTTGACCACGTGGCCGCCCTTGACAAGGGAGAGGGTCGAGCGGTCCGGGTGCTTCCAGTTCTTGGTGAACTTCAGGTAGGCGGACGAGTTCGCGGGGGGCCGCGCCGATCCCCCTGCGGGGTCGCCGTCATATGCGGCAGCGGTGGCGGGCGCCGACAGAGCGACCACGGTGAGCATTGCGAGCGAGGCCGCCGCAGTGGCGATGCCGCGGGAGCGGGTTGCGTTGTTCACAGTCGTTCGTCCTTTTCGTGTCGTGCCTCCGAGGTTGTCCGGACCGCGGCAGGGCATGGCGCTGCCAGGGACAGTCGGAGGCGGGATTGGCCGGACGTTCGCGCCGGCTGTCAGCAACTTTGCCGCGTGTTCCTCGTTGGCTCTACGGTGTCCGAGGCACCGGCCATACGTGTATATACACGGCCTCGCGTATGGGCTTTGAACTGGTGTTTTAGGTCGTGGACAGAGGGGGCGCGTGGTGGACGCTCAGCAGAATGCCGATGCTCTGGACGGTCAGCAGGCAGTCGTTCCCGCGCGCGTCGAACTGGGCCAGCTCCTGAGGAGTTGGCGTGTGGCGAACAACCGGGGCCAGCCTTGGGTTGCCAAGGAGCTCAACACCAGTCAGCCGACGGTTTCGCGATGGGAGTCGGGGCAGAGCCTGCCCGAACCTGAGTCGATTGGTGCGTTATGGCGGATCTGTGCCAAGCCTGAGCAGTCCACGTTGAGCGATCCGCAGCTCGACAAGGCCTTGGCCCTCCACCGCCGCGCGGTAGAGGAAAGCACACACGTCCCAAAGCAGAGGCCGGCACCTGAGTGCGTAACGCCGCAGCAGGACCAACCATCGCCGCAGCCACATGCCAGGAAGAAGCGGCTGGTGGCCTGGACTGTGGTGGCGGTCGTGGTTCTGGGGACACTGGCTTGGGTTGGTTTCCACTACGCGGACAAGGATGCGGGTGCATCCCCTTCTTCTGCCTCCCCATCGACAGCCCCGGTCCGGCCGACGCCGACCGCAACATGCGACGGGGCCTCGTGCGCGTCGCTTGAGCCGGCGACCACGACATGCTCGAAGGACGCCACCACCGCGTACACCGGCCACGGGTACGGCGTTCGGGTTGAACTGCGCTACAGCGCCGTGTGCCACGCCGCCTGGGCCAAGATGAGCGGCACCTCGGAAGGAGACCGGATCATGGTCACCCCGAAGCAGGGGCACGCCCAGGAGTACCGCCAGCAGTACGGCCACGACGCCCACACCCGGATGGTTGCCGCGCTCACCCCAGGCGAGGCCCGGGCCTGCGCGATCATCGACGACCGCGGCACCGTGTGTGCCACCGAAACCGCCAAACCGTGATCGGCTGCAGAGCCGACACTTTCCACCCTGCGCCCGGCAACAGGCCACCGCCCGCCCCCGAGATCACCCCAGATCAGAAAGAGCCTCGCGGGCTGAGCGTTGTTCTTTCGGCGCAGCGGTCGCCGGGGGCGAGCAGGCTGGTGACTTCTGCGAGGAAGGCCGCGCCGGGCACGAAGTATTTCCGGGCGGCACTGAGGGACTTGTGCCGGGACTACGCCATGAACAGAAGCAGGGAGACGCCCTGTTCGCCGAGGTGGGTCAGGCCGGAGTGGCGGAACTCGTGCGGGTCCCAGCCGGTGCCCTCCTCGCCGCCGACGCAGGTGTGGCGGTCCAGCAGGGCGCGCAGCTGGCCGTAGGACAGGCGGGCCAGGCCGGAGTCGAGGCAGACGTCGCGCGGGGTGAGGAGCTTGCCGGGGCCGGGCTTGCGGTGGGTGACGAGGAGCGGGCCGCGGGTCCGCTCTCCGATCAGGCGTGGAAGGAGCCGGGCGGTGCCTGCGTCCCAGTAGACCGTCTCGGTGGCGTAGTCCTCACGGGCCCGGCCCGGGCGGCGGACGGCCTTGGCGCCCTTGGCCTTCACCCGGCACTGGCGGGCGGCGAGGTTGAGGTCCTCGATGTTCACGCCGAGCAGCTCGTCGGCACGGGCGACTGTCTCGTAGAGCATCAGGTAAGTGACCTTCTCGCGCAGGCGACGTCGCGCCGCGCGATCAGGCGGTCGATGGCGGTCCTGGAGCGAGCGGACCGGGGTGTTCGAGCCGGGGTCGGGCATCCCCTTGCACCAGGCCGGGATGTGCGGGGCTGCAGACCGATCGGCAGCCACCTCTACGCCGGCAGAGCCGCGCAAGCCCCGCCCACTCCGTCGGTCCGATACCGACCGCGGTCCGCCCTCACATCGGCACCGGGCATACGGGCCGACACCCCAGCACGCCTCCGCTGTCGGCCGTGTGAAGGGGCTCGACTGGGACAGGATGGGACAGGTGACGCTCTCCGATGCGGTTTACCTGGCTTTGGGCATCGGCGCGCTCGGCGCGGCCGTGCTTCCCCGGCTCGTCTTCCGCCGGCCGTTGTCCATGCCGATGGTGTTCCTCGCGGCCGGCGCCCTGGTAGCGGTACTGCCGGTGTCGGTCCCGGTGCTCGATCCGGAGCGGCAGCGGCTTTGGGTGGAGCATGCCACCGAGGTGTGCGTGATCGTGTCGCTGATGGGAGCCGGGCTGGCTCTCAACCGGCCGGTCGGCTGGCGCCGCTGGATGGGCACGTGGCGGCTCCTCGGCGTCAGTCTGCCTCTGACGATCGCCGGGATGGCCGTGACCGCGGCTCTCGTATTCGGCTGGCCGCTCGCACCGGCACTGTTGCTGGCGGCCGTGCTGTCGCCGACGGACCCGGTGCTCGCGGGGGAGGTGCGGGTGGGTGAGCCGACCGACGCGGACGACGACGAGGACGAGGTTCGGTTCTGCCTCACCTCGGAAGCCGGCCTCAACGACGGACTCGCCTTCCCGTTCGTACTCGCCGCCCTCGCCCTCGCCGCGGTCCCCGCCGGGCAGTCAACCGCCTGGATCGCGAACTGGGTCCTCGTCGACGTCCTGGCCCGGATCGCGATCGGGGTGGCAGTCGGCGTCCTGACAGGATGGCTGCTGGGGCTGATGTTCTTCCAGGCTCGCCTTTCGGCTTTGCGGCTCTCCGAGCACATGGAGGGGTTCGTCGCCCTCGGCGCCACGTTCACGGCGTACGGAGCAACTGAACTGCTGCAGGGCTACGGGTTCCTGGCCGTCTTCGTCACAGCCTGCACGATCCGTGCCGCCGAACGCAGCCACGGCTACCACAAGGTCCTGCACGAATTCACCGAACAGATCGAACGGCTGCTGACCGCCTTCCTGCTCTTCCTCCTCGGCGGCTACCTCGTCGCGGACGGACTTCCCTCGCTCACCTGGCAGGAAGCCCTGGTGGGACTGGTGCTCGTCCTGGTTGTCCGGCCCGCCGCAGGATGGGTGGGCCTGCTGGGCGGCGCAGCCGGCCGCCGTGAACGCATCGTCACGGCCGTGTTCGGGATCCGTGGCATCGGCTCCCTGTTCTACCTCGCCTACGCCCTCGGGCGCAGCGACCACTTCGGCCCCTACGAGCAGCAGCTGTGGACCGTCATCACCTTCACAGTCATGCTGTCTGTCCTCCTGCACGGCGCTACCGCCACCCCCGTCATCCGCCGCCTCGACCGGCTCCGCGACACCTCTCCCACACCTCCCTGAGCTGGGGAGTCTCAGTAGCCGAAGAAGCCCAGGAGCAAGTACGACTCTTACATGTCCGGGCTCTCAAAGGGGGCACGGCGGGCTCTCGCCCGTTGACCGCGCCCGGCCCGGATCCGAGCACCATCTGACGGTCGACCGCCGAGGAACCCCGCCCGCCGTCATGCGTACCGATGGCAATCGCCGCGACGTCACCCAACTCCGGCCGTCGCTGGACGCCATGTGGCGGATCCGGGGCCTATGGAGACAACCCCCGCCACAATCCGGGACTTAATCCAGTTCGGTGGCGCAATCACGTCCGCCTGATCGGATGATCTCTCCGCTTCTGGCGGCAGGCTGCCAGGAGGGCGCTGGCTCTCGGGGGTGCTGCCCTTCCAGGGTGATGCCGCCAGCGGCCCTCACTCCGAGTCGGCGGGAGTGCCGCCGCAGCGAAATCCGGCCACGCTAAGCAATGTCACAATCACTGAGAACTATCCATACGGGGTCGTCGAGAGAGGTCTCCTGCACATCTTGCAGAGGGCCCGGGTCGCTGTAGCCGCCCTGGGGGTGGTGGCCGGCATGCTGGTGGCTTCAGCTGGCCCGGGAACGTCGGTCTCGCAGGCAGCGACGCACGCGGACGGCGCCACTGCGGCGTCGCGCATCTACGGCGTCGAGATCGTCAAGCAGGGCAGCGGGGCCGGCGACCTGCAGACCCAAAGGGTCCTCTGCCCGCAGCGCAAGGTTCCGATCGGCGGAGGCGCCGAGGCCGGTTTCGGCCGCACCCCCTGGGGCCACGACATCCAGCTCGTCAGCAGCGCCCCGCTGATCGAGGGCGGCCAGCCCGTCGGTTGGAGAGCGTCCGCTTACAAGACGGTCTCCCCCGGCATGACCCTGACGGCCTACGCCGTCTGCGCCTACCCGCCCGACGGTTACCAGATCATGCAGAGCGCCACCATGCCGGCACCCAACGACAAGCTGGCCGCATTGTCGTGTCCGGCCGGGAAGGTCGCCCTCGGCGGAGGCGGAGAGGTCAGAGAGGTCAACGGGTCCGACGCCTGGCTGAGCAGGTCGTATCCCACCCCGGTCAGCGGCACCGCCCAGCCCACCCGGTGGGCACTCGGCACCGCCGGATGGGAGACGGCCACCGCCGTGGTCCACGCGGTCTGCCACGACCCCGTCTACGCGCTGACCGTCACCCGCTCTAACACCGCCTCCGAACGCCCTTACGGCGGCCTGCTCACATGCCCCGCCGGGACCGTCGTCGCCGGTGGAGGCGCATCGGCCAACGGGCCCGCGGCCAGCCTCATCTCCAGCCGCCCCGCCAAGGCGGCCGAGACCGGTTCGCGCGACGGCTGGTGGGCCCAGGGCAGCGACAACCTGCAGAGCTCCAACATTGACCTCTACGTCATGTGCACCGAGCCCGTCTAAGGTCTGTATCGAGTTGCCCCGTGGAGCAAGGAGCGGCGTTCGGTGCGTGCCCTCGGCGTGCGGGACGAATGTCCTCGTAGCGGAGCTACTAGGGCATGTGGCTCGTGCGCCGAGGGCACGCACCGGGCGCCGCGACGCCGCGGGGCAACTCGATACAGGCCTCAAGGCGCGGGCCGTCGCTGCTGACCCGCTGCTCCCGTGTCCGCCAAGTCCGACGCGGGGCGGCCGGGCAGCACAACGGCCCCGTTCGCGCCGCCGTTCAGTACTGTACAGAGCGGCCGTTCCGTACCGTGCGGAGCACCGGAAGGGAACTCGCGATGGCCGGTCTGAGGCTGGGCCCGCTCCTGCGACACGTGGACTGGGAGTCGGGCACCAGCGCGACGGTGTGGGTCGAGACCGACCGGGCGTGCACGGCGGAGGTCCGGTGCCTGGGCGGCGGCGGTGGTTCGGCTCCCACGTTCTGCGTCGTCGGCCACCACTACGCACTGGTGGTCGTGACCGGACTCGCCCCTGGGTCCGCCACAACGTACGAGGTGCTGCTCGACGGCGAGCGGGTGTGGCCCCTCGCGGACTCGCCCCAGCCGCCCAGCACCATCCACACGCCGCCGGTCCCGGCGACGGGCGCGGTGGTCGCCTTCGGCTCGTGCCGGTGGGCGGCGCCTGTTGTGGGCGAGCACGATCCGGTGGGCCCCGATGTCCTCGACACCCTCTCCGCCCGGCTCGCCGCCGACCCGGAGGCCGAGCGTCCGGACGTTCTCCTCCTCCTCGGCGACCAGGTGTACGCGGACGAGACGTCCGCCGACACCCGCGCCTGGATCGCCCGGCATCGGCGGGCTGCCGGCACCGGCTCCGCCGCCCCGCCGGACCAGGTCGCCGACTACGAGGAGTACACCCGCCTCTATGACGAGTCCTGGGGCGACCCCGAACTGCGCTGGCTGCTCTCGACCGTACCCAGCTGCATGATCTTCGACGACCACGACGTCATCGACGACTGGAACACCAGCGCCGCCTGGGTAGCCGACATGCGGGCAACGCCCTGGTGGCGCGAGCGGATCGCCAGCGGCCTGATGTCGTACTGGGTCTATCAGCACCTCGGGAACCTCTCCCCCGCCGAGCTCGCCGAGGACGAGCTGTACGCGGCGGTACTGGCGGCCGATGACGGCACGGAGGTGTTGCGCGAGTTCGCCGAACGCGCCGACGCCGACCCTGCGACGGTGCGCTGGAGCTACCGCAGGGACTTCGGCCGCACGCGGCTGCTGATGGTCGACACCCGGGCCGCGCGGGTGCTGGAGGAGCAGCACCGGGCGATGCTGGACTCCGAGGAGGCCGCCTGGCTGCGGATGCAGGCGTTCGACGACCCCGGCGGCGTCGACCACCTGCTGGTCGGGACCTCGCTCCCGTGGCTGCTGCCCCCGATGGTCCACTTCGCGGAGGGCTGGCACGCGGCGCTCTGCCGCGGCGAACGCGGGCCGCGCTGGGCGCGCGTGGGCGAGTGGCTGCGCCGACGGGCGGACCTGGAGCACTGGGCGGCGTTCACCTCGTCGTTCGAAAGGCTGACGGCGACGGTTGCCGAGGTGGGGAGGGCCGAGGCGGCCCCGGCGACGGTGTGCGTGCTCTCCGGGGACGTGCACCACGCGTATGTGGCGGAGCCCGTCTGGACCACCGGGCGGCAGCCGCGCTCCCGTGTCTTCCAGTTCACCTGCTCACCGCTGCACAACTCTGTGCCGACGGTCATACGGGCCGGATTCCGTTTCGGCTGGAGCCGGTTCGCCAAGGGGATCGGGCATCTCCTCGCCCGCCACGGACGGGTTGCGAGACCGGCGGTCCGGTGGGGGCGTACCGGCGGACCGTGGTTCGGCAACCAGTTGATGACGCTGACGCTGCGCGGACGTTCGGCGCGGCTGCGGCTGGAGAGGGCCTCGGCGGGTGCCAAGCGGGGGCGCCGCGGGACGGACCGTGCGGGAGCGCGGCTCATCGGCGTCCTGGACCGCAGTCTGACGGACGGAAGTTGACGCCCCGCCGGACGGTCCCCCATTACTTTCTTGTACTTTCTTGGAGGCTCACCGATGGGGTCACCGGGCCTCTAACAGCGAGCCCAAGCTTCGCGAGATGTTCGGGAGGCTGCCGGCCAAGCACGGGACCGTCTTGGTCGCGGGCCACTGCCAGCCGGCCCCCATCGGTGCCCTTGCCGATGGGGTGGCCCGGCGTTGGAGGGCTTCGAAGAACAGCCGGCCGGCGGCGGTGTCCCAGACGGCGAGGTCGCCGTCGAGGGCCAGGTTCTCGGGCAGTTTCTCGCAACGGCGACCAGGACGGGGAACCTGTCCTGGATGAGTAGCCGCTCCGGGTTTGCGGAAGCAGTCGGCCGCCGTGGTCTGCGGAGGCGAAGAGGAGCGCGCGGTGGCCGTGCAGCGCGCTGTCCTGGAAGCCGGGGCCGCCGCCATGGCGTAGAGCGCCTCTTCCCTCGCTGTCGGGAAGCCGGGCGTCAGCGCGCCTCGCGCCGCCGCCGTCACGCGCCGGGCCAGGATGGTGGCCCCGCGGGCCCGTTGCCTTCGGGGGAAAGAGACCGGATGATCACCACGGGCATTCAGCACTGTGGCAGCTCTGTCCTGGTCAGTGTTGGCGGGGGACTCGACGAGGAAGCGGGGGCGACGGTGCTTCAGCAGGCGCCGGAGGACGTCGCCGTCCACGCGCGTTCATGATCGACCTGCACGGCGTGGTGACCATGGACGCAGCCGGCCTGCTCCGACACGGTCTTACTGGGAGAACGCGTAGGTCCGGACGGGGTCGAGGTGCAGTTCGTAGGGCCCGAAGCAGTCGGCCGCGAGGGTCGCGACCGGAGCGCCGCAGGGGCAGGCCCGGTTGAGTCCCTCGTCGCCTGTCGGTCCGCAGCACCCACTGCTGTTCTCCCAGTTGGGCAGGGGCTGAAGGCCAGCGGCGTCATCAGGGTGCACCAGCACCGTATGTCGGCTGCCCGCCCAGATGACGAATCCTTCTTCACGGCAGACCACAGGTCCGCGCGACTGAGCTGGCTGCGGGCGCTCCTGATCGTCCTGCACGACGTAGGGAGGTCCCCAGGGCTCGGGATCGATCACGTAGTGGCCCCGCGGAACGGTGGAAGGTGCCCGGCGTGTCTCCTTGTCCCGGTCGCGCTCGTCGTCGGAGACGTCAGGGATGGCGGCAAGCTCGGCCAGCTCCGGCGTGATCGCGGTGCCGCACTTGGAACAGAGGAAGACGGTCATCCCCTCGTTGTAGTGCTCAGGCCTGCCGCTTCGCATCCTCGTTTCGCTGCTCGGAGTCGACGCGCGCGACGACGTCACGGAGATCGGGCATGCCCAGGTGGACGGTGGTATGCCGGACCGCGAGGTCGCGCATGGCGGCGAGCTTCTGCTCGGCGGCGGCGAGGCTGGCCTCGATCGCGGCTACCTCGCCGAGCCATCCCTGTTCCTTGGCCTCCTGGAGCCGGTCGAGCAGGTTCGCGTGGATCTCTTCCAATCGGGGCATCTGCTCGGGATCAGGCCGCAGGACAGGGCAGCGGATGCAGGCTTCTCTGAACTTGGAGGCTGGGCGTCCCAGAGCCTCTCATCTGCAGCTCTCTGTAACCGGATTGGTGATGCCAGAGGAATCACAGCGAGTGTTCCGGAGCGAGAGCCGCTCCGCCTGCCGCCTCAGTACTGTGACTTCGCATGACCGACACCGAGATCGAGATCACCGCAGACCTGGTCCGCGACCTGCTGCAGGAGCAACATCCAGACCTTGCAGGGCTGGCCATCCGGGAGGTGGCGGGCGGCTGGGGCAATCAAATGTGGCGCCTCGGGGACGAGTTGGCTGTGCGCATGCAGCGCATGGACCCCACTCCGGAGCTCCAGCTCAAGGAGCGGCGGTGGCTACCGGTGCTAGCCCCGCGCTTGCCGCTCCCGGTGCCGCTCCCGGTGCGGTTCGGGGACCCGTCCGAGCGCTTTCCCAAGCACTGGACCGTGATGACGTGGGTTGCCGGCGAGCCGCTGGACCACGGCTCGATCAGCCGCGGCGCCCACGCGGCCGACACGCTGGCGGGCTTCCTCCGGGCGCTCCATGTGGAGGCGCCCGCCGAGGCGCCGATCTCTACGGATTTCGGTGCCCATCCCAGGAATTGCACGGACGGCTTCGAGAACTTCTTCCAGGCCGTTGTCCCCGACGACATCGCTGCTGACGTCCGGGCCGTCTGGGACGACGCCGTTGCGGCCGACGCGTGGGAGGGCCCGCCGGTGTGGGTGCACGGCGACCTCCATCCCGCGAACGTCGTCGTCTCGGACGGAACGCTCTCGGGCATCGTCGACTTCGGTGCCATGTTCGCCGGCGATCCGGCGTGGGACCTCGCCGCCGCATGGGTGCTGCTGCCCGCGGGCACGGCCTCACGGTTCTTCGACATGTACGCGCATGCAGACGCGGCGGCGATCCGGCGCGCCCGCGGGCTGGCTGCTATGAAGAGCCTGTTCCTGATGCTCATGGGGCAGAACGGAGATCGGGGCCTTCCCGGCGGCAAGCCGCGCTGGGGACCTGCAGGCCGGGCGGCACTTGATCGTGTTCTGAAGGGCGTTTGAGGCACGCTTCTTTGCACCTGTTCTCGATCTTGGTTGAGGGCCATGCGGCAGCCACCTTCGTGGGTTCATCGATCACCACGCATGGTGGGGATGCCAAGGTCCACGGCCGTATGCTGCCCGTGGCCCCGATCGAGCTGGCTGAGCTTCTCCTCGGCGCCAGCCAGGCTGACCTGGAGACCCTCGACCTCGCCGAGCCAGCCTTCCGTCTCGGCTTCGGCGATTCGGGCGATCAAGTTGTCGCGGATCTCGGCAAGCCGTGCCCGTGGGGCCGGGTCAGGTCGGAGGAGCGAGCATCTGACACAAGCGTGCTCATGAATGCAGGGGGATCCGAAGGCGCGTGCACAGGTGCCGATGGACACCTTCCGCTTCTCGAAGTGGGCGAGGAAGGCGTCCCACTCATCCTCTGTCGGGATCCGGTACTCCTCGCCGGGGCGGGAGGCCCGTCGGCGGGCGATGAACGCCCGGTGGGCGTCGATCGTCTCGGCAGGGTAGACCGCCTTGTATCCGATCGTGGTGTCGATGTTCTTGTGACCGCAGATGACCTGGGCAATGCGCGGGGGCAGTCCGTTCATGACGGCGTCAGTGACGAAGATCCTTCGAAAGTCGTGGGGAGAGAAGGACAGTGCCTCACCTTCGGCGTTGGTCAGCCCGGTCGCGGCCAGCGCATTGATCAGCAGTCTGCGGATCGCGGTCGGGGTGAAAGCGCGGTGCTCGGAGCCGATTCCGCGCTGGAACAACAGCGGCATCGGCGGGTTCCAGACCTTCTCGCGGACGTCATAGGCGGCCACCAGCGGAACCATCCCGCCGGGGCCGCGCAGTCGACTGATGATGGCGCTGAGGACGTCGGCGAGTTCTGGGCTGACCAACAGGAGTCGCTCGGTGTCGGTCTTGGACGGAGCGATCTGCAGCAGCGGCACGACCTCGCCGGTGGCCGGGAGCCGGTACTGGGTGACGCTGTGGTGCGTGAGTTCCAGGAGTTCCTCGTTGCGAACGCCGGTCAGACGCAGGACCTCGATCGCGGCGAACGCCCAGAAGGCTTCCTCTTCTTCATAGGACAGGTTTCGCCGGCGCCCGCTGGAGGTCTCCTCTGCCCACGTGAGGTGGCCTGCGGCCTTCGGAGGGATGGCTCTGCGCAGGGCTCCGCCGGTGCCGGGGATCAGTTCTCCGGGCTCGGTGTCTCCCGCCGCCTGGAGCAGGCCGGCGGCTTCACGGCGCCGCCGGTCGGTGGTGCTGACCAAGATGGGAAGGACGGGCAGCCGCTCGCGGGTGCGCTGATCCATCCGGGCTTTGCGTCTCTTGCGTTCCTTTGCCTTGTGGATCTCGTCGTCGCTGATCGGACAGGGCACGGCCCATGGCCCCCAGCGGGCCGGTTCCTCGGCCGCCCAATGCGCGATGTCGAGGTAGAACGCTCGGACGCGCATGAGTTCATCCTTGGCGTTGAGTCGCGGGCTGGAGACCTCGACGCTCTTGCCGTCGGGGCCCGACGACGGTGCGCTTCTTGACTTTCAGGTCGTCCTTCCAGGCGCGAGCCACCGCCGGGGGCAGCCGCAGTGAGTCGATTCCGGGCGACAGAGCTTCGATCGGATTGTGGTGCGCGTGAGCCCGCCCAGAGCGGCGGGACAGATCCAGCGGGAACGGGTTGAGCAGCGGGCCGGTCCCCGCATCGCGGTGCACATCGTAGAACCGGCGCAGGACCGTCTCGCTGTGCACGACGGTGGCCGGAGCGTATCCGGATCCGGTCGACGGCTTCCCGGTCACCGGGTTCGCGGCACCGGCTCCCCGTACCGCTTGCGGGCCCTGGGCCTTGATCTTCATGGGTTTGACGGTCTCTTGGATCCAGCAGCTGAAGTCCCTGGCCTCCCGACGGGTCGCCCGGTTCCAGGAAACGTCCACGGCCTGCAGGAACCGCCACCACCGCAACAGATCCAACCCGTAGGAACGAACCGTTGACGGCGCTTTCCCCGCGGCCAGCAACTCCTGAAAGTGGATGGCGACCGCCTCGACGGCCGCTCCGTCGGGATCGATCAGCCGGTAGGGCTCGTATACCGGTCGCCGGTCTCCACCAGCCGACCCAACCGGGGAACCACCAGGGCCGAAAAATCTCGTCGGGGAGCATCGTTCATCACGGGGGGTGACCGTAGTGCTCGATGACTCCATCCGCCCACTGAACTGGGCAATCTCCAGGGTTCGTTCAGTCAACGGGGCATCCGTTGCCCGGTCCTCCAGATGGATCCTCGCCAGCGGCCCCGCCTCCTGGAGATCATCCAGAACCTCCGCGAGCGCATCCGCGAGGCGCGCGCCAACGGCTGCCTCGGCGAGGTCGAAGGACTTCAAGTCAGCTTTGACGCCGCGATGGCCAAGCTCAACAGCCTCCAACGGGCTCCGACCGATGGACGGCCGCACCTGGTTGACCTTGGCATGCCGGTCGTCACCGACCACGCACCACGGCTTCAGCCAGGGTCGGGAGAGCCTGGATTCCGGCCCTGATCCGGTCACCGGGCGAGTTCGGCTTGGTGAAGACTGCGGAACACCTCCGGGGTCGTCCATCCGCGCAGCGTGGCGTGAATCGTCGAGCGGAAAGCGGCCTCGGCCGTGGTGGCGTCGAGGGCCCCGGCGAGTTCGAGAGTCACGAGCCCGTGCAGGGTAGCCCAGATCGACAGGGCGATCGACGTCGCTTCGCCGGCGAGGACGGACGCCGTCAAGGCACGATCGATCGCCGCGAGGAGCGGGCGGATCGGGTCACTGGCACCGGCCTCTCCCGACGGGTCGAAGGACTGCACACCACCGAACAGCACCGTGTAGAGGTGGCTGTGTCCGCGCCCCCAACGACGGTAGGCGACGGCCAGTGCGTAGAGGTCGGCGAGAGAGTCCGCGGAGGTCTGTACCGCCGACAGGTCCTGGAACAGGCCGGCGACGGCTCTGTCGCGCACCGCACGGATCAACCCGTCCTTACCGCCGAACAAGGAGTACACCGCCGTCGTCGACGCCTCGGCGGCAGTGGCCACGGCGCGGACCGTGACGGACTCCCGCGGACGGGTGGCGAGCATCTCGGTCGCGCACTCCACAAGCCGCTCTTTGACGGCCTCGTCGTTTGTTCTGGGCCTACCCACGGTCAGCAGCCTACCCCCTCTGATAACGTCGTTTTGAAACAGCGTTCTGAAACTGTCGGAGGTCCGCCGTGCCCACGTTCGTCATACGTCTCGTCCGCTTCACCGGACGCCTACTGTTGGCCCTGGCCGCCGTTGCGGCGCTGGTCGTCGTCTTCCTCGCACTGATCGCACTCACGGACGGGGCGGGTTCGGGGCTCGCCGCGTGGTTGACGACCCTCGGGACCGGGACCGTCTTCGCGCTGTGGCGGGGTCGGCACCGCACCTGGCCGGCGCGGCTCGTGCCGTTCCTGCCGGTGGTCGTCGCGGCGGCGTTGACGGCGGCGGTCTGTATCCCGACCGCACCGACGGCCCGGCGGTATCCGCCCGCGCTGCCGTTCGTGTCCACTCAGCACTGGAACCTGGCCACGGGCAGCCGGGTCGCGGTCTATCACTACCCGCCCGCGAACCCCGGCCCCCGGCATCCCGTCCCGCTTGTGTACCTCCACGGAGGACCCATCCGCGGCATCTCGGTGCAAGACCACACCTTTCTGCAACTCCTGGCACGCCAGGGCTACGACGTCTACGCCTACGAACAGGCCGGCGGCGGACGAAGCGACCTGCTCCCCATGGACCAGTACACGATCTCCAAGGCGGTCCGTGACCTCGCCGCCTTCGTCGACCGCCTAGACAAGGGCAAGGTCGACATCCTCGGATTCTCCGGAGGCGGAGTCGTGCTCACCCGAGCCCTGGCCGACCCAGGCGTCGCCACACGCCTGCACCGGGCGATCATCGCCGAGCCCGGGCCCATGGACGGCCCCACCGCACACATCACCGGGCACAAGGGCCGAGCATCCGCACAAGGCCTCGCCCCGAACCCGACCGGACCGCGATCGACGCACGTCCCCCGGTACGCCGTGGCATTCGGCCTCATGCGACTCGGACTCCTCAGCCCCGACACCGGACTGATCGGACAGGCCGAAGGCGCCAACGCCTTCACCGCCGCAGACCTCGGCAGCGACACCGCATCCGCCTACTGCGCGGGCGACGCGCACCGCATCCCCAGCGAGGACACCGAACAGAACTTCTCCTTCAGCCCCGCCGCCAGCCTCCGCGTCCAGCAGACAGTCAAGGACTCGCCCTCCATCGCACCGCTACTGAGGCAGTCCCGGACCCCCGCGATGCTGATGATCGCCGAATGCTCCTCCCAGGTCCGTCAATGGGCGACCGCCATCCTCGCCAATGACCCCGCCATCCAGCGCACGCAGTACATGCCCGGAGTCGGACATCACATGTGGAACGGCCTCGACGACAACAACGACCGGGCCGCCGCCGTCATCACTGCGTTCCTTCAGGACAAGCCGGCCCCCCTGCCGAACTACCCGACCCGCGACGAGATCCCTGCCTTCATGCGCGACCACAAATGAAGTCGTGCAGCCGGGTCTGTCAATCGAACGGTGTATCGAGGGTGGTTGGGGTTACTGACGGGCTGCGGAGAGTCGGCCGTCGAAGGTGATGTCGAAGGCGTTCAGGGCGGTCTTCCAGCGCATGGTCCAGCGGGCCTGACCCCGGCCGGTGGGGTCGAGGGACATGATCGCCATGTAGACGCACTTCAGGGCGGCCTGCAGCAGGTGGACCACGCAGGTCTGGACGGTGGTGCGGGGCCAGACGGTCTCGACCGCGTCGGGCAGGCCCTTGAGGCCGTCGCAGACCAGCATCAGGACGTCGCTCACGCCGCGGTTCTTGATCTCGGTGAGGATGTGCATCCAGTGCTTGGCGCCCTCGCCGCCGTCGCCGGCCCACAGCCCCAGGATGTCCCGCCGGCCTTCGGTGGTGACCGCCAGAGCGACGTAGATCGGCCGGTTGGCGACGGCGCCGTCGCGGATCTTCACGTGGATCGCGTCGATGAAGACCACCGGATAGACCGCGTCCAGGGGCCGGTTCTGCCATTCGGCCATGCCGTCCATGACCTTGTCGGTGATGGTCGAGATCGTCTGGCGGGAGACTTCGGCGCCATAGGCCTCGGCCAGGTGGGCCTGGACTTCACCTGTCGTCAGGCCCTTCGCGGACAGCGAGATGACCATCTCGTCGACGCCGGACAGGCGCTTCTGCCGCTTCTTGACGATTTCGGTTCGAAGGAGCCGTCCCGGTCGCGGGGCACGGCTATCTCCACCCGTCCGACGTCCGTCAGGACGGTCTTGCCTCGTGTTCCGTTGCGGGAGTTGCCGCCGTTCTTCCCGGCCGGATCGTGCTTGTCATAGCCGAGGTGGTCGGTGATCTCGCTCTCCAGGGCGGACTCCAGCAGCCGCCTCGTCAGCTGCTGCAGCAGCCCGCCCTCGCCGGTCAGCTGCAAACCCTCGGCCTGGGCGCGGGAGACCAGCTCGTCGATCAGCCGGTGACAAGACGTGTGCCTCAAGGACGGCGGCACCCGCGCCGACCAGCTCGAAGCCGAGTTCACCGACATCGCATGCCCCTCCAGTGAGCCGAAGCACGACAGTCGACACAGAAACGGGCTTGTTGTCACCCGACAAGCGCTGTACTGAGCAGGGCCGCGTTCTCGGGGCGGTGCCCGGGCCGGCTGCCGACCCGGGCACCCGGTTCACGTCTCTACTCCATGAACTGGAAGGTCCACGCCTGGCGGCGGTTGCTGACGTCGAGTGGCCTCAGGGCGATACGGGGCGGGAAGATCCGCAGCAGGCTGAGGTCCAGGGCCAGCTCCTCGCCGTCGACAGGGCCTCCGGGTACGACGACGTGGAAGGTGTGCGGCTGGTCGCTCTGGTAGAGAGTCCACTCGCGCGGCTCGGGGTATCCGACGACCGGCTTGTTCATCTCCGGGTCGCCGTCGTAGGAGACGTAGGTTTCGCTGCAGAGGTTGCGGATCGTGTAGTTGCCGTTACTGAGTCTCTCCAGCTGCCATTCCTGCTCGCCGGGGTTGCCGGTTGGAGGCAGCAGGACAACGGGTGTCTTGGGCTCCGATGCCCCGTCCAGCAGCGTGAGCAGCTGCTCGGGAGGGCGGGTGATCGTGTACGTGCCGTTCGGTACGGATGTCATGGCCGACTCCACTTCTGGCGTGCGGCGCCCGTGCGGGTCGCCGCTGGTCTTTGGGCCAGGCGGATCCCTTCCCTGCCGACGTGCGACAGAGGGTCGGAAAGGCCCTACGTCACCCTTCAGGGGTACAGCGGATGCGTCCCGGTGTTCGACCGGCTCGGTGAAGTCGTCCTCCGACGCCTTCCGTGGTGTGTCCGGTGGCAGTTGCTCTGCGGAACCGAGGCGGCACGCATCGCGGCGCACTGGCGACGGGCCGGCAAGGAGCCCGGCCACCGTGCCGCCGCCGCGCACTGGTCCCGCATCGCCGCGGCTCAGGCCCGCGAAGAACACGCCTATACCGATGCCGCCCGGCACATGGCGGACGCCGCCGCCGTACACGCCCCGATGGACCCGCAGCGCGTCCCGGCGCTCATCGAGCTCGCCCGCGCCGAGTACCGGAAGTACGACGAAAGCCTGGGCCACTGCACCGAAGCGGCCCACGCGGCGAACGCGACCGACCAGCCCGCCCTGCTCGCCGAGGTCGCCCTCCCTCTCTGTGCGGGCGCGGGCTCTGTTCCTCGCGGGGCGGCCGGACGAGGCGCAGGAGGCCTACTCCCAGCTGCGTCGGCTGCTGCCGATCCCGATGGCGAACCCGACGTGGCCGGCGGTACTACTGCACGTGGTCGACCTCTTTGCACTGGTCGGCGATGCCGAGGGGGCGCAGTTGGTATACGACCAGCTGGTGCTGTTCCAGCCGTATCCGGGAGCGCTCGGCACGCCGACGGCCTGTTTCTCCGGTACGGTCAGTCGCGAACCCGGCCGCCTGGCCCTGGCTGCCGGCCACCCGGCAGAGGACGCCGAGAAGCTGTTGCGCGAGGCGCTGATCCGCAACCGGGCTCTCGGCGCGCGGCCGTACGTGGCGCTGACCTGCCTGGACCTCGCCGCCGTCCGACGCGACCGAGGTGCCCTGGCGGATGCGGCAGCCCTCGCCGGGGAGGCTCCGGTCCTCGCCGACCGGCTAAACCAGCCCGGCCCCTGCGCCGCTGCTCTGCGCCTCATTGAGGACCTACGGGTCGCCGCCGGCCCGCTCACGCCGGGAACCGGGGAAGGATGTTGAGGACAAGGCGGCAGCCCTGCTCGGCTCGATGGTGAGGAGCTGCGGCCGCGGGCCCAGCCCTCGGGCTCAGCCGTCGGGCTCAGCCGTCGGGAGGAGGGGCGGCGGGTGTTCGGCGTGCCCTGGGCAGCCGCGAAGCCCGGGAGTGACGCGGGTGCCGGGATCGGCCGGCTGCCGGGTCGCGGACGGCGCGTGACGGTCGTGCGGGGCGTACCGATTCCGCCGGCGCGACGCTCATACGAGACGTGACCGGTTCCCGTCAGGAGGTCGGAAGCGCGCGGCACCCGCCGCTCGCGGCACACCTCGGGAAAGGGACCCACAATGACGCACTCGTCACCGACAACGCGCCGGCACGGACGCTTCGGCACCGCCGGTCTGCGGTCATTCGCAGGGCTGCTCCTGGCCGTCGCGTCGATCCTGATGGCGGGTGCGCAGCCGGCGGCCGCGCACCCGCCGAGCGGATCCGTGCACGTGTGGGCCTCCGACGTCCGGGTGCGCACCTGCCAGAGCACCTCCTGCTCCCTGGCGACCACGGAGCGGCTGACCAACGTCCGGGTCCAGGCGTACTGCCAGATGGACGGAGGCGAGGCCGGGCGCGTGACGGACGGCGCGTACACCAACACGTACTGGGTTCAGATCATCACTCCGGGCCGGACGCTGGGCTGGATCTCCGCGGTGTACGCCAGCGGTGGTTCGAACAACTCCCCGGTCCCCGGCGCACCGGTCTACCGCCCCGGCGACGCCACCGTGCACTGCGAGTTCATCTAGATCCGCCCCTGACGGCGCCCGCCACCGCCGTTCGCCCGATCATCCGACGACACCCGAGGAACCCGTGAACACTCGACGTCTCATCAAGGCAATGACCGCCGCGGCCGCCGCCGCGGCGGCTCTGACCCTGGGGTCGCCCACGGCCGTCGCATCGCCCGCGGCCGCCCAGGCCGGTCCCCCGACGACCACTGCCTCGCCCGCCTCGCCCGCCTCTCCCGCCTCTCCCGCCTCTCCCGCCTCTCCCGCGTCCGCGGCGGCGACGTCGGTCTACGTATGGGCAACCAATGTGAACGTCCGCTACGACGGGGCCGACGCCGACTGCGTCCACTACCCCTCCCGCGCCTCGTGCGTGAAGATCGTCGCCACGGTGTCGCGGACGACGGCCGAGGGCATGTGCCAGCACCCCGGCGAGGAGATCGTCGACAGCGGCTACCGAAACCGCTGGTGGACGCTGCTCAAGCTGCCCGACGGCACGATCGGCTGGGTGAACAACATCTACATCCGGGGCGGCGAGAAGATCGCGGGAGTGCCCGACTGCGGCTGGTAGGCAGCATGCTGGGGTGCGCACCAGGTGCCGGGGCCGTCCGTGGCGCCGGGGCGAGGTCGTCGGCCTTCATCGAGGACGGGTCGTGGCCGGCGCCCCGTCGACCTGCTGCCAGACCGCGAGGCATCCAGCCTCGCGGCCTGGCTCGCCGAACGGCCAGGCGCTGAGGTCATCTGCCGGGATCGGGCACCGTTCCTCGCCGAAGGCGCCTCCGCCATCGCTCCACAGGCCGTCCAGGTCGTGGGCCGTGGCACCTCTGGCACAACCTGAGCGAAGCTGCCGGACGGGCCGTCGCCCAGCACCGCCACCTGGGCCAGCGACTGGCTCTGGAGCTAGGCGACGAGGTAATCGAACCTCGCCTTCCCCTCGTCGGCGGAGGTGACCTTGGCCCCAGGGGTGCCGGGGCCGGATGCCGGCGCGACGACGGCGACAGCGGCTGTGGCGACGGCGGCTTCGGGCCCGGGTGCGCCAACCGGGGTAGCGATTGCGGCGACGATGGCGAGGGCAGCGACAGCGCGCAGGGTCCACTTCAGCATGACGGGACTCCGATCCGGACGTGTGATGGCATGCCCTCGATCGTCGCCACCGATGCAGGGTCCGGGCATCGGCCGAAGGTCGCGTCTGTCTCCCCCGCACGGGGGAGGCGGCCGGCCACGGGGGTGCCTCCCGTCCATGCAGCAGCTGCGGCACCGTCGACCACGTCCGCGGCGGCACCTGGGACGCGCCTTTGTGCGCGAAGTGCATCAACCCGGATCCGGACTTCTGGGCCCGCTGCCCCGTTTGCCGCACCACATGGCAGCTCAGCACCCGCCCCTGCCAGTGATGTGCCCTCGACCAGTTGGTACGCGACCCCCTTGGCGGCAACACCGGCACAGTCCGGCAAGACCTCGTCCCCCTCTACGAGGCACTGTCCTGAGCCGAACGTCCCACCAGCACCATGTTCTGGCTATCGGGCTCGAAGGTCAGCACCCTGCTCCAGCAAATCGGCCGCGACGAACGACCCGTTACACACGAAACACTCGACGAGCTCCCCGCGAGCAGGGTTCTCGCACATCTCCGCAGCGTCATGGTCGCCACCGGAGCACTGCCGGCCCGCGACGAACGCCTCGTCGCCCTGGAGGGCTGGATCACCGCGGCAGTCCAGGGCCGCACCGACCCCGCCGAACGCCGGATCCTGCACGGATACGCAAGCTGGCATCACCTGCGGCGACTCCGACGCCGCCTCGGCAAGGAACACACCACGCATCTCCACCTCGACTGGCTGACCGGCAACGGCCTGACGCTCAGCCTGACCTGGAGCACCCCGCCCGACGACTGGCAGGACAAGGAAGCGCACACGCACGGTCACACCGCGGTGGTACTCCGGCCCGACTGGACCATGGTGCCGTCTCGATCCATCACGCCCTACGATCTGGCCGGCCCCCGGGTACCAGCGCCCCGTCCCGATGGCCGGGCGGCGGCGTACCAGTTGGTGACCGAGCTCGGCCCGGACTGGGACCCGCGTCTCACCGTTCGGGCAGCGGAGGAGCTCTCGGACGGCCGCATCCTCGCCACGCTCGGCGGAGTGCAATTGGAGTGCTGGCTTCCGTCGGGGGAACGGGAATGGGCCATCCCGGACAAAGAAGGGGGCCGCGAAATCGCCGTGGCCTGGGACGAGACCTCAGCCTGGATCTCCCTCGTACGCCCCGAAAGACACAACCGACCCCCGCAGTCCGTGGTCCGGCTGTCGCTGGCGGACGGTGCGCAAGTGGACCAGGTCGCACCGTCTGGCTATGTATCACTGTCGAGTGCGGCGGACGGCGATCCGACCCTCGCCCCCTCCAGGTACTGGATCAGGGGTATACCCGTCGCCAGCAGGTACCCCTTTCATATCCGGCACGCCGGCCAACCGTATTTCCTGCGTAAAGCAGGAAGGCGCCCGGCGTTCAAGTCCTGGCGTTCCGTGGGTAGCCACCGCCGAGCTGGAGCCCGAACGAGGTCTGACCGACCGGCCGAGCCGGAGGAAAAGAACGTACGGCGCCTGTTCCCCTACTCCTGGGTCCCCGGTGAAGAGCACTACGGTGGGCCCGGCGTGGAGGCCGCCGACGGGAGCCTGATCCACGCGGGCAGGGTCTGCAGGCAGAGACGCCAGCCCGGTGACTCGTTCGTCGTACGTCGCGCGGCATCGGACGGGACACCACAGTGGGTCTTTCGCACCGACTACTCCGCCACCGCCCTTGACGCCGACGCGACCACCGCCTTCATCGCCTACGACGACGGCGAGATCGTCGCTCTCGGCCTCGATACCGGCACCGTGCTCTGGCGACACCGTCTCAGCCTCGGAAACGTGTCTTTGATACCGACAGCACTCACCCTCACCCAGGCAGGTCGCCTGCTCATCGGGACCCACGACGGTCGAATCCTCCTCTGTTCCACCACAACCTGACGGCCTCTGCACACAGTGCCGCTACCCGATCGTTCGTCTGACCTGTGAGCGCTTCAGTTCGCGAAGTCCGCCAACTGACCCGCTCGGTCGCACCCCGGCACGCTCCTGACCGGCTGCGGCAAGCCGAGAGGCCTACTGCGAAGCACCGGCGGCAGCGGTCCCGGCGCACCGACTGACAGAACCCTGCGCCGCACTGACATCTACTCTGCGCACGACAAGAAACGAGCCCCGGACCGATCCACGGTCCGGGGCTCGCCCGTTTTCTGTCGCTCGGTGGGAACACCCTGGGGAACACCAGCCAGGGCTCAAAGGAAGCCGCGGCGAAGGACGCTCTGTCATTCTCCCCGGGGGTGCTGCGATCGGACTGTACAAGATCATGGACGTTCCTTCCGCCCGGGGTGTCAGTGCCAAGGCGATGTGGGCGAGCCATCTGGATCCAGACCGTAGGGCCAGCGTTCTTGGACGCTGTCGGGCAGGGTCCCAGTGGGCGATCTCCCCTTACGGCAGGCGCGTGACCTGGACAACCCTCAGCGCAGCCCCGCCGGCGGTCTCCTCCCGGAGGAGGAGGCCGGACCGGGCCGCAGGTCCCGGACCAGGGGTGGACGGGACCGGGGTCCTCGTGCCCTTGGGCGATGCGCCGTACCAGGGCGGGTTCCTAGCCTCGGGGCATGCGATCACACGAAGCGGACGATGCTCAAGGAGACCCCGTGACCACTGTCAGCCCCGCCGCACGCCGCGCCTTCGCCGTGGGCCTCACCCTCGCCGCCTGCCTCACGTCCTCCCCCGTCCTGGCCACGGCCGCCGAGACCCCCGCCCAGGACAGCTCCAGGGCCGGACTGGACCGGTACTACCGCCAGCACCTCGGCTGGGGCAGCTGCATCAAGGGCACCGACGACACCACGGGCCGCGATCTGGACCAGGCAGGCGTGCAGTGCGCGGACGTGACCGTGCCCCTGGACTACGCCGACCCCCGGGGGCGCACGATCACCGTGGCGATCTCGCGGCTCAAGGCCACCGACACCCGCCACCGCATCGGCGCGATCCTCCTCAACAACGGCGGTCCGGGCGGTCCCGCCCTCCAGTCCCCGCCGCAGGCCCGTGCGTCGATGAAGGAGGTCGGCGCGCGCTACGACATCGTCGGCTTCGACCCGCGCTTCATCGGGCGCAGCACCGCGCTGGACTGCGGCTTGCCCGTCGGCATGACCTGGCTGTCCGCCGGCACCGGCCGGGCGGGCTTCGACCGCCAGGTCGCCCTGCAGAAGAGCCTGGCCGACAAGTGCCGGGCCACCGACGCCGCAGTGCTCCCGCACATCACCACCCGCAACACGGCCCGCGACATGGACGTCATCCGCGGCACGCTCGGCGAGCGGAAGATCTCCTTCCTGGGCTACTCGTACGGCACCTACCTGGGCACGGTCTACACGCAGATGTTCCCTGGCCGCCACGACCGGATGGTGCTGGACGGGGCGATCAACCCGAGCGACTACCGCCCCCGGCTGCTGAAGGGCACCGAGCGCGAGAACGAGAAGGCGCTGTCCGACTGGGCAGCCTGGGCCGCGGAGCACCACGACACCTACGGCCTCGGCCGCAGCCGCGCCGAGGTGCTCGCCGCCGTCGACCGCATCGTCGCGGTGGCCGCGCGCGGTCCGCTGACCATCGGCGCCGGCGCCGATGCCTTCCGGATCGACGACAGCCAGGTGCCGCTCCTCCTCTTCTCGGGCATCGCGGACGACACCGCCCCGGCGCGGGCGTCGTTCGGCGAGCTGCTTTCCGTACTGGCCAAAGCCGCGGAGGGCCGGCCGACGACGGTGCCGCCGATGCTCGTCCCGGAGCTCCGGTACGTGCTGCGCGGTGAGGGCGAGCCCACCGGCGCGCAGTCAGCCGTCATCTGCGGGGACGTGGCCGCCGCGCGCGATCCCGAGCTCTACTGGCGGGACATCGAGCGCAACCGCACCGCGCACCCGCTGTTCGGCGCTCTGACCAACAACATCAACCCGTGCGCCTTCTGGGACTCGCCGCGCGAAGAGCCCACCCGGGTGCGGCGCGATGCGCCTGCACTGATCGTCGCCGCCACCGGTGACCCGCGTACGACGTACAAGGGAAGCGTCGAGCTGCACAAGCAGCTGCCGAGCTCCAGGCTGGTCACCCTTGAGGGCGCCAACCGGCACGCCCTCTACGGACACTATGGCAACGCCTGCGTGGACGACCAGGTCAACCGGTACCTGGCCACCGGCAAGCTGCCGGCGAGGGACCGGACCTGCGTCAAGCAGGCGGGATAGCGGCCGGCCGTTCACGTTCCGAGTGCGCGCCCCTCAGGCATCCTCTGCCGGCTCCCCTTGACCCCGCTTCGGCCACGGCGCCCCTCACTGTGGCGGATCACGCATCGGGCTCGTGCGTGCGGCAGCTTGTCCGGAGCGAGGGCGCCCCCAGCCGTGGTCGTCGGAGGCGTTCGGCGGGGGGCAGGTGTATGCCAGGATCAGCCCAGTCGCCGACGGCCTCCCGGCGCGCCTCGCCGAACAGCTCCGAGCGCTGGCCCCCCGCCGACAGCAGGGTCAACGTGGCGGCCATGCCTGAAGTCTCGCCGAGCACACGGCCGCCCTGATCGACGCCATCAACTCGTACTACGCCCCTAAGCTTGTCGTTTAACCCTCAGGCTGCCCCCGGGTGGATCAGTCGATCCAGATCAGCATCGCGTGACCGGCGGATGCGGCGCCCTGGAAAAACTCCATCAGGGGAGTAAACTTGCGAGCACGTCTGCCTGGACTGGGCGGCGGTAGGTGAGGGGTCGCCCAGGCGGTTGAGGACCTTGACCTGGACTCCGGGCAGGCCGGGAGGGACGGAGTAAAAGTTCCCGTCGAACTAACACCAGGCTCTGCGGGCTGACCGTCCACTCGACTTCCAGCTCGGCCGGGGAGGGGCCGCACCGGGATGTCGAGCATCGGCTCGGCCGCGGCGAGCTCACCGACCGTGGTGGCCACTCCGTCGATGCGGCGGCGCCACTCGTCCCTCCGGACGGCAAGTGTGTTGACGCCGGACCGGGCCTGGACGACGGTCAGCCCCGTCGGGGACCGTGCGCCACCAGCGTCGGGCCGACGGAGTGGTTGGTCTTCTCCACCCGCGGTTGCCGCGGCCGGGCGGGCAGATGTCCACGCCGGCTCCGTAGTACTTGGCGACGGCGGGAGGCGAGGGCGGTGCGTGCGGGCGACGTGGGTCAGGAAAGATCCGGAAGGGGGCGGCCCAGGGGCCGTGGGCCTCAGCTTTGCGCCTGCTGGAGGAGAGAGATCTGCTGGGCGATCATGGCGGGCGGGAAGGCGCGTATGTCGCGGCCGCCGACCGACAGTTTGGTGAACGTGGCGATGACGCTTCCGGTGCGGACCACCGTGTACTGGGTGACGTGCGGGCCCACCTCGGTGGGGGCGGTGATCTCGAACTGCACCGCTTCGTCCCCGAGTCTCGGGGCGGGATCGACTGTGACCGTGCCCTTGTAGGTCGTGGTGGGGGCCGGGCTCTCGTAGTACCGGCAGGTGCTCAGACCCTCGCGAACCTCCGCGAACACCGCCACTGCGCCGGAGTTCCCATACGAGGCGAGGGTGGATGCGCCGCCGTTGTCGTCCTTCCAGTTGAACGTCTGGCCCACCACGGACGGGGCCGGCTGGGAGGGCCGCCAGGCGTGGGCGGCTGCCAGCAGCTGTCGGCAGGCAGGATCGGAGACCTGGTCCTCCCGGCCGCTGACCTGGGGCTCGCGGACGGAGACGGGATGCCAGTCCGCGTCCGGGCTCTCCTGCGGCAGTGCAGCCGACACCAGCTGTTCGGCGGTCAGCGGGCGGCTCGCGGAGGCCACGGCGGAAGGGGGGACGGAGGCGGAGGCGGGCTCGGGGGGCGCGAGCTCGGACGCAGGCTTTCCAGGACCCGCCCCGCAGCCGGCGACGGCCAGTGTGGCGACCGCCACGAGGGCCGGCACGCCGGAAGTCCGCAGTGCGAAGCGTATTGCCATGGTCTGCCCCCGAGCACGGTACGGATGATCAGGCGGAGGCTACCTCACCGGAATCCCGGTGACACACGGGGCCCGCTTGCGCGCGGTGCCGCCTGTGGTTCTGGCACGACCGCCGGGAAGCGGTCACGAATCTCCTTCTGATCGCCGCCGGCAGCGGGGCGCGCAGCCGCCAGCGGCACACCCAGGCGCAAGCACTCGGTGCCGTCGGCCCGCGCGACCATCACCCCGCCACCCTGCCTTCCTGCTTGCGTGCCACGGAGCCGTATGTGCGTGAGGCGTGCAGCAGCAGCATCACGCATTCGTTTCTGGCCGTGCCGCACTGTCCGCCCAGGCTCGGGTGAACCGCTCGTGCGCGGGTGCCGGGACCGCAGCGGGGGCTTCTGCCGGGGCGGCGGGTTTGGGGCGCGGGGCCTTTGCGGCGGTCAGCTCCTTGCGGACGGCGCGGTGATGACCGATGGACCAGGAGTTCCAGCGGCGGACGGTGCGGTCGGCCGGGCGGTCGAAAGTGTGCAGCTGGAGCTGGAGGGCGGCCGCGTCACGGCTGACACCGAGAGCCGCCGCCACCTCGTCCACCAGCTCCGGGACGCTGAACAGCGGGTTGGTCTCGTACTGGCCTGGCGGAACGGGGGTGGTGGCGGACCGGTCCGCCAGCCTGTGCAGAGCGGTGAGTAGATCGGCGGGCAGGTCCGTGAGCCCGCCGAGCAGGACGCGGGCACCCTGCGCCGCAGGGTCTTCTACCGGGCGCTCGGCGAGAGCCCAGGCGACAGCGGTGGCGGCGGCCTGCATGCCGTCGGCCTCCAGAGGGTTCTCGAGGCGGCCGGTGAGCAGGGCCTTGGCCCAGATCTCCGGGAGTCCGTGGTCCGCGGCGAGGGCAGCGGCATGGCTGCCGTCATCGGTGTACGGGGCACTGCCGAGCAGCTGGGCCCAGGCCACGGCCATGCGTTCCGCGGCCGCGGTCATCCCGCCAGGGGCCCAGAGTTCCGCCGGGTCGCCGGGCAGAGCGGCGGCGAGGACGGCGCGTCGGCCGGCCGGCCCGAGCCTTCGCTGGAACTCGTCGTACGTGTAGAGGGTGTTCTGGTCCGCCTTGTAGGGCTTGGAGCGGACCAGCTTGCGGTGCGCACCGTAGTCGTCGCTGCCGGCGAATCCGTCGAGGACCAGGGCGGCGATCGGGCGCGGCACCCCGGTGCGCCAGCGGAACAGGTCGAGGGCCTCCTCGGGCACCGGCAGCGGGCCCTGTCCGGCGAGCAGGGCCAGCAGGCGGGGGAGCCGGGCGGTGTCGTCGGTGGCGACGGTGTGCGTGGCGCACTCCTCGGCATCGTCTGGTACCGGATCGGCTGCTCGCTGGAGGAAGGGGGCGAGACCGCTGCGGTCCGGGCCGGAGGCCACGGCGAAACCGTCCGCGCGCAGTGCGGCGATCCGCTGCTCCGGGGCCCGGCCGGTCCGCCAGGAGCTGTCGGCCTCCGCGAACGGCTGCCGGCTCCACACGCCGAGCAATGCCGCGAGCGCCTGTCGCTGCTCGTCGGGGGTGGCCGCGACGACGGTCCGCCAGGCCACGGCATCGATCCGGCCGGTCAGCACCGCCCACTCGGAGGGCGGCGCGGGCAGGGCGAGCACCCGCACCTCGTCGTCGATCTCACCGCGCAGGTACCGGCCGTCGGCGGCGACCGAGGTGAGGAGGGCGGGCTGTGGCTGCGGCTGCCGTTCCTCGTAGCCGCGCAGCTGGGGCAGCAGGCCGTGGAGGGCCGGGACGAGCCGGTTGTCCGGCGCAGGGTCGGGCAGGTCGACGACCGGCCCGGCCCGCATGACGGCGACCCGGTGGGACAGCTCCTGGCGGCGGCGCAGCACGTCAGCGGCGAGCCGGACGGCGCGGTCGACGCCCTCCTGGACCCGCGGGTCGGTCACTCCCGGGAGGGGGCGCCCGATGCCCTGGTGCAGCAGCTCGCGCACCGCGCTGTCCGTGACCGTCCGCAGGACACGGGACGAGGGCTCGTCGCGCGGGGTGAGGAAGTGCCAGAAGGCAGGTGGCGGCACCGGCCCGGCCAGTTCGCCCAGGGTGGCCCGGCTCCGGGTCCTGTGGCGGCTGCCGGGGAAGCTCTGGACCTGCCAGAGCAACGAGTTGTCGCCAGCGGCATGGCAGCGGATGGTGGTCCCTCCGGCCAGGACGGCGTCCTCACCGCCGAGCGGCAGGGCAAGGATTCCCCACGGGCGCCGGCCCCAGTTGTTGCTGCGGTAGGAGGCGGTGCGGCCGTCGATGGACTCCAGCACGAACTCGCGGGGCGAGGGACCCGCGTACGGGGTGCGGTAGTCCACCCGGCAGCCGGTGAGTGTGCCGTCCTGGCCGAGCGGGGAGGGCGGGGCGCCGGGCGGCAGTGCGGCGAGGATGCGGTGGTCGGGGAAGGGCTTTGTGCCGGGCGGGGACCGGTCGGGGTCGTGGAAGGCGGGCAGGGTGCGGTCGGCGGTGGGAACACCGGTGGCCGGGTCGATGCGGGCCCAGCCGCCGCGCCCCTCGCTGAACACCGTGGCGCTCCAGAAGGCGTGGCCGTCGTTCATCTGGTAGTCGCGGGCGCCGATGCCCTCACAGCCCCCGGCCCGCAGCACGCGCTCGCCGTCGAACCGGCCGCCCCCGTCCGGGGTCTCGAACTGGTAGCCGAGGCCGCCCTGGATGCTGCCGCCGTAGGGGCGCAGCCCGTACGTCTGCTCTGGTTCGAATTCTTCGCTGGGGTGGTCGGACCAGTAGGCGGTGTTGGAAGAGTTCTCCTTGTGCTCCTCGTTCCAGGCGACGAGGAACTGTCCGCCGACCCAGTGCACGGTGTGGCCGAGTGCGCCGTCGGGCAGTTCCAGGGTGTGCTCTGCGCGCAGCCCGGCGTGGTCGACGGCGAGGGCGCGGGTCTCGCCGTACACGGTGAGCACCGGCCAGGTGCAGGTGACGTGCACGGTTTCGTCAGGCCGGAACGCGGCGAGGGCCTGGTCCAGGGCGGGCCAGCCCAGCTCCTCTGGGAGCCCGGCCCGCAGGGCGCGGGCCAGTGGGCCGGTGAGGTCGAGTGCGTCGAGGGCCTCCTCGATGCCGTCCAGAGCGATGGCGGTGGGCCGGTCGAGGAGGCCGCGCAGCTCGTCGACGGCCTCGTCGGCGGCGGCGAGTCCCCCGCCGCGCAGGGCGTCGAGCAGCTTCTCGACGCGGGCGTGCACCTCGGCCGTGATGCCCGGGTTGTGCGGGAGCCGGCTGATGGCAGTGCCGCTGATCGCAGTGCCGCCACGGGTGCGGAGCCCGGCGTGCACGGTGCCTTCCAGCCGGGGGCCGAACACCGGGTCGGTGGCGAGTGCCTTGAGGTCGCGCTGGGAGTGCTCACCCCAGAACTCCAGGCTGATCGCAGCACCGGGGTCGTGGACGGGTACGCCCTCGGCGAGGCAGAGGTCGAGGAGGTCGGCGTCCAGATGCGGCCACCGATAGCGGTCCTCGTGCAGCCGGACCGGGGTGCCGTGCGCGCGCAGCAGCGGAGCGAACCGGCCCACCAGGTCCAAGAGTTCCGCGGGCATGGGCTGGCGGGTCACCCCACCGCCACCGACCGTGCGGTGGGAGTACCCGGCGGCGTACCGGCGCAGCCAGTCGCCGAGGCCGCCCTCCGGGGTGATCCGCCCGGCCGCGGCCGCGTCGGCGGCACCGCACGCGATGAGCAGCCGCAGCCAGGCAGCCGCGTCGTTCTTCGACTCGGGAAACAGGTCGAGGAGGGCGGTGGCCTGCTCGTCGGCGGGCGGGTGGTCGCGGAGCGGGCCGGCTGCCGCGTCGAGCAGCCGGTCGGGTATGGCCTTGCCGCGGGCCGCGGCCAGCACCCCGCCCAGCACCCGGGCCTCCTCCTCGCTGCCGAGCCCGGCCGCACGGGCCGAGTCCCGGACCCGGCGGGCCAGATCGGCGGGAAGCTCGCCGGGGGACGCCGCCCAGGCGCTCAGCAGGCGGACGAACTCGTGGTGCGCGTCGACCGGGTCGAGGACACCGGCCAACCAGGCCGCCGCACCGCTGAGTTCACTGGCGGGCAGGGCGCCGAACCGGGCGAACAGCAGCTGATTCGCCCGCCGCCAGTCGGGATCGACCGGCAGAGCGTGGGTGCGCTCGGCGGCGCGCGCCTGCGCGTAGGCGCGGGCGGCGGAGCGGCGGTGCGTCTCCAGCATCCAATGACCGATGGTGTCCCAGAACCAGGGCAGGTGGTTGGCCGGCAGGCCCCGGGCCAGGCGCTCCGCGTCGTCCACGAACCGGCCGGGCTTCTCCCAGGCCCGGTGCCGGCTGCTGCCCGCCCGTTCCAGCGTGTCGCGGGCGTCGGTTTCGACGCCCGGCCCCTGAGTACGTGCCCAGTCGGCGTACGTCTCGGAGATGCGGTGATTGGCTGGGAGCGGGACGGGAGTTCCGGTGTTGCTGGTCATACGTGTGATCTTGCCAGGTGGTTCTGACAGGGGTTGTTCACGAGTGCCTCTGATCAGGCATGCGTGAAGCCCCTTGAAGATCGCTTCCCGCCAGACGGGTGATCGCTTCCCAGGTATGGGACGGATCAGTCCCACCAGAAGTCCCAGCGGTGGGCACCGGTGATCTGCTCGGCGTACGCGGCCAGTGTGTACGGTCAGCAGGCCTGCCAGATGTTGTCCGGGCAGAACGCAAAGTGCTCGGCCGCGACCAGGAGAGCATTCCGCTCGCTCACCGGCGGCGCGGCGACGCTGAGGTGCAGCGTGTCGAACCCCTGCGACGACACGGGCGCAGAACCGGTGCTCCCAATCGTGGAGGACGGCGGAGATCATCGCGGTGTCGTTGTCGTAGTTGCAGGGGCCAAACCAGCCCGCAACGGTCAACGCATCGGCACCCGAAGGTGCGGCGATCAGCCCCAGACGTGTTCGCGGGCAGTCGACGAGGAACGCCTTGACGAACTCGGAGGCCAGTTCATCGGGGCCGGCTTGCGCTCCCAGATCTACGCCCTCACCGCACTGGGACGCCACCAGGAGGCAGAGGCGCTGGCACGCGAAGCACTGGGCAACAGCAAAGTCGGCGGGCGCAGCGTCGTGGTCAACCGCTGCCCAAGCCCCGGTCGCGCGATCCCGGCCCCAGAGGCGGGTGTGAGCGTGATCGCCGCTCGTGTACCAGGCGCACGAGGCAGCGGGGACGGCCAGGCCGAGGTGGAACTCGGCGACGAGGCCGCCGCCCATGACCGCCGACAGCGACAGCCCCAGCGACGCTCAAGTCGCTCAGCGGGTAGCCGGGAGCCGTCCGGACGCCCGCTTCGAGCACGCCTGGTGCCGGGGGGCGGCGGCGCCGCAGAATGGGGTAACGCGAGAGGAGGGACGACACCGTGGATCCGATCACACTGGCAGGTATCACCGCCGTTGCCCTGAACGAGGGGGTCAGGTTCCTGTACGAACAGGCGGGTGAGGTTCTGCGGAACTTCCGTGAGCGACGCGCGGCCACCACCTCGTTGCCCGCGGAGTTGTTCGAGGGGGCTCCGGGGGAACTCGTCGCCGACCCGGAGAGGGTCGCCGCACTCGAACCAGAACTGCGTCTGCTCCGGCGCCACCTGGGCGAGTACGCGCAGGGTGTGGACCCCCTCGACCCGCGGGACGCCGAGGTCCTCGCGCTCGTGGACGGGCTGCGTCGCACTCTGGAGGCGGTCTACGGCGCGCCCATCGTCTTCCGTGGGGAACCGCGACCGGAGGACGGGCCCCGGATCCGCGGTGGGGTCGAGGTAAAGGAAGTGCGCGGTTACGTGGCGGGCATCCGCGCCCGCACGGCCGCGTCAGGAGACCTGACGGGTTCGGTGCGCGCCGACAGTGTCGAGGAGGGCGGCCGGGCGGTCGGAGTCGATCTCGGGGGCAACTCGGGCTGATGCCGGGAGGGCGGCTCCATCTTGGCCCCGGCCGGGCTGGGCCGCTCAGTTCCCCGCCCCGGCCGGGGCCGCGAGAAGCTGCTCCTCAATCTCTGTGCCGGGGGTGATGATGGCCAGTGTGGCGAGCAGGTCCACGTGGTCGAGGTTGGGCAAGCCCGGCGAGCCCACAATCTCCTCCAGCGCGCGGCGGGCGGAGGCGGTGTCCGGGCCGCCGCGCAGCACCGTCACGGCCAGTGTCTCGGCCACCTCCGCAAGCGAACCGCCGTGCGTCCGGGCGGCCTCGGGCCAGAGCAGCCGTAGGTCGTCGTAGCGGCCCAGGCGGGCCGCCGTCCCGGCCAGTTCGGTGAGGGCCCGGATCCGGTGACCTGGGCCCGCGAGCGCCCTCGCACTGTCGACGGCGTGGGAGAACCGGGAGGTGGCCTCCCGGTCGTCACCTATGTCATGGAATGCCTCAGCGAGTTCGGCTGAGGCCTGGACGCTGCGGCGCAGTTGGACGTCGAATTCGTCACGGATCTCGACATCGCGCGGGCGATGGCCGCGGGGGTGCTCGAAGCCTGCGCTGAACGTCGCCCTCTCGAGTGCCCTGTTCCACTCTCGCGAGGCCGCAGTGATGCCCTCGGGCCACTCCAGTCTGATGGTCTGGAGCAGGCACCAGACCGCGCCCTCCTCGTCGACTCCCCCAGGGACCCAGGTGTCCTCGGGCAACTGGGCCAGTCCCCCGAGGATTCCCTGCACGGTGAGGCACAGTGCAGCACGGCTCTCCTCGAAGGCCTGCCCGTCGTCGCCGGCCCGACGAACGCGCATCGTCAGAGCCTGCTCGTACGGGGAGAGCCTTCGTGTCGGGTCGTTCGGGGTGGCGCCCTCTGCCTCCTGAAGCAGGGCCAGTTCGGTGTATTCGGCATGGGCCGCGAGCCTGTTCCGCACGTCGCCCAGGTTCATCAGGCCGGCGGCTTCACCGCTCGTCGTCGGTGTACGGGTCACCCTCACAGCCTCGGCGGGTAGCCGGGCTCGCAGCAAATTCTTCACCAGGCGGTCGGCGTCCTGCTGTCGGCGCCGGTCTCGGGGCAGCGCGGTGAACCACGCGGCAGCCTCGGCGCCGAGGGCCTCGGCGCGCCGGCGGTCTCCGCGCACGTGCGCGGCCCAGGCCAGCGCCGCCCGGGCGGGGCCGGCCACCATGGGCTCGCGCCCGCGGAGGCCCGCAGTGCGGGCCAGTGTGTCCGCCAGGCGTCGGTGGTCCGCGTCGGCGAGGACCAGGTACGCCTGGGCGCACAGGCTGTGGGGGATCCGGTTGGCGGCTTCCCGGGCTGCGGCGACCAGAGCCGTCCGGGGGCCGGGCCGGGTCTCGTCACGGGCCAACCACGCGAGAGCCCGTACATGTTCGGCGGGATGGTTGGTGCGTAGCCGGTCGGCCTCCTCGCGTGCCCGGTCGCTCTGCCCGGCAGCGGCCAGGAGGCGTACGACGGCCAGCCGCAGCCCGACGCCGCACCAGCCGTGGAAGCCGTCGATGTGCCCGGCATGCAGGTCGCTTTCGTAGGCGGGCAGCTCCTTGACCAGTGCGTCGAGCAGCGCGGGAGCCGTCCGGTCGCCGATGCGGACCATGGTGGCGGTGTGGTGCAGCAGGACCCGGATGTCCCGCCGGGGGTCTGCCAGAGCCGCATTGCCCGCCGCGCGCGCCCGGGCGGTGCCGGCCGGGCCGAGCCGCGCGGCCTGGACGATCCGGGCCAGCAGGACCGCGGCGTCACTCAGCTCTCCGGCCGCGCGCGCCGTTCGGTCGGCGAGTTCCGGGAGACGCCTGTCGAGTTCGCCCCGTGCTGCGTGCACCAGCAGGACGGAGTCGGCGACGTCCGGCTCGGCCAGCGGCGACGTCCAGGGATGCGAGTCCTCCGGCGGCGGCATGTGGCCCGCCGCGATCAGTGCGCCCAGCTGGTCGAGTCCGCCGAGGTCCGTTCCCGCAGGATCGGTGAGCGCCGCCAGTGCCGCGCGGGTGAGGATTCCTTCGACGGCGCGGGCCCGTGCGACGGTCTCGCGGATGCGCAATGTCGGCGGCACGGCCGCCTCAGGTCCTGCCTCCTCCAGGAGGAACGCCGCCAAGTGGCACAACAGGTCGTCGTCGGCGACGTCCATCACGGCGCCCGACTGCTCCGGCGTGAGGCGAGGGAGGAGCGGGGCCAGCAGCGCCGCGGCCGCCGGAGCCCAGCGCTGTCCGGCAACGTGGACTCCGGACGCGATCTCCTGCAGGGGGGCAGCGGCCTCGCCGGGCGTCCGGGCGCCGAGGGCGGCCACGATGAGCAGCAGCCACAGCAGGGCGGTGTCCTGCGGATAGGTACGAGCCTTGGCGACGCCCGCCGCGGCTCCCCAGCGCAGGGCGGCCTGCACCGGAGTCTCCTCGTCGGCCTCCGCGCTGGCCCGCACCAGACTGAGCGCCACCCTGGCAGACCGGGGGTAGGCGTGGGCGGCCAGTGAGGCCTCCAGCGCGCGGCTCAGTGTGACCAGGTGCAGCTCCCGGCCGGGGGCGGCTGCGCGCTGCGCGGCGAGGTAGCCGGGGGACGTGGCCAGGGTGTACAGGCGGTCCTGGAGCGTCCGGCTCCGGGTGGGGCTGCCTGCTGTGGATTCCGCGGCGGTCAGCAGGTGGTCCGTGAGGTGCTGCAGCAAGTACGGGTCGTCGCAGCCGTCCCATGCGTCCGCCCAAAGGGTGAACGCGTTGTCGGCGATGCGCCGGTGTCCCTCGCCGGCGTCGAGGTGGGGATCGTCCCCTGAAATCAGGAACTCCTCGAAGGACCGGTGGAAGAGCGTCCACGGGCCGCGCTGGTCACGGCCCCGCAGGTACTGCCCGAGGACCCGGACGGTGTCGAGAACCTCCTGTTCCGTGCGGTCGAGGAGCTCAGCCAGGCGGCTGGCGGTGAATCCGTCCTCCCGGGCCGCGACCAGCAGGTCGAGGACCGGTCTGAAGGCGGTACGCCAGCGCTCCTCTGCGTCCGCGCTGCCGACCGGGCGGATCTCCCGTCGCATGAATTCCCGATAGACGCCTTCGAGCCCGTATGGAAGCGCAGAAGCGGCCAGTTCGTCCACTGTCCGGACTCCGTCGGCCACTTCCTGGGTGAGGTGGCGCACGTACAGATAGTTGCCCTCGCCGGCTGCGGCCAGTCTGCGGGCCACCTCTTCTTGGCGCGGTCCGGCGCCCCGCGCTCCGCGCAGCCGGTGGCGGGCGTAGGCGAGGAGGTCGGCGCCGGGGTCCGGTGCGTCGTCCACGAGGTCGACCACGACGGCGTCCGGCAGGTCCCGCAGGGCCGCGGTGACCCGGGCATCGTGTCGTGAGGTGAGCACGAACCGCAGTGGGAGCCGGTCGACGCCGGTGAGGACGAGTTCGGCGATCGTACGGCTGCCCCGGTGGGTGAGCGCTTCATCCAGGGCGTCGACGACGGCGACCGGTCGCTGCGCCGGGGCGAGGAGCTCCAGCGGACGGCAGACCAGTTGTTCGAAGGCCTCGTCCGCGGTGACGTGGGAGAGCGAGAGAGAAACCTGCGCGCCGATGACACTCGCGTGCGGGTGGACCGTGCCTGCGGTGGCCGTGCCCTCGATGCGTAGTTCCCCCGGATGCCCCGAGCGCTCCCGCGCCACGCGGACCAGGGCTTCGGCGAACCCGGGCACGGTCGTACTGAACTGCTCGGCGAGTGACTCGGCGAAGCGGACCGGGTCGCAGCTGCTGCGGCTGGCGGTACGGCAGCGGTGGACCGCCGTGCCGACTACGGGGTCGCGGCCCCACAGGTGGTCCACGGCGGCGGACTTGCCGGTACCTGGCCCACCGGTGAGGAAGAGGTGCGAGGACCCGGTCGCGGCCCACTTCCGTACGGTGGCGTCGAGCCAGCCACGCCCGACGAACTCGGTGGCGGCATCGGACGACGGCGGATCAGCTGCCATGGCCGAAGCGTAGACCCGCACAGTGCCCGTGAGAACCCGGTTTCGGTCATGTCCGTCCGCGGCACGGCTGACCGGCGTCGTTCGCGTAGGCCTCGCGCCTCTGGGCGTCCATGACCTGGCCTGCCCCGGGGAGCGCCGGGTGTCTACCGGCCGCGGCGGGGCCGGAAGCCGGGGCCGGGGCCGGGGCCGGCGGGGACCCGTTGGGGTGGGCGTGGCCCACGGGTCGCCGGCCGGCACCCGGGCGCCGGCTGCTGGTGCGGGAGCGGGAGCGGTCGCGGACCAGGGCCGGGGAGTGCGCGGCAGCGACAGCCAGGAGGTCCCGAGCGCGGCGACATCACCGGCACCGGAGACTTGTCCGGCGCGGCCCAGGAGAGCGGAGGCCTCGCGGATCCGTATCTCGACGGGACGGAGCCGGGGCGGATGCTGCCGGCCGGGGCGGTGACCGGCGACGTGTGACAGCAGCCGGGGTCCTGCCCACCACCCGGACGCGATCGTGTCGACCCGGTGAACCGTACTGAGGACCCCTCGAGCCTTATCCAGGTGTGGGCCAGCACGAGAAGATGCCAGAGTCACCGTCGTGACCTTGATGAACGTGCTCGTCGACTTCGCCCGGACCGGCCGTATCGGCCCGCTTCACTGCGGCATGCCCCTGACCCAGGCCGAGGATCTCCTGGGGCCAGGACGCCCGCACCCCGCCATCCGGATGAGACCGGACATTGACGGCTACCCCCACGCCTGGAACGGCCTGGAACTGTCCATCACCCAACGCCTTGTAAGCGGAATCTCGATCAGTCTCCGGCCGGGCTCGACAACCACGTTGCCGCCCCTGGTCTTGCCACACTCAGAGTCCTATCCGTCCACAGTGCTCCGAGAGGACCTGATCGCTGGCCTTGACTCTGTCGACTGCCGCCACGACATCAACGACCGCCTCGCGTTCGGAGAGCAATCCAGCATCCTTACCCAACCCGCGAACGTCTGCGCGGTGTTCTTCACGCCTGGACGTGACGAGCATGTGCCCCATCGTGAACGCCTCTACCTCGGCGTGATCCACAAGCACACCGCTTGACATCTTTGATTTCACAGAACGCCCTGGCCAACGGTGTACTGGTACGCCACCTGGTGGCACGACGACGGCACCGTCGAGCGCGTCCACGACGCACTGCGGGACAGGGTGCGCGAGGCTGACGGCCGCAATGCCGAGCCGAGCGCCGACCTGATCGACTCACGGTCCATCCGCACCGCTGACACCGTCCCCGCCGGTCCGGTATTCGCTGTGGCAGTTGCGAACGCGTCTCCGCGATCGACTATCCGCCCGAATGCGGTTCTGCTGTGCGGACTTGAGGGGAGGGGACTGTCAGTGCCCGACGCCGACCATGCCCGGCGCCAGCATGCTTACCTGGGTCACGCCCCTAGGGCCTGTATCGAGTTGCCCCGCGGCGTCGCGACGCCCGGCACGCACCCTCGGCGCACGAGCCAAATGCCCTAGTAGCTCCGCTACGAGGACATTCGTCCCGCACGCCGAGGGCACGCACCGAACGCCGCTCCTTGCTCCACGGGGCAACTCGATACAGACCCTAGATCCTCCGTCACGGGCAGGCACTCGGCGAGCAGGTCGACGACGTCGCGCCAGGCTCGCTGCGCGTGCCGTGAGTGGTAGCCCACGCCGGGGACCACGGGGTGGCCGACCGGCGGGTGGTGGAAGGCGTGCAAGGCGCCGCCGTAGACCGTGAGGCGCCAGTCGACGCCCGCGGCCTGCATCTCGGCGGTGAACGCGTTCCGTTGCGCGGCCGGCATGATCGGGTCTTCCGACCCGACCCCGGCCCACACCGGGCAGCGAATGCGCGCCGCCTCGCCCGGTCGGCCCGTGGTCAGCGCGTTGACTGTCCCGATCGCGCGCAGGCTGGCGCCGCCGCGCCCGAGTTCCAGCCCGACGGCGCCCCCGGTGCCGTAGCCGACGGCGGCGATACGGTCGGGGTCGGTCCGCGGTTCGGTGCGCAACACGTCGAGCGCCGCATGGCCGATGCCCCGCATCCGGTCGGGATCAGCGAGCAGTGGCATGCAACGGGCCAGCATCTCCTCGGGGTCACCCAAATAGCGCCCGCCGTGAAGGTCGAAGGCCAGCGCTACATATCCCAGCTCGGCGAGAGCATCGGCCCGGCGGCGCTCGACGTCGCTGAGCCCCATGCCCTCTGGTCCGAGCAGCACCGCGGGCCGACGGTCGACACCGGCCGGGAGCGCGAGGTGCCCGATCATCGTCAAACCGTCGGCCGGGTACTCGACCGTACGCGTCGTAATCGTCGTCATGGGACTGGACTGTAGTAATCGTCGAGCCCGGTCCGGCCGGTGTTCTGCCGCTGGCAGAACAGCGCGGGTATCCGGGCCGGCACTCAGGGCTTCAAGAGCATCCCGTTGCCCCTTTGGCGCGTTTCTCGGTCACACCCCTCGCACCGTGCTCCTTTCCTCCGACGAGCGGCGAAGCCGAGGGCCGGGGAACCTCCTGTACGAAGCAGGCTCAAAGCCTGGCAGGCGGCGAGTTGACCGCACAGCCCCTGCGGGAATTGTGGCTGCCGTCGAACCGGCCTTCTTGAGCTTGTTGGGCTGGTCCGACGGCCGCCAGGTGCTGACGTTCCCCGTCGAACACCCGCTGTTGGGTATGCCGCTGTGCCGGGTGTCCGATTGTGACTGCGTCGCGTACTCGTCCAGCAGGCTGTGCAGAAACTGCGAGAGCCGCTGGAAGAAGGGGGACCAGGACCTCGTCAGCTTCACCGGCGCGGTCAGGGTCAACCGCCGTCTCGGGGTACAGGACTGCGCCGTGGCGGGCTGCCCGCGGCCTTGGACTACACGGACAGCACAACTGTGCAGTGCACACCACTACCAACAGAGGAAGACCCTTGCTCTCCCGCTGGAGCAGTTCCTAGGCCACAGTGACGTCCGTCCCCTGCCCGCGCTCGGGGCGTGCGCGGTGATCGCCTGCGAGCGACAGCGCTCCGGGAAAGCCTCTCCGGACTGCCTGCAGCACTGTCAGCGGCGCGGGCGTCAGGTCCGGGATGGGTCATTTCCGGGCGATGAGGCTTTCCAGGCCGTCACCCGGGCCGTCGGCAAGACCTTCGAGGTCAGTCTGCGTGGCCTGAGCCCTCTGGTTTCGGCCGAGGTCCTCTACGGTCTGCAGGAACGCGTTCGAGGCGGAACCCAGATTCCGCCGTGGCAGGTACGCCTCGTATGCGAGCAAGCGCTTGCCGTGCGAGCCTCGACGCTGGCCGACCTCGTTCCCGCGCAGCTCTGCAAGCGAGGCAGGCGGGTCCTTACTGCCTTTACAACCGCCGTCCGCCGACTAGGAATGACACCGGAGAGCGAGCGTCACAAAGACGTCTGGGACGCCGCGGCATTCGGTCTCTCTGGAACCCTGCGCTTTACGGAAGTACGTCAGCCGTGGCTGCGTGAGGCTCTGAAGGCCGCTGTGTGCGAGGAGTTCCCCCCCCCCCCCCGGCGCCGGGGCACTCAGCTCTGTGCCCGTATGCAGAACCACATCAACGCCTTCGCGCGGCTGTCCGACAGCCTGCACGTGCAGCGTGAAGACCACGGAGCCCACCCTGCGCTCCTGAACCGCCAGGACATCGTCAACTCCTCCAACCGCCTTGCCTTCCTCACCGAGGGCGGTGAGATCAGCGCCTACACGTGGATCACCGTCGCCCGCATGGTCAGAAAGTGGCTGGAACTCATGCGGGGCATGGGTCTCACGCACCCCGGTCAGCCGTTGCACGGCCTTCCGGCCGAATTCGCCCTGCTTGCTCAGGACATCCCCGACGAGCCGGAGGAATCGGAAGCCGGCAAGGACCTGCCCGACGAGGTGATGCGCCAGCTCTGCGGCAACCTCGACCTCCTGGAACAGAAATCGAGCCGCGAAGTACGCGTCGCCGTCGAGTTGCTCATCGACACCGGCCGTCGACCCTTTGAGATCTGCAGCCTGCCCTACGACTGCGTCACCCGATGCCGACGGCAAACCAGTCCTCCTCTACGACAACCAAAAGGAACTGCGCCTTCGACGTCGCCTACCCGTGCCCGAACCCACCTCTGCCCTCATCACTCAACAGCAGGCACGCGTCCGCTCCCCCTACCCCAACACACCGATCAGCAGGATCGCCCTGCTGCCCACCGTCATGTCCAACCCAGAGGGCACCAAGCCGATCGCCGACGTCCTCACCCAGCACCGTGACTGGGTCACCACCCTGCCGGACTTCAATCTCACGATGACCGTTCACCATGACGCACACCCTGAACGGACCAGGGTCGTCTTCGACCGCGAGAAGATCTTCCCCTACGCCTATCGGCATACCTATGCCCAACGGCACGCAGACGCGGGCGTGTCTGTGGACGTGTTGTCCCAGCTCATGGATCACCGGCACCTGTCGACAACCCAGCGGTATTACAGGGTCGGGGAACAACGCCGACGCGAAGCCATCGACCGGGTCACCGCGATGCAGTTCGACCGGAAGGGCAACCGCGTATGGCGGCAGGCCCAACTCGTCCTCGACTCCGAGCACGCCCGGCGGGCCATCGGTGAGGTTCAGGTGCCCTACGGGCTCTGCACCGAACCAACCAACGTCGCGGCCGGCGGGCACGACTGCCCTGTCCGGTTCCGCTGCGTCGGATGCTCCCACTTCCGCACCGACGTCTCCTACCTCCCCGGCCTCGAGGCATACCTCGCCGACCTCCTGCGCGGACGGGAACGGCTCGCCGCTTTCGCCGCGGACTCCTGGGCGAAGGCCGAGGCCATGCCCTCCGACGAGGAGATCACCCGGGTCCGCCGCCTGGTCAAACGAGTCCGCGACGACCTCGAAGACCTCACCGGCGAGGGCAAGATCCAGATCCAGGACGCGATCACCGTCGCCCGCCGCACCCGCCGCGTCGTCTCCCTCGGTCTGCCCCGGATCGGGCCACCCGAAGACCTCCGTCCTGAAAGGCCCACCGGATGACCAACCCCATGATCGACGGGAAGCGGGCCGACTCCGCCCTGCGCCGCGACCGGGTTTTGAAGGCCATCGACGCCGCGGTGAAGTCCGGCGGGGACATCACCGTCTCCGGGCTCGCCCGCGCTGCCCGAGTCGACCGGACATTCCTCTATCGCCACCGCGACCTGCTTGAACGCATCCACATCGCCGCCAGCACCCCCGTCGAGAACGGACGGATGGCAGCAGTCAGCCGGACCTCGCTCCAGGCCGACCTCGCGAACGCGCTGGAAGCCAACAAGCGCCTCACCGCACGGGTCCGACAGCTGGAGAAACGCCTGTCCTCCCAGCTCGGCGAGAGCGTCTGGGCGGAATCCGGGCTCGGAGCCCCGGTCGACATCGACCAACTCCAGCGGCGGATGGCCCTGCTCGAACAGGACCTCGCCGAGCAGCGGGGCGAGCTCGACGAGCGGACGGAGGAGCTGGACGCGGCACGGGCCGCGAACCGCGAGCTGACCCGGGCCCTGAACCACGGTTCGCATTAACCGCGCCAACACACAGGGCTGCGGGCCACAGCGGTGTGTCCTCGACAGCTGCGCCGCCGATCGCGACGCCCTCGGTGGACTCCGACGGCGACTCTCCGAGTTGCTGAAGGCCTAGAAGACACCGGCGTCCCGCCACTGCCGGAAACGGTTGTGGACGGTCGGCCAGGCCCCGAACTCCTCCGGCACCTCCCGCCGCTGCCCGCCCGTCCGAAGCCACCAGTTCACGTCCTCGAACTGCTGCCGCAGCCGCTCCGGGTACGGCCCGTACCTGCGGATCGGCAGGTACGGGCCGATGAACTCCCACTCTGGTCCGCGGGCCGGTCACCACCCGCGCCTGCTCGCCTTTCGCGGGTCAGCCGCAGGGTGACCCGCCCGACCGCCACGCGCTGAGGCGGTTGATGCTGCGGAAACCGCCAGCCCAGAGCTGCGGGGCGACGGCCCGCAGCCCTTGGGCGAGCGCTCTCGCCACGTGTGCAGGCCGCCGCGACGGGCGGGTCAGGACTCCCTTCTCACCGCGAGGAAGCTCGCTGTCTGTCCGGCCCTAGCGAGGTTGGCGCCGCTGCCGTGGTCTTTGGCACGAAGGACGGTTCCGGCGAGGGTCATCCGTTGTCCCACTCCCGTCGGCCAGTGCCGCAGGACCACGCCCTCGTACTCGTAGTGGAAGTCCTCGATCGGGGTTCCGGCGACCCCCTTGCCTGTGAGCGTGATCGCCAACGGCGTCCCGGACGCCTGCCCGGCCATCTCCATCGCCAACGGTTCCACGCCCGCCGGCGCCGGGAAGACCAGGAGACCGCTCACGCCGCCCGCCGAGGTGGCTGTCAGCCTGAGCTCCAGCTGAGCGAACCTGAGATCGTTGAAGTCGTCGACTGGCTCTGGCCTGTTGAGGAAACTCCGGTAGGTGTACGTGCCTGTCAGGTCTGTGGCCTGCACTGTTTCTCCTCGGTCAAGCGTCGTCTCCGGCGGCCGGATCGGCGACAGGGTCCGTGATGAACCGCCCTTCACTGGGGGAAGTCCGGGCGAGCGGTCGACGGACGTGTTCAGTGCGCCTGAACGCCGGTGCTGTCATGGATGAACAAGGCCCGGGTGTCGGAAGCGCTGTAGCGTTCCTTGAGCTCGAAGTCATCGGCGGTACCGGCCACCGGGGCGTCGGGCGGTTCGAAGTACAGGACGTAGGTCTTCGCCGTGTCCGACTCGCTCTCCAGCTGGAGCCACCCCTGGTAGCCCGCGGCGGGGAACGTCCCGGTCGCTTTGACGGTGACGGAGCTGGGTGACCGGTTGACGGTGATCACCGCGGTGCCGACCTCCAGGCGCTTGAGACCGCCCTCCTTCCAGCGCCGGAAGACATCGATCCACTCCTGCGGCCACGGCCCGCCGAAGGCCGTCGGCGGCATGCTCCCGGCCTCCAGACGGTCGAGGATGTGCTCGGCGTGCTCGACCACATCCTCGTACTTCCAGAGGTTCAGTGAGTGAGGGATCATGTGGTCGCGGTCCGTCGCGGTGAACATGGGCCGAATGTGCAGCTCATACACCGGGGTGCGCATCAGGAGTACACCTCCATGCGAACGTCCTTGAAGTCCACCTCGTCGATTGGCGGCAGGGGATGCGGGGGCAGCCCAGTCTCGCTGGGCGCGGGAACGAACTGCAGGGAGAACACCAGGTCGGCGCCGTCCGCTCCCAGCGACTCCAAGACACGTTCCACGTCGAAGCGGGCGGTACGGGAAACGTCGTGGTGGTCGCCGTGGCCGTCGTGCAGGTTGCCGTGGCCGTCGTGCATGTGCCGGTGGGCCCGCCACAGCGCCACATACCCTGCTCCGAACCGACGTGCGAACTCCCCGTCGTCGGGTTGGAAGGGCACCTCGGACGGATGGAGGAAGGCGCGCAGCAGGTAGCTTCCGGTGGTCGGCACCTTGAGCTCGTCAAGTCGCACACGCAGTCGTTTCCCCGCGGTCTCGGGCACCTTGAACGCGAGCTGCACGACCTCCTTGTCACGCAGTTCGCCTAGGATGTCCGCGTTCCCGTCGAGCGGTGAGAGCAGCTCGGTCGCCAGGAGGTTGAGGGGCGCCGGGGGCACGGGTGCCGGCGGCACCCCGAAGGCTGCGTTGAGCTGCGCCGTGTACTCGTACTCGTAGTCGAGGTCCGCGGGGTTGGTGAACTCGGAGATCTTGTTCTTGGGCTGCGAGGCGAACCCCTGCAGCACCTCGTCCGGCGACGTCAGGGGCGGCGTGCCGTTACGGCGCTGCCACTCCGCCCACATCAGATCGATGAAGGCGTGGAAGCTGAAGTAGATGGGGTCCTCAGCCGCTGCCGAGGGGTTCGCCATCGCCCCACCGATGTAGAAACCGTGCATCCGGTTGTGCGGGCCCCCTTCGAGCCGTCCGTCGTCCCCGGAGAGGTCGCCATCCGGATAGCCGGCGAACTCCTTCTGGTCCGTCTCCGTCGTGACGATCTCCAGCGTGTCCGGCGGCAGCGACGCCGCCGCGGAGCTGCGCGCGGCTTTCAGCCCCGGCTTCTTGAACGCGAGAGGGAACTTCTCGGGCGTCTGTTCGCTGATCCAGTCCCAGTACGGAATGGTGACGTTCTGGGTGCGCGGCGGGTCGGCCGCCTGGAGCAGCTTCTCGAAATAGTGCAGATGCGCCCGGTGCCACGGCAGGAAACGGTCGTTGTTGTGCTCGCATCTGATGGCGACGCCGTCCGGTCCCACGAAACCGTTGTGCAGCGCCGCCTGGAACGCGTACCCGGCCGGATCGGCCTCGTTCACCTCCGAGCGCTGCCGCAGGATGTCGAGCGCGTGAATGTAGTCGTCCAGTTCCGCGTCGGTGAGGGCGTTGATGTCTTTGCGGACCTTGGGCATTTCGCCTCCATTGAGGGGACAGTCGAAGTGGGCAGGCCGCTGTTCTCGTTCAGGTGCCAGAGTCAGAGGTTTAGAGGGGGTTTGGAAGGACGCTGCAAGCCAGCGGCGCGTCCGGAGCAACCAGTACCCCCGTATGCCGTATAGATGGCCTTTCGACAGGGCGTGCCGTGGGGAGGTCAGGGCACCCGCCGGAGCACACGAGCCCCAGGGGGCCGCGCACCCCGGCACGCCGCCCCCCTGCACAGTTCAGACGCTGGCGGAAACACAGCTCTGCTGCGGGTGGCCGGAGGTGGGCAGGGTACGGGCCGCCGCTGACACCTGGAGAACAGTTCCGGGGGCGGCCACCCGGGGCTTTGCGCCGTGGGCCGTGTCGTGGGTCAAGGGCCGCGCCTCCGCAGTGAGCTGGGGAGGATCACGAGCTCACCGTTCCATGCCCGCGAGAGCAGTCACATTCCAGGCCCCTGACGGCAGCCGTGAGCCGTTCGCGGGCCCGGCGTGGTGCACGCTGGGCCCGCGAACGGCTACAAAGGTGTCGGCCCGGGGTCAGTGGCTGTGGGAATGGCCGTCCTGTGCCGGCTCGGCGGGTGCCTTGGTCGGAGGGGCCGGCTCAACGGGAGCCTGGTCCGGTTTCGCGGGTGTCCCCGTCGTGGAGCCGTGGTCGTGGCTGTGGCCATCGGAACCGATGGTGCCGGCGAGAGCGGTCATGCCCAGCCAGGTGAGGGCCGAGATGGCCACGACGACCGCCGCGAACGGGCTGACGAGGTGCCGCCAGCGGCCCTTGGAGTCCTCGGCGACGAACGCGACGTACGACATGAGCAGGCCGATGGGGGTCATCCAGGCGCTGCGCTCGGGGAACTGCTCGAAGTGCTGGATGCCTCCGCCGACCAGGCCGACACGAAGGACAGCAGCAGGGAGAAGCGCGCCGGCACCAGTGGTGCGGCGTCACGCTGTGCTGCTCTCAGCAGCGCAGGATCGAAAGTCGGTAAAGGCACGGTGGGTCGCCGGTGCGGCTGGTCCAGTAGTGCGTACGTTCTGCGCGTCGGCCGAGGATGCGGTTGGCGACCCCTCGCCTGAGGGTGAACGTGAACAGGGCAGCGACGATATACACGCGGGGCCGGCGGATCCGGGGCGGCCGCCATCGAAGCCCCCGGTACCTCAAGCTAGCGCTCGAAGGCGCGAACGCGCCCGGCCGCACCGTGAGGTGCGGCCGGGCGCGGTGCCCTGCGGCTGGGGTCAGTGGTAGGCGTGGACGACGGCGTGGCCCTTGCCGCGGCCGATCATCCACTTGTTGACCGGCGTCGTGATCACGAAGGCCACGGCGAAGCCGCCCAGCAGCGCCGTCCAGAACAGCGCGTCCGACAGGTGGGCGTCCATCGCGCCGGGCGTCAGGGCGATGATGCCGTTGTCGACGAGCTCCATCACCGCGATCGAGACGGTGTCGGCGGCCAGCGCCACCTTGATGGCACTCTTCCAGTCCAGGCCAGCCTTGCGGACCGCGAACAGGGTGAACGAGTAGCCGAAGAGGAACGCCAGGGTGATCGCCAGGATCATCGTCTGGACGTTGCCCCACATCAGGGCAGTGCCGATGACCATGCCGAGGATCTCGCCGATCGCGCAGCCGGTCAGGCAGTGCAGCGTCGCCTTCGCCGCGGCCCCCCACGTCACCGGGCCCATCTGGTGGCCGGCATGCCCCGCGAGACCTGCGTGCGCCTGGTGCGCGGTGTGGTCGTGGGCGGTGCTGGTGTGGTGTGCGCTGTGGTCCATGACCGTCATCCCCAATCCCATTCAGTGTGACCCCGTCCCCGGGCTCACACCACCACTGTATACCCCATGGGGGTATACGCAAGAGGGGTTTCCTGGATCACTGCAGTCCCGGTCTGCGAGGGGCCGCGCTCTCCTGGTCGCGTGAGACCGGCGGACGGGCGGGCCTGCGCCGCGCTGCTGCGTCGCCGCCATGGGGAAGGCCCGCCAAGGGTCGGCGGGCCTTCCCGCTTTCCTCCCGGTCAGTTGGGGGCGTACTGCCGCTGTGTGGCCCCCTTGGTGGGGGTGGTTTCGGTGGGCGGGCTCTGCGGCTTGCCGCGCATGAGGGCGAGGGTGGCCAGGGCGCCCGCGGCGGCGATGGCGGCCGCGGCAAGGAATGCCGCGCTGAATCCGTCGGTGAGGGCGGTCAGGTCGCCGAGTGCGCCCGCGCCCTGGGAGGTGGCGAGCGCGGTCAGGGCGGCGAGGCCGAGGGCGGAGCCGACCTGGTAGGTGGTGTTGACGATGCCCGAGGCGAGGCCGGCCTGTTCCTGCGGGGCGGCGGACATGGCCGCCATCAGGGTCGGGATATAGGCGAGGGCCATGCCGAGGGCTGCCACCAGCGAGGCGGGCAGGACGTCAATGACGAAGGATCCGCTCGGGCGGGCCGCCGACAGCCACACCAGGCCCGCGGCCAGGACCAGCAGGCCGCCGGTGATGAGCGGCTTGGGGCCGAAGCGGCCGAGCAGGCGGGCGCTGGCGGTGGTCATGACGACCATCAGCAGGCCGGTCATCGGGAGCAGGGCGGCGCCGGAGGCGAAGGCGCCGTAGCCGAGGACCTGCTGGAGGTAGAGGTTGAGGAAGTACCACATCGGGATCCAGGCCGCTCCCAGCAGTGCCATCGCCAGGTTGGAGACGCCGAGACCGGGGGTGCGCCAGATGCCGAGCGGCATCAGGGGCGAGCGGGCGGAGCGCTGGATGAGGACGAACACGGCCAGCAGGGCGGCCCCTGCGGTCAGCTGAAGGACCGCCTGCGCGGTCGACCAGCCGGTTTCGGGGGCGCGGACCACGGTGAAGACGGTGAGCGCGAGCCCTGCGGTGACGGCCGCCGCGCCCAGGACGTCGACTCCGCCGCCGCGGCGGGCTGCGACGGCTGGCAGCAGGCCGGTGGCGAGCAGGGTGGCGATGCCGATCGGGATGTAGATGATGAACACCCACGGCCAGCTGGCCCACTGGGTGAACACCCCGCCGAGGAAGACGCCCGCGGTGCCGCCGGCCGGGGCGGCCGCGCCGTACAGCTCTACGCGGCCGGGCACCTCGGCGTCTTCCGACTCGGCCCCACCGGCGCCGTACGGATCGCCGACCGCTACCAGGACACCGCCGGCATCAACCCCTGCCGGGCCGACACCCGGCAGGGGCCGCCACGGGGCAGGCGCCGACGGCCGGGCCCTGATGCCCGACGGCTACGCCGGCGGCGGCTGCCCGGCGCCGAGCAGGACGGCCAGCGTGCCGCGTGGTCATCTCCGTGTCCTGATCCCTGTCCATCGGCCGCGGCAAGGGCCACCAGCGCTGCCACCGCCACCGGCAGGGCGAAGGCGTGCTCGAACGCCAGAAACCCCCCACGTCCGCCGCCCAGGCCGGCGGCGTCCTCGTCGACCGTTGCCAGCCCGTGGACGCCGTCGACGACCAAGCAGGCACCGGTCGGCTGGACGCCGGCCCGCGTTGGGCCGGCGCACGACCTCGGCCACCGAACGCACCGGCATCCGCAGCCCGGTGCTCGACTGCACCCAGGTGATCCCCACGGCCCTGGTGTTCGGACGGACCGCCTCGCCGATCGCCGCTGCGATGCCGTCCGCCGTCGCGATGGCCGGATCGGCTTCTGTAAAGATGTGCGGTGTCAGCGACGGCGCAACCAGTCCAGCCATCCCCGGATGCCCCGATGCCCTGCACCAGGCGACGGCAGCACGGCGGCTGGCTGGTCGAGCCGGGTCGAGGCGGCCCGGCACCACCCGTTCTCGCTAACTTGCCGCGCATGCCTGGGCGTGTCCGCGATGCGTCCTCAGGCAACGCAGATGCCTGCATAAGCTCCCCGGCATGGACATCGTGATCCCGCTCTTCAGGCTCTTCGAGCCGCTCGACGCCATCGGCCCGTACCAGCTCCTGGCGAACGTCCCCGACGCCCGGGTGCGCTTCGTCGCGCCGGAACCGGGGCGGATCGCCGACGTGCTGGGCGCCATGCGGGTGGACGTGCCCACCCGGTTCACGGAGGTCGAGTCCTGCGACGTGCTGCTCGTCCCGGGCGGTGCGGGGGCGCGACTGATGCTGAACAACACGGAGTTCATCGACTGGGTGCGCCGGATTCACGAGACGACCCGCTTCACCACCTCGGTCTGTACCGGGGCGCTCATCCTCGGGGCAGCGGGGCTGCTCCAGGGGCAGACCGCGACCACCCACTGGCTGGCGATGGACGACCTGGAGACGTTCGGAGCCACTTACACCGCGGAACGCGTCGTCCGGCACGACAAGATCATCACCTCGGCCGGGATCTCCTCCGGTATCGACATGGCGCTGGGGCTGTGCACGTTGCTGAGCGACGAACTCACCGCCCGGGCCATTCAGCTCCTCACCGAGTACGACCCCCAGCCGCCGTACGACAGCGGCTCCCTGGCCACGGCGACGCCCGAGGTCGTGGCCAGGGCCCGGGAGCTCATCAGCGGCGGCTGAGCCCGCTCAGCCCCAGGCGTGCGCGCGGCAGCCCAGTTTGGGCCATCAGCTCCCACCTCGCCGGACCCGCGTGCCGGCCCCTCCACAGGAAGTCCGCATCAGAGTTCGCCGCTGACCGGCGACGGTGGAACAGTGAGGATCCGGCCGTCGGCGGCGAGGGCGATGAGCAGGCCGGGCTCGGGCTGCTCCACGGCGACGGCCGCGGGTGCGCCGGCGACGGGCTGGAAGGTGGCGGCGCCGTCGTCGCTGCGGAGCAGGCCCGTGCCGGTGGCCGCCCACACCTGCTGCATCTGTGCGGGGCGGGCGGCAAGATCGAGCAGCGTCGCGGGCCTGGCCGCTGCGGGCCATCGCCTTAGCGGCGGCGCAGGCGTGCAGGTCAGCCGCCGAGGAGTACAGCCAGCAGCCGCTGCGTGGTCGCCCCGGTGTCGGCGGTCTGTCCGCGGCTGCGGGTCATCAGCAGGTGGTGGGTGGTGCCGACGAGGGCGAGCGCGATGGCGGCGGTGTCGCTGCCTGCCGGGATCCGGCCGGCGTGCTGTTCCGCCTGGAGGTAGGCGGTGACGGCGTGCTGGATCGCATCGAACGCCGGCGCGCCGGACTGGAAGCCCTCGCGGGTGTGCGACGCGGCCGCGGGGCGGGTCATCGCCAGGCCCACCACCGCAGGTGGCAGGGAGTCCAGCAGGGCCAGGACGACCTCCTGGAGGTTCTCCGCGACCGTGGCCTGCCCCACTTTGTCCCGTAGGGCCTCGGCCTGGCGGGCGCTGCGGGCGAAACGGTCCAGGACCAGTTCGGCGACGAACTCGTCCAGGCCGGCGAAGTGCGTGTGCAGCACGCCCTTGGCGCAGTCCGCCTCCGCGGTGACCGCGCGGCTGGTCAGGGCCGCGGCGCCGTCGCGGGCCACCACCCGTTCCGCGGCCGCGAACAGCCGCTCGCGCAAATCCGGAATCGCCACTCCACGAGGTGACACAACGGCCCCTTCCCCTCGGCCCATTGCAAGTATGGGCGTTCGCCCATACTGTTTGGGCACTTGCCCATTCTAGGGTCGGGGCGCCTCGCCGCGCCCCGGCGGGAGGGAGTTCACCCATGGGACAGTTCGCCAACACCGCGCAGGCCGAGGCGTGGAACGGATACGAGGGCGCGCAGTGGGCCCGCAGCCAGGAGCGCTGGGACGCTGTCAACGACGGCTGCAACCAGCCCCTGCTGGACGCCGTGGCCGTCCTCGACTCGGACACCGTCCTGGACGTCGGCTGCGGAGCCGGCCGCACCACCCGCCTCGCCGCCCGGCGCGCCGCACGCGGCCGGGCGCTCGGCCTGGACCTGTCGGGGCCGATGCTGGGCAAGGCCCGGGAGAGCGCCGTACGCGAAGGGGTCGAGAACGTGGCCTTCGTGCAGGGCGACGCCCAGGTCCACCCCCTGGACTCCGAGGCGTTCGATGCGGTCATCAGCCGGTACGGCATGACCTTCTTCGCCGACCCTGTCGCCGCGTTCTCCAACCTGCACCACGCGCTGCGCCCCGGCGGCCGGCTGGCCTTCATCTGCGCGGCCGAGGCCGAGGCCAACGAGTGGCTCGCCGCGCTGGCCTCGCTGAGAGACATCCTGCCGCTAGACGGCTTCGGGAAGGCTGGCGGTCCGGGCATGTTCTCGCTCACCGATCCCGGCCGCATCCGCGAACTGGTCACCGCGGGCGGATTCTCCGATGTCGACGTTCAGCGCATCGAGGTGCCGGGGAAGTGGGGCGCCGACGCGGAGGACGCCGCGGCGTTCCTGCTGGACTCCGGCCCCGGACGCCACCTGCTCAGCCAGGTCACCCCGCAGCAGCAGGCCCAGGCCCGCCGGAAGCTGACCGACGTCCTCGGCCGATATGAGTCGGACGGGGCGGTGTGGCTGCGCAGCAGCTCATGGCTGGTCACCGCCGTACGCGGCGGGGCCGCACCGCGCTGACCATCGCCGGGCAGGTCCGTGGTGGCTCAGGAGCGGACCATGCGGGCAATCGCCTGGGACGCTTCGGCGATCTTGTCCTGGGCCGTGTCGCCGCCTTGCGCGATGGCGTCGGCCACGCAGGACTGGAGGTGGTCGTCCATCATCGTCAGGGCGAAGGACTGCAGCGCTTTGGTGGTGGCGCTGACCTGGGTGAGGACATCGATGCAGTAGGTGTCCTCCTCGACCAGGCGCTGCAGGCCCCGCACCTGGCCCTCGATGCGGCGCAGTCGCTTGAGGACGTCGTCCTTGTTGGCGGTATAGCCGTGCACGGCGATCCCTTCCCTTCACTGATTACCCCCAGGGGGTATGGGCGTAACGACGGGGTGCGGTGATGTGTTCCGCCGGCGCCGGGCCGGATATGGCGGTGCCCCCGCCCGGGTGGCTGGGCGGGGGCGTCTGCGGCAAGGGGTCTCAGCTGCCGGCGCGGAAGGAGCGCAGGCGCAGGCTGTTGCCGACGACGAAGACCGAGGAGAACGCCATGGCGGCTCCGGCGATCATCGGGTTGAGCAGGCCGGCAGCGGCCAGGGGAAGGGCGGCGACGTTGTAGCCGAAGGCCCAGAAGAGGTTGGACTTGATGGTGCCCAGCGTCTTGCGGGACAGGCGGATCGCGTCGGCCGCCGCCCGCAGGTCACCGCGGACCAGGGTCAGGTCGCCTGCTTCGATCGCAGCGTCGGTGCCGGTGCCCATGGCCAGGCCGAGGTCGGCCTGGGCGAGGGCGGCGGCGTCGTTGACCCCGTCGCCGACCATGGCGACCGAGCGGCCTTCGGCCTGGAGGCGCTTGATGACGTCGACCTTGTCCTCGGGCATGACCTCGGCGATGACCTGGTCGATGCCGACCTCGGCGGCCACCGCCTCGGCGACGGCCTGGTTGTCGCCGGTCAGCAGGATCGGCGTCAGCCCCAGGGCCTTGAGCCGGGTGATCGCTTCGGCGCTGGTGTCCTTGACGGCGTCGGCGACCTCCAGGACCGCCCGGGCTTCGCCGTCCCAGGCCACCGCGATCACGGTCCGCCCGGCCGCCTCGGCCTGGTCCTTGGCCTCCTTCAGGGCGGCGGGCAGGGTGATGGCCCATTCGGCGAGCAGCTTCTCGCGGCCGACGAGAATGGCGTGGCCCTCGACGATCCCCTGGACGCCGAGGCCGGGAACGTTGGCGAAGTCCTCCAGAGCGGGCAGGGAGCCGAGCCTGTCGGCAGCACCGGTCGCGACAGCCTGGGCGATGGGGTGCTCGGAAGCGTGCTCCAAAGCGCCCGCCAGCCGCAGGGCCTCGGTCTCCTCGACGCCTTCGGCGGTGTGGACGGCCAGGAGGGTCATCTTGCCGGTGGTGACGGTGCCGGTCTTGTCCAGGACGATGGTGTCGACCTTGCGGGTCGACTCCAGGACCTCGGGGCCCTTGATGAGGATGCCGAGCTGGGCGCCGCGGCCGGTGCCGACCATCAGTGCGGTCGGCGTGGCCAGGCCCAGGGCGCAGGGGCAGGCGATGATCAGCACGGCGACCGCGGAGGTGAACGCGGCGGTCCACCCGGCGCCGTTGCCCAGCCAGAATCCCAGCGTGCCCAGTGCGAGGGCGATGACGACGGGGACGAACACGGCGGAGATCCTGTCGGCGAGGCGTTGGGCTGCGGCCTTGCCGTTCTGCGCGTCCTCGACCAGCTTCGCCATCCGCGCCAGCTGGGTGTCGGCGCCGACGCGGGTCGCTTCGATGACGAGGCGGCCGCCGGCGTTGAGGGTCGCGCCGGTGACGGTGTCGCCGGCGCCCACCTCGACGGGGACGGATTCGCCGGTGAGCATGGAGGCGTCCACCGCGGAGGAGCCCTCGATCACGGTGCCGTCGGTCGCGATCTTCTCGCCGGGACGGACCACGAACTGGTCCCCCACCCGCAGCTCGGCCGTGGGGATGCGCTCCTCGCGGCCGCCGCGCAGGACGGTGACCTCCTTCGCGCCGAGCTCCAGCAGCGCCTTCAGCGCCGCGCCGGCCTTCCGCTTGGAGCGGGCCTCGAAGTAGCGGCCGGCCAGGATGAACGCGGTGACGCCGGCCGCGGCCTCCAGGTAGATGTTCCCGGCGCCGTCGGAGCGGGCGATGGTCAGCTCGAACGGGTGCGTCATACCGGGCGTGCCGGCCGTGCCGAAGAACAGCGCCCACACCGACCACAGGAACGCCGCCGACGTCCCCACCGAGATCAGGGTGTCCATGGTGGCGGCGCCGTGCCGGGCATTGGTGAACGCGGCCTTGTGGAACGGCCAGGCCGCGTACGTGACCACGGGCGCGGCCAGGGTCAGGGAGAGCCACTGCCAGTAGTCGAACTGCAGGGCCGGGACCATCGCCATCGCGATGACCGGCACGGACAGCAGGACCGCGGTGATCAGGCGCTGACGCAGCGGCCGCAGGGCGCCTGCCTCGTCCGCGCTCTTCCCTTCGGCGCCGCCCGTACCGGCATCACCGGCGGGCGCTCTGGGCGGTTCGGGCTCGCGGGCGGTGTAGCCGGTGGCTTCCACCGTGCCGATCAGGTCGGCGACCGAGACCGAGGAGTCGTAGGTGACCTTGGCCTTCTCAGTGGCGTAGTTGACCGTCGCGCTCACCCCGTCCATGCGGTTGAGCTTCTTCTCGATCCGGGCCGCGCACGAGGCGCAGGTCATGCCGCCGATGGCGAGCTCGACCTCGGCGGCGCCGGCATTGGCGACGGTGGTGGTGGCGGTGCTCATGCGTGCTCCTGGTGGCGGCGGACATCCGGGGCCCTGCGTGGGCCCCGACGGCCCGGAACGAGAAGGGAAGGAAGAAGCGGCGGCGGGTCAGGCCGTGCGGCCGGTGACCTCGTAACCGGCCTCGTCCACGGCGGCGGCGATCACCCGGTCGTCGAGATCGGCGGCACTGACCACGGTGACCTGCCCGGAGGCGAGGTCCACCTCGACGCGGCTGACGCCGTCCACGGCGCCGACCGCCTTGGTGATCGCGTCCCTGCAGTGACCGCAGGTCATACCCGCCACCGCATACACGGTGCGGACGCCGTCCACGGCCGCCGACGACTGCGCGGCGGTGGAGCAGGTGTTGTTCGGGGAGCAGCAAGACGAAGACATCTGGTTCTCCAACATCTATCGAGTGGGCGATACCCCCTGGGGGTATCTGCGGGCTGATTCAGGTATACCCCCACCCGGTATGAAAAGCAAACACCTCTCGCCGGTTGCATTGATACCCCCAGGGGGTATCCTCGGGATCCATCGGGAACCTTTCAGCGCGCCGCGCCGGCCCGCGTACGACACGGGAGACCACCATGAACACCGCAGCCAAGATCGGCCTCTACGGCGCAGCCCTCGCTCTCGCCTTCACCGGCGCCTACGGCATAGGAGCGGTGGCCGATCCCCTCACCGGCAACACGCCCACCACCCCGCACGCCGCACATCAGGAGAGCAACGCGATGAACCACGGCGACCAGCACACCGCAGCCACACCGCCACTCCCCGGCGGACTGCAGATCTCCCAGGACGGCTACACCCTCGACCTGCTGACCCCGCGCCTGGCCGCCGGCCAGGAAGCCCCACTGCGCTTCGCCATCAAGGACGGGGCCGGTAAGGCCGTCACCGCCTACGCCACCGCCCACGACAAGGACCTGCACCTCATCGTCGCCTCACGCGACCTGAACACCTTCCGCCACCTCCACCCCACCCTGGGGCCGGACGGGACCTGGAGCACCCCCGTCGACGTGCCCGCGGCAGGCGACTACCGCGTCTTCGCCGACTTCACCCCCGCAGGGCAGGGCGCCAAGCCCCTCACCCTGGGCGCAGACCTCGCCGTCGCCGGCCTCTACCAGCCGCGCGAGCTACCGCCCCAGAAGGCCACCGCCGAAGTCGACGGATACACCATCACCCTCGAGGGCACCCTCACGGCCGGCAGGATGACCGGCCTGACGCTGAGCGTGGCGAAGGACGGCAACCCCGTCACCGATCTCGAGCCCTACCTCGGCGCCTACGGCCACCTCGTCGCCCTGCGCTCCGGCGACCTCGCCTACCTCCACGTCCACCCCGAAGGCACCCCCGGCGACGGCACCACCCAGCCCGGCCCCGGCATCTCCTTCATGGCCACCGCACCCACCCCGGGCGCCTACCGCCTCTTTCTCGACTTCAAGCACCAAGGCACCGTCCGCACCGCCGCCTTCACCCTGCACACCACCAACAGCACCACGACCGCCCCCACCGCACAGCACGAGGACCACACCAGCGCCGAACACCACTGACCCGCCGGCCAGCAGCGGCTTCCTCACCGAAGACGACGCCGAGAAGTGGTCGGTGTCAGGGCCGGGCTCAGCGGGTGAGGTCGGCCAGGCTGTTGAGGGCGGTGTCGATCTCGGCCGGCGTGTTGATAACGGCGGTACCGATCCGGGTGTAGGTCGAGGTGGACAGCCGCACGCGGCGGGTGGCGGCGTGGTCGACGACCTGCTGATGAGTGTGTCCGGCCACGCTGAAACAGGTGATGCCCGCGGACAGCTTCGCGTCGGCAGGGGTGTGCACGGTGACCCCGGGGATGCGGCCCAGTCCCTGCTTCACCTGCGTCGACAGCTGCGTGATGCGGGCGGCTACGCGTGCTCGGCCCAGCTGCTCATGCAGCGCTACCGCCACCGGCAGTGCGAAGGCATGCTCGAACGCCACAAACCCGCCGGGCGACAAGGGCGCTGCTCCCCCGCCGCTGATGAAACTCACGAATGTGGGCCGCAGCTGGTCGAGGACGTCCGGCGCCACCCACACCAGCCCCGTTCCCCTTGGGCCGAACAGCCATTTGTGCGTCCCGGCGATCACCACGTCCGCGCCCAGGCCGGCGGCATCCTCGTCGATCGCCGCCAGCCCGTGCACGCCGTCGACGACCAGCAGGCACCGGTCGGCAGGGCTGCGGCCTTCGTTGGCCCGTCGCACCACCTCGGCCACCGCACGCACCGGCATCCGAAGCCCCGTGCTCGATTGCACCCAGGTGATCCCCACTACTCTGGTGTTCGGGCGAATCGCCTCGCCGACCGCCGCTGCGATACCGTCCGCCGTCGCGGTGGCCGGATCGTCGAACCACGAGCCCAGCCGCAGCGTGTTGCCGTGCTTGTCGGCGGCCAGCCGGGCGGCGGTGCGATGGGCGGTGTGGTCGTGCTCCGTCAACAGGAACTCCTGTCCCGGACGGGTCACGACGCCGTTGTAGAAGACGCCCAGCCCGATGCTCGTGCTCGCCGTCATCGCGATGTCCTCGGCCCGGCCGCCCAGATAGTCCGCGAGCGCCTGACGTACCCGGGGCCAACCGGTGGGACCATCGGGCAGCGCCAGCCCCGTGGGCACCGAGAGGGGATTGGCGTCGACCTGTGCGCTCAGATGATCCACCGCACCCCGCACCACCTTCGGATGCGAGGCCAGATAGAACAACGCAAGGTTCGCCCACCCCGGCTCCAGACGGAACTGCGCCCGCAAGGCGGTCCAGTCCACACGCCCGTCGACCGTCGCGACCGGCCGCTCCCGCGACGAGTCCGCCCCTGCTGCGCTGCAGCCGGGGACGAGTGCGACCGCCACCGCTCCCGCAGATCTCGTCAGCAGACCACGCCGACTTGTCATCGACATCCAGCACCCCTTTGCACCACGACCGCCCGAGCGGTGTCGGAATAACTGTCCGGCGCCCTTCAGGTCACGAGGTTACGCAAAGCGCCCACAGGCGCCTCCTCAGCCGGCGATCGCCGGGGGCGCCTGCTGCGGCACCCAGCTGCTGCGGGAGCTCTTTAGGGCTGCTGAAGGCAGCTCGGCCCCGCCGCCCGCGCCGACTGGCGCCCTCGACCGCGCGCTCGGGTGCCTGGGACCCCACAGCGGCAGTCCGCCATACACCGCCGACGACTCTCCACCCACAAGCCGTTACACCGCCGGGCGGCGAAATGGTCGAGCAGAGCCACTCTGCTCTCGGCCCGCCCAACGTCGCTCGATCCAGCGATGGCGCCACACCTGTCGCACTCGATACCGTGAGACGCACCGTCGCTGAGCTGCACCAAACCTCGCAATACGCCTCGCGCCACACTTCCAGCCCCAGAGAAGGGACCAGTAGCGGAGCGCACCGGTGATGTCGAGGTGGGCGGCGTCCGGCGGGATCGCCTGGACGCGCGGGGTGATGTCTTCGGCGAGGCCCAGAGGCTGCTCGTACAGGTCTGGGCGTGCGCTGTGTGGAGGTGGAAGTGCGGCATGCCCAGTCCGAGATCCGCGACCGGATCGAGGACGCACTCCTCCCCGGCCAGCTCGGTCTCCGCCAGCAGCGCGGCCGCGTGGCCGGCGCCGCCGCCGTACGTCTGGGCGATCCGCTCAGCGTCGGCCTGGATGGTGGCGGCGTCCTTCAACCAGCACTCGCGGCACTCCAGCATCCGGCGGTCGATTTCGATTACTCCGAAGGAGGGATGCGATCAACGGACACAAGCCGTCAGCTGGAAGAGCAAGGGGCGACTGGAGGAGGTGGCTGTCGTGGCGCGTCCCGTATGGGCCGGAAACCTGTCATTCGGCCTGTTCAGCCTGCCCGTGGGCCTCTACACGGCCACTGACAGCCACACGATCCACTTCCATCAGCTGCAGCGTTGGACCGCGGACCGGATCCGCAACCGGCGGGTGAACGAGCGGACCGGCGACGAGGTGGACCTCTCCGACGTCGTCAAGGGCTACGACGCGGGCGGGGAGTACGTGCTGGTCGAGCCGAAGGAACTGGACGAGATCGCGCCGGGCCGCTCCCGCTCGCTGGAGATCGCCGGGTTCGTCGACATCGCGGAAGTGGACCCGATCTTCTTCGACAAGACTTACTACCTGGGACCGCGCGGAGCCGAGTACGGCAAGGTCTACAGCCTTCTGGAGCAGGCCCTCGCCAAGACCGGCAAGGCCGGGATCGCCACGTTCGTGATGCGCCAGCACGAGTACCTGGTCGCCCTCAAGGCCGAGAACGGCCTTCTGACCCTGCACACCCTGCATTGGGCGGACGAGATCAGGGACCCGGAGAAGGAGATCGACAGCCTCCCCGGCAGGGCGAAGGCCTCCGACAAGGAGCTGCAGATGGCCGAGCAGCTCATCGACGCCCTGAGCATGAAGTGGGACCCGGAGCAGTTCCACGACACTTTCCAGGAGAAGGTCGCCGCCATGATCGAGGCGAAGCGGTCCGGCGAGACGGTGGAGAAGGCCGAGCCCGCATCCGAGCCGACCGGCGTGGTCGACCTCATGGAGGCCCTGCGCGCCAGCGTCGAGCGGGCCGGCAGCCCCAAGGCCACCGGCGGCAAGGCCACCGCCTCCGGCAAGACCGCCGAGAAGAAGCCGGGGGTGAAGAAGCGGATCCGCTCCGCGCCGAAGGAAGACCTGAGCGGCTTGTCGAAGGCCGACCTCTACAAGAAGGCAGCCGCCGCCGACGTCCCCGGCCGCTCGCACATGACCCGCGAGGACCTCGTGAAAGCGCTGTCCTCCTCCCGGACGTAAGCGAGAGGCAGGGCGGCCAGGGTGACGTTGCGACCGCCGGTGGAGCCGATGCTGGCGCAGGCCGTGGAGTCGGTGCCGGGTCCGGGAGTGCTGGGCGAGCTGGCGTTCGAGCAGAAATTCGACGGCTACCGGGCCCTGCTGTTCACCCCCACTGGGCCGGACAGCGCCATGCTGCTGCAGACCCGGCGCGGATCGCTGATCCAGGACCGCTTCCCCGACCTCGTCACCGCGGCGGACAAGCTGCCCGACGGCCTGGTCCTGGACGGGGAGCTCGTTGTCTGGGACACAAAGGCAGGCCATCTCTCCTTTGAGGGATTGCAGCGCCGCACCACCGCCCGCGGCCGCCGCAGCACGCGCGCGCTCGCCACGTCGCTGCCCGCCTTCTTCATCGCCTTCGACATCCTGCAACAGGACGGAAGCGAGTTGATCAACTTCTCTTACCGCCAACGGCGCCTCCGGCTGGAAGCCCTGTTCGCCGCGCGGCATCTCTCGGCGCCCTGGACGCTGTGCCCGATGACTACGGACCTACTCAAGGCAGAGCAGTGGCTGGAGTCCTGGACCGAGATCTCCGGCGTCGAAGGCATCGTGGTCAAAGCCATGAACCAGCCCTACCGGCCAGGACACAGAGGATGGTACAAACTCCGCCGCCGGAACACCACGGAAGCGATCATCGGCGCGATCACCGGCACCATGATCCGCCCCCAGCTCCTCCTCCTGGGCCGCCACGACGCCTACGGCGACCTCCGCACGATCGGCCGCACGGCCCCGCTGCGCGCCGAGCTGGCGCGCCTTGTCGGCGGCAACCTCATCGCCGCCGAGGCCGGACACCCCTGGGAAGGATGGCGGTTCGCGTCGGCGTGGGGCAGCCGGGACATCCTGAACGTGACCCTCGTACGCCCCGAGCTGGTCGCGGAGATCAGCGCCGACACGGCCGTCGACCGAGGCGGTGTCTTCCGGCACCCGGTCCGCTTCAAACGGCTGCGCCTGGACGTGACCGTGGAGGAGGTGCCGCTGTTCAGTCCCGGTCCGAGCGCGCCACCGGCAGAGGGGTCTGGGTGAGCACCTGCACGGAGGGGGAGGTGGGGCAGGTGCTCACGGGTGACGGCCGGGGGGCCGCTCAGCGCGCCGGCCGCCGTCTCCAGCCTAAGTTCCCCAGGCGGGGGTCACCTGCCAGTCGTGGTGGCTCCGGACGAGGCGCTCGATCCTTTGCCAAGGGAGCCGCTTACCAGGCGGCTACCCACACGCTGGGTCCGTTGGCACCGCCAGGCGGTGCCCAGAGTGGGCCGGCGACCCACACATGATGACCGTCGGCGGGTCGGGCCCGGTGTGCCGAGTGGAAGGCGCACAGACCGGGTCCGACCCCAGTCGGCGCCTGCCCCGCACAGGCCGCCATATGCCATTGGTAGGCCCTGCTACGAGATCTCGCGGATGACGCGGAGCGCGGCGCGGGCGTAGTCGGCGGGGGTGGCCTCGCGGCGGTGGACTCCAGGAAGCCGGCCGCCGCCTGGGCCGCTGGTACGACGTCGACCGCATCCTCGACCACGATCGCTTCTACATCCCCATCACCAACTGCACCACCAGCCCATAGCCCCACCCCGCACCAGTGAAAGCCCAGTGCCCTCCGGCCCCTCCACCGCGTCGAGGGATCCCGGCCGCCCGCCACCCACGATCAGATCCTCGTAGTAGCTGCGCACGGTCCCCTCCGGTCCCGTGCCGCACTGCCGATTGGAGCCGGAGTCGCCACAGGCCCTCGGCAGACGGCCGCGGGGCGGGCTGCGCGGGACGAGCTCCGCCCGTCCCGCGTCGGCGACCTCCCTCTCGGCGGGAATTCAGCCGCTGGGACTGGGCCCTCCGGGGGCCTTGGCGGCGGAAGCGCTATGGGGAGTCTTCTTCGTCGTGTTCGCGGCGAGGTCGGTGTGCAGGGCAATCGGGCAGTGGGCCAGCGGGCGGCCCCAGACCGCGTACCCGATCCGGATCCACGGCTCGCGCAGGTCGGCGACCGCTCCTGCGGCCAGCAGGCCGACGACGGTAGGGGCCGTCAGCATGCTCGGAGCCGGGCGTACAGGCGGCTCGGACCGGGCCCACAGGGCGAGGCGAGGCAGGCCTGTGTCGCGTCGACTGGCACGGATGTTCCTCAGAGCCCCTGACCGAGTTCACGTAACGCGCCCGCGTAAATCAGCACATTCCGGCATGTTCAACCCTATCGTGGCCTGGTGAACGGCCATCAGCGAGTGCGGGACGACGAGGGGAGTGCGACCCGGGTCCTCGCGCTGTCGGACGGTGTTTTCGCCATCGCGATGACGTTGCTGGCGCTGGACATCACGCTGCCCGCCGAGCTCGACCCGGCCGGTTTTGAAGAGGCGCTGGAGGAGGTTCTGCCGAACCTGTGGGCGTACGCCCTCAGCTTCGTGGTCATCGCAGCGTTCTGGCGGGGCCACCACCAGGTCTTCCAATACGTGCGGGAGGTGGACGGGACGGTCCTCAACCTCGGGCTGCTGAACCTGGGGCTGATCGCCCTGATGCCGTTCCCCACCACGCTGCTGGCCGAGTACGGGGACCGGCCCCAGTCGGTGGCGGTCTACTCCGGCGCCGTCGCGGCCATCGGGGCCGCACAGCTCGCGCTGGCGGTCGTGCTGTGGAAGCGCCCGTGGCTCAGCACTACGGCGATGCCCGATCCTGTGGCGCGCAACGATGTGCTCGATCTGGCGTCGATGGTGCTGGTCTTCGCTGTAGCCGTGCCGCTCGCCTTCGTCTCCCCGACGGGCGCGCAACTGTGGTGGGCGGTACTGGTCCCGGTGAAAGTGGTGCTGGGCCAGCGGGGCAAGCGCCTGCGCGCGGCCACCCAACCACCTCCCGCCCCGGGCGGCTGAGGCATCCAGGCACGGTGTGAAGCGCCATTCGGGGAACGACGGGTGTCGGGCGCAAGGGGGTCGCAGGTGCGGCTCCTCCGTTCGGCTGCCATGACCTACGTACCGAGTGATCGCCCCGCCTGCCCCACCCGCCGCACCACGCTCGGCCGGCTGATCGGTGGGGCCGGGGCCGCGCTGGCCGCCGGGTGCACGCCGTCGGGGGCCTCGCCCGCACCCACCCCCTCAGACTCGATCTCCGCCCCCGGGGCGGACCCACGCCCGGGGTAATGACCCTCTTCACGGACCCTGCCTTCAACTTCAACGGGCTGTTGCGCTCGGCGGGGCCGGTTTCGGCGCCGCCGACGCGGGCGAGGTGTTCACCGCCGTGAACGCGATCCACAAGGCCGGTCTCTCGGCACAGGTGTATACCGAGACTTTCCGGAAACTCGGCGATCAGCCAAGGCAACCGCCCCAGGGCAGCAAGCCCGCCCCACAGACCACGCGCTTCCGTGCCCTGCGGGCCGCGCAGTACAACGACTCGCGCGGGCGTGGTGGTCCGCTGTGCGCCCGGCGCGGCGGGCGCACAGCTACCTCGTTGGGGCAGGGCGGGAAGCGGTCTGACACCGTAGCGGCCGCGGCTCGACCGCCAGCCGGGGCCCAGCTGGCATCGTGGACACACGAGCCCGGTCGGACGCCCTTCGCACGTCCCGGGCGGGCCGCCGTACGCGGCCCTGTGGGGGCACCCGGGCTGTACCGCAGAAGGTGGAACACTCCGGCCGGCGCGTGCTCCACCTCACCTCCCCGGTCGCCTCTCCTTCGACAGCAGCTCATACAGCTCCGAGACGGCACTGTGCTTGTGTCGCTCCGGCGAGAAAGTTCCAGCGGCGCCTGACGGACACCGTCCCCGACGGCCGCGGCGACGTCCAGCGGGACGAGGAAGGCCGGGTCGTACGCCGCTTCGCCGCTCCCCACGCAGACGGCCAGCCCCGCGGCCGAGCGCGTCGACGCCGCTCAGAGCCATCAGCACCTGCGCCCGGCCAGCGAGCCGCTGCTCGGCGGTGTACGCCCGCACCTGCGCAGTGGACTCCCACCCCGCAGTGGCTGGGACCGCCTGTACCGCGACCAATGGGCGTACTCGGCCGGGTTGTACGTGGTGTCGTGGTTGATGTGCCACGAGGACGTTAACGGCACCGCAAGCTCCTTCATCGCAGTCGGCATCTCGTTGCAGGATCAGGGACTTGGAGCGGGCGAACCGTCCAGGACTGGACGCTGGGGATGCGGCCTCGGCCACACCGGCAGCACCCGGCCAGGTGCGGCCACGGCGTCGGCTGGCCAACCCGCGAGTCGCCCCGCAGCACCTCACCCTCCAGCGCGTACCGGTCACCGTGCTTGGAGATCCCGGTGATCCTGGCGAGGGCAAGCACCGTGCCTTCGGTGTTGACGATCTGCACCTCGTCCTGCGCGAGAGCACGGTCGGCGTTGAACTTCCAGATACCCCGGCTGGCTTCCCACGCCTCGGCTTCGGTCATCCCCTGACGCCATCCGATGGTTGAGCGGCCCGGGCTGTCGTCCTGATCCGCCATCCGCTCGGGGCCGAGAATTTCAAAGCGATGCGGATCAATAGGTGGTGGGAAGGAGGTCGGCGACGAGGACGGCGAATTCCTCTGGGTCGAGGATGCGGATGCCCAGTTCTTCGGCCTTGGTGCGCTTGGAGCCGGCCTTTTCCCCCGCCACCAGGAGGGTGGTGCGCTTGGACACCGACGACGATGCCTTGCCGCCAGCCCGCTCGATCAGCTCGTTCATCTCGTTCCGGGACAACACCGCCAGGGGGCCGGTCATGGAGCCGGTGACCACGACGGCCTGTCCGGCCAGCGGGCAGCCCGCCGGATCCTTGTCGGCGTCTGCGTCGGTGGCGGGCTTCTGCGGCTCGGTGACCTGGATGCCGACCTTCTGGGCCTGGAGCTTGTCGAGGAGCGGGGCGAGTTCGATGAGTTCGGCCGCGATGACGCGGGCCTTCTCGGTGCCGATGCCGTCGACCCCGGCCAGCGTGTCCGCGTCTGCGGCCCGGATCGCGGCCATCGAGCCGAAGTACGCGGCGATCCGGCGGGACATCGTGCGCCCGGTGCCGCGGACACCGAGCGCGCAGAACACACGGCTCAATGCGGCCCCGCGGGCGGTCTCGATCGCGGCCAGGAGGTTGGCGGCGCTGGTCTCACCCATGCGCTCCAGACCGAGGAGCTGCTCGCGGGTCAGCGTGAACAGGTCGGCGACGTCCTTGACCAGACCGGCCTCCACCAGCTGGATGGCGCGCGTGCCCCCGAGGCCTTCGATGTCGAGCTGGTCCCGGCCGGCCGCGTAGATCACCGAGGCCACGGCCTGACAGGTGCGGCCGCGCACGCACCGCCACCGCTGCTCGGACGGGTCGATCGCGTCGCCGCAGCGGGGGCACGCCTCGGGGAAGGCGATCGGGCTCTCGGCGCCGGTGCGCTGGTCGATCAGCGGTGCCTCGATCCGGGGGATCACGTCGCCGGCCCGGTACACGAACACCTGGTCACCGATCATGAGCCCGCGACGGGTGATGTCGGACGGATTGTGCAGGGTGGCGTAGGTGACCGTCACCCCGTCGATGACGACGGGCTCCAGGACGGCGCGCGGGGCGATGATCCCGGTCCGGCCGACGTTCCACTCCACCGCCAGCAGGCGCGTCACCTTGTGTTCTGCCGCCAGTTTCCGGGCCACCGCCCATCTCGGGGCGCGCGAGCCGCTGCCGGCCTGTCGCTGGTCGGCGGCCGTGTCGGCCTTGACGACGACTCCGTCGATCCCGAAGGGCAGGTCTGCGCGCAGACCGGCGATCATGTCGATGCGTTCCTGCACCTGCTCCACGGTCTCGCACCGCATCGGGGCGGCGGCCGTACTGGCGGCCGTGTTCGCGCCGAGCGCGGCCAGGGTCTCCAGCAGAGCGACGTGGCCGAGCTCGTCCAGGCCGATCGCGCTGTAGGCGAAGAAGGTCAACTCGATGCGGTAGGGGCGGTCCTTGGCCCGCAGGGTGCCGGCCGCTCCGCTGCGCGGGTGCGCGAAGGGGGTGGCCTCGTGGGCGAGCCGGATCCGGTTGGCCTCCTCGAACTGCGCGGTCTTCAGCAGCACTTCGCCGCGCAATTCGACGTCGATCGGCTGGGTGAGTACCGGCGGCAGACCGAGGACGGCGTCGGCGGCGTGGGTGATGTCCTCGCCGGCCAAGCCGTCGCCGCGGGTGAGGATCTGCGCGAGCCGACCTCCCCGGTACCGGGCGGCCACCGCGAGGCCGTCGAGCTTGGGCTCCACACACCACCCGGCCACAGGACGCCCCAGGCGCCGTTCCAGCCCTGCGGCCCACTCGGCGAGCTCGTCGGCGTCGAAGACGTTGTCGAGGGAGAGCATCGGCACCGAGTGCGGCACATCCCCCTGAACAGCTCCGCCCGCCACCTTCCCGGTCGGCGAGTCGGCAAGCACCTCGTCCGGGTGGGCCTCCTCGTAGGCCGCGATGACGCGCAGCAGCCCGTCGTATTCGTCGTCGCCGAGTGGGGTGGTCCCGTCGCCGTAGTACGCGGCCGACGCCGCCACGGCGGTGGTCACGGCGTCCACATAGTCGGCAGGAGAGAGCAGGGCACTGTTTTCGGTCATGAAGGTCATCATCGTGCCCGGCACTGACAACGCCGCCGTCCGGCCCCGTCGTGTCCGCGGCACACGAGCGAGTCGCCCTGCGGCACGGGGCGGGCACGGCAACGGCAAACAGCCGCAGCCGCAGCCGCCCAGCCGCCCAGCCGCCCAGCCGCCCAGCGTGACCTGCGGAGATGCCGCCCGTCCGGCATGTGGCGCGATTCCTACCGGCTGGGCTCAGGGGGTACCGTCGTCCGGTCACGGACGGCGATCGGATCGTCTGTTCAACCCTGAGGAATCGACATGACTGATCTGAACTCGCTGCGGGCAAGCCTTGCGTCAGGTGAGCACGACTTCGCCGACACCTTGGCCTTCGTCGACGCGCACTACGAGTACCAGCCGCAGGCGTTCCGCAACGGAGAACTGGAAAACGCCGCAGGCGAGAACGAGGGCTCCTGCAAGACGCTGGGGCTTGCCCTGCTGGAGGGGCTGAGCGACCAGGAGGCGCTGCTGGCATTCGGCGAGCATTACCGCAGCGTGCTGGCAACGCCGAACGGCACCGATCACAGCAACATTCGAAACCTCATGGCCCATGGCCTGGCAGGGGTGAACTTCGCCGGGCAACCGTTGGCCCGCAAGCGCTGAACAGCGACGGCACCGGCGGGGGGGTGAGTCCGGCCTTCTCACGAACGCGCCCGGGCTGCGGCAGGCGCGTGACGGTCATGGCCAGCGGCGGCGGGTCGGCGCCGGGGCCACGCGCCGACCGGGACGGGGCGGGACGAAACGACGGCGGAGCGGCCGGTGGAGTGGGGGGGGGTGGGGTGGAGCTCGGCGTTCTGCCCGGGTGCACGCGAATCCCTTACCCGCACACGAACCGGGCGAGCGCGGAGCAAGGGATCATCCGCTGACGCATCGCGCCAGCGGGGTGCGGCGGCCGTCCGCACCTCGGACGCGGGTTCCGCCCGAAGCGACGAAGCCGAAACCTTTCCGACCGGATCGGGGAGGGGCCGGCCGCCTTCCGAGGTGCAGACGTACGGGATCAGATGCGGGCGACGTTGCCCGAGTAGATCCAGCCGTCCTTCACGCCGTAGGTCTTGTCGACCCAGAACCAGAGGTTGCCCTTGGAGTTCGTGCACTGCCGGGTGTAGTTGAGCCTGTCGCCCCGGTGGACGGTGTCGACCGCCCGGCCGGTCTCGTAGTAGGCCGTGCGCACGGGGGCGGAGTCCTTGGTGACGTACAGCTCACCGGCCGCGTTGCGGCAGGTGATGGCGGCGGCCGAGGCGGGGGTGGCGGCGCAGAGCGCTGCGGGGAGGGTCAACCCGGCTGTGAGGGCCAGGGCGGAGAGACGGCGTGCGGCGCTGGTGCGCATGATGCTCCTTCGTCTTCGCGTAAAGGGAACAGCAAATGATCAAATGGATGGCATGGCTGGGTCAAATCCATGCACCCTCCGGCCACATGGACCCGTGTCGGCGAACCGGGGAAGCGTTACTCGCTGTTCGCTGCCGAGAAGGCCAGGCCGGCCACGGTACCGAGGGCGTGGCAGGTCGTGGCCGGAGTGGGTGGTGTGGCCGGGGCGGTGTGGCCGGTCAGGGCAGGATCTCGACGTACCCGTCGGTGCCGTGCACGCGGATCCGCTGGCCGTCCCGGATCAGCCGGGTGGCCCGCTCCACGCCTACGACGGTCGGCAGGCCGTACTCCCGGGCGATGACCGCGCCATGGGTCATCAGGCCCCCCACCTCGGTCACCAGGCCTGCGATTGCGACGAACAGCGGCGACCAGCTGGGGTCGGTGAAGGCCGTGACCAGGATGTCGCCCGCTTCGAGATCGGCTTGCGCCATGTCCAGGACGACCCGGGCCCGGCCCTCCACGGTCCCGGCCGAGACCGGTACGCCGACCAGGGCTCCGGCGGGGATGTCGTCCCGGCGGTACGACCCGGTGAGGGCCTCGCCGTCCGAGGTGAGCACCCGGGGCGGGGTGAGCGCGCGATACGCCCGGAACGCCTCCCTGCGCTGCCGGACGAGTTGCTGGACGGACTGCCGGACGGACTGTGGGCCGACCGGCCGGTCCGAGCGCACGAGATCGTGGAGTTCCCGGAAGGTGAGGTAGAAGACGTCCTCCCGCTCGGCGAGCAGCCCTGCCCGCACGAGGCGTTCGGCCTCCGCCGTCAGGGCCTGCTTGTAGACGAAGTAGCGGCTGATGATGCCGTACTTCGGGTACTCCCGGTACCCGATGAAGGTGCGGACGCGGTCGATCATCCGCTTGGCCTCGTCGGCCTTCCGGTCCCCGTCCGGCAGGGCGCGCAGGCGTGACAGCACGTCCTGTTCCTTCTGTTGGGCCTTCTGCCGCCCCAGCTCGAAGCGCTTCTCGGCGGCGCCCGGCTCGGAGTTGCGCACGTGGTCGAGGATCACGGGCACCAGCGCGCCGGGGTGTTCGCGCCAGCGCGGCCTGGTGATGTCGATCTCGCCGACGCAGCGCATCCCGTACCGGTCGAGGTAGTCCTCGATGGCGTCACGCGCCTCAGGCCCGCCGGTGAGCTTCCCCAGCCCGTCCAGGAAGCCGTCGTCCTGCACGCCCCGCAGGTACGCCACCACCTCGGGCAGCGGGCGGATGACGTCCGCGACGTCGAGCAGAGCCAGGCCCATCTCCGAGGTGACGTTGCCGGGGGCGGACAGCGTCAGCGTGTCGGCGGCGTTCTTCTCACCCAGCCACTCCCCCAGCTTGTCGTTGAGCCACCACGTGGCCTCCATGCCCGCCGTGATCACCTGCATGCTCAGCGGATCGCCGAGGTTGCGCTTGTGCTCCTCGAAGGCCTCCAGCAGGAAGTCGAACAGCGCCGGTCCGCTCTTCGCCCGGATGTCGCGCTCCAGGGCGGCGAGGGAGGCCCGGCTGCGCTCGATCAGCTCGGTGACGATGGCCGGGTCGGTCTCGATCAGGTCGGGCGCGCCGCCGGGCGGCGGACCGCCGGGGCCCGGATCAGGGAGGGACGCAACGAAGTCACCACGGTCGAGGACGGTCTGCAGAGCGTCCCGGACCAGCGGATCGCCCTTCCCGAGGGCGTCCAGGAGGGCGGCGCGGCTCGCAGGCGAGGCCAGGCGCGCGGTGACGTCCACGAACAGCCGCCCGCCGGCCTCGTACATCGGCACCAGGGCCGTCAGCTGCCACACGGAGTACCCCAGCGGCTTCATGGGGTCGGTCATCATCTGCGCGTGGCCGACGGAGACGTAGACACGGTTGTCCCGGTCGCCGCGCTCCGGGACGGGGAACAACGTCGTGATGGGCCGGCTCTGCACGATCTGGAAGTCGTCGTCCACCAGGCACCATTCGATGTCCTGGGGGCGGCCGAAGTGCGCTTCGATCCGCCGCCCGAGCTCGACCAGCCGTACGACCTGCGCATCCGTCAGCGCCGGCTGCGCCTGCCGCGCCTGCCGCTGTGGGTCGGTCGCCACCTCGTGCGTACCGCCGGCCGGCAGGGCTGCCGGCGTGCGCTGTTCGGCGGCGATCGTCCGGGCGACGACCTTGCCGTCGCGCACGGTGAAGACGTCCGGGTTGACCAGGCCGGAGACCAGCGCCTCGCCGAGGCCGGGTCCGGCGTTCACGGTGGCGACCTTTCGGTTGCCCGTGAGGGGGTCGGCGGTGAACAGGACGCCGGACGCGTGCGGGAAGGCCATCCGCTGCACGACCACGGCCATGTGGACCGTGCGGTGGTCGATGCCGCCGCGGTGGCGGTAGGTCACGGCGCGCTCGGTGAACAGCGAGGCCCAGCACCGGCTGATGTGCCGGAGGACCGCCGCCGGGCCCACGACGTCGAGATACGTGTCCTGCTGGCCGGCGAAGGAGGCCGTCGGCAGATCCTCCGCCGTCGCGCTGGAGCGCACGGCGTAGGCGGCCCGTTCGCCGGACCGGGCCAGTGCGCGGGTGATCGCCGCCACGAGATCGTCCGGGATGGCGCTCCCTTCGATGGTGCGGCGGATCTGCGCGCTGAGCGTGCGGATCGCTTCCCGGTCGTGGTCGTCCGCCGGCACGCGCGACAACCGATCGAGCAGACCGTCGACCGCGGGCGCCCCCTCGATGATCCGCCGGAAGGCCGCCGTCGTCACGCAGAAACCTCCCGGCACGCGGACCCCTTCGATGCGCGACAGCGCGCCCAGGTGTGCGCCCTTGCCGCCGACGAGCGCGACGTGGGTCTCGTCCACCTGGTGAAGGTCGCACACGTACTGCTCGTTCACTGCGATGCCTCCAAGGCGGTCAGGGGGTCATGGCTCGGGTCGACGATTCTGCGCCCTGACCGGGCCCTTGCGGCAAGCCCCCGGTCGCGCTATAAGTTGAGAGTGGCAAGGAGAGCGCTCTCCTTGCCTTTGTCGTTTCCGAGGCGGCCCGTCGGGGACCGTTGAGGCGGGGCGGGGGCGCACCCCCTGGCCGGGGCGGCTGACTCGGGCGGGCGTTGAAGCCGAATCCGGCACGGGAGGCGGGTCGTTGCCGTCCGGGTCATCCCGACCAGTGCAGGCGTCCGAGGTGGATGAGGCGGAGCTGGCCGAGGGCCGTACGGGCGGCGGCCGTCCAGTCCTCACCGCGCAGGGAGGCGGCCAGGAACGCCGAGGCCGTCATGAACATGTGGTCCACCAGGAGCCGCGACAGCATCGTCACGTCCCGCTCGGCCCAGCCGGCGCTCACGGGATCGGCCGCGAGGGCGGCCCCCGTCTCCTCGGCGAACACGTCCAGCTGGTCCGCGATGGCCTCTCGCACCGCCGTCACCCCTCCGTGGCGCTCACGGACCAGGAAGCGGACGTGAGCGGGCCGGGTGCGCACCAGCTCGGCGACGAGGCGCACGGCGGCCTCGCCGCGCCGCTCGGGGTCGCCGGTCGCGGCGAGGACGTCCCGCACCGTGGTGTGCAGGCTGGCCAGTGACTCCTCGACCAGTGCCGTCCCCAGCTCGTCCATGTCGCGGAAGTGCCGGTAGAAGGCGGTGGGGGTGACGCCCGCGGCCCGGGTCACCTCCCTGAGCCCGAGACTTCCCAGGCTGCGCTCCTCCAACAACGCCAGGGCCGCGTCGAGCAGTGCGCGGCGGGTGCGACGGCGCTGGGTCTCGCGGACCCCGGCGGAAGGGCTCATGACGCGAAGTCAACCGCGTCACACTCGTGCGCCGCCAGCATGACGCCAACTGAACCGGGTAGTCAGTGAACAACTGTTACCTGAATGGAAGGACATCCCATGCTCTTCCTCGTAGGCGCACTTCTGGTGCTCGGCGTCGTCTTCGGCGCCGTCGCTCACCTCCCCGTACCCGTCGGCGCGGCCGCCGGTCTCGTCATCGCCCTGTGGCTCGGCCTTTTCGCCGCCCGCGAACGGCTGTCCGGCCGGGGCCGGAGCGCACTCCCCCACCACGAGCGCGGGGGTCTGCGATGAGCCCGCGCACCCCACCCCGTACGGGTACCGGTACCGGTGCCGGTACCCGTACCCGACCCCGGAGCGGGGCCCGTGCCCGCGACGCCGACGCGATGGCGGTCACCGCGTTCGTGCTCGGCCTGGTGGGACTGCTCGTGATGAACCTGCTGCTCGGCCCCGTCGCCGTGGTCCTCGGCACCCTCGCCCTCTACCGCCGCACCACCCGGACCGGCCGCGCCCGCCTGGCCATCGCCCTGGGCATCACCGACGTCCTGGTCCTCATCTGCCTCGTCACCGCCGACGGCACCTGGTCCTGGAGCATGACCTGAACCCTCCGCCGGCTGCCGCCCGGCCGACCCCGGATAACGGAGACCCGAGACCGGAGGCCGGAGACCGGAGACGGACCTGCGGGCTCGGTACGGCGCAGGCCTCAGCCCCGGCCGATGAAGGCGAGGCCGGCCGCGCCGGGGCGGCGGTCCGGGGGGAGGGCGAGGTGGGCCTGGCGCAGGGCCTGGGACAGCGGCACGCCCCGGCGCAGGTGCCGGTCGTAGGTGTCGGCCAGGAGGCGACCGGCCAGTTCGTCGTCGATGGCCCAGAGGCCGCCGACGACCTGCGAGGCCCCGGCCACCAGGCAGGACAGGGCGGCGGCCGTGGTGTCGGCGCGCTCGGTGGACTTGGCCGACCAGCAGCAGCCGAGGACGACCACCGGCGGCAGCCCGAGCCGCAGCAGGGCGGCCGGCGAGGAGGGGCCGTCGGGCAGCAGCATGCGGTACTCGAAGCCGTCGCTCTCCGTGCCGTGGACGCTGACGGTGAGGATGTCGTACGGCGCCGCCTCCAGCGCGTCCTGGAGTTCGGCCAGCGAGTGCACCCGGGTGAAGCGGATGTGCCCCTGGGCGTCGAGCTGTTGCAGGGCGCCGGCCTCAAGGCGGGAACCTTCGAGCTCGACCTCGTCGAAGATCCCGATCACCCGCGGCACGACGGCCGCGGGGGCCGGCCGGGAGCGCAGGGCCGCGCCCGCCGACATGCTGATCGTCAGCTCTGTGGTGCCCCGCGGGGCGAGTTCGTTCCAGGGCATCGCCCAGGTGCCCGAGTCGGGGACGACGAGGATGCTCGCGCCCGCGGCATCGGGACCGATGTCGGCGAAGAACAGATCGGAGATCCGTCGGACGGCCTCCGCGGGGGCGTCCTCGGAGTCCTCGTCCATGCACTGGGCCAGCGCCTTGCCGTCGGCCGCCGAGACGTGGGTGCGCCGTACGAGGGGAACGGGGTGCGAGGGGCGGAGTGTGACGACGGTGAGGTAGTGCTCGCCGACCTCCGCACCGGTGAAGAGCACCCAGACGACATGGTGTGCCGGGAGCCCCTGCGCGATCTCGGCCGGCGTCACCGGCGCCGTGGTCCGCGCCAGGAAGTCCACGAGCGTGATGTCCGCGCGGGCGTCGGTGTCGTAGGCGCCGCTGTCCTGGGGGCGGCCGACGGCGGTCCCGCCCCGGAACTCCCCCAGGAAGTCCGCGAGTTCGGCGACGATCTGCGGATCGTGGCCCGCCTCGTGGAGGTCGACCGCCGTCATGAGCAGGCCCGTGAGAAGCAGCTCGACGTCGGTGACGGTGCGGGCGGCGAAGACGTCGTCGGCGCAGAGCCGGGACAGGCACTCGCGCAGAGCGCGAGGTGAGGGCAGCAGGCCGCCCTGCACCCGTGCCGCTTCGGCGAACAGGCGCAGCGCCGACCTGGCGGGGCCGGGAGGCAGCTCCTCGGCGCTCTGGCCGTACCATCCGCAGGCCCCCACGTAGTCGCCTCGGAGGGCGGCCTCGGAGGCGTGTGCCATGGCGCTGTCGTGCGGAGTGACGCTCGCCAGGACCGGCGCCACCAGCTCGTGGGCCCGGTCGTTCGGGCCGATGTCGGCCGCCGTCCGCGAGAACTCCCGCTCCGCGGCCAGCCCCTCGTCGATTCGGCCGGCGGCGATCAGCAGGCGGGAGCGGTAGAAGGTGACGAGGGCCCGGTAGCCGGGTGTGTCGGCGGCCGTCGCCAGCGCCTCCACCGTGGTCCGGAGGCGTTCGATGTTGGCCGTCGAGTGCGCGGCGTAGGCGACGGCGCCCAGGATCTTCGCGCGGCGGATCCGCCGGCCGCTGCGGCCCACCTCGTGGAGCAGCGCGCGCAGGACGGCGTCGACCGTGAGGGATCCGAGGGCGTACAGCTGCTGCTCGCTGGAGATCGCGGACAGCAGGTACAGGATCGTCTTGTCCGGGCCGTCCGGCGCCAGCTCGGCAGCGATCCGGCGGCATTGCGCCGCCTCCCCCGTACGGCCCAGTTCCCCGAAGTGCCCGCCGGTCTCGTCCAGGAGCGATGCCAGGAGGCGGCGGGTCAGCGGCTTGGGCGAGGCGCGGGAGTAGTGCTGGTCGACGGTCTGGACGATGTGGTCGAGTCCGGCCGAATACACCGGCCGTCGGTCCAGCACCTGGTACAGCCTGGTGATGGCGCGGACGTCGGTCGCGTCGACGTCCTTCAGGTCGCTCACCAGGTCGACTTCCAGGTGGCGGCGGACCGCGGTGACGACCAGCGACTTCAAACGGCTCCGCAAGGCGCCCATGGCGGGGCGGTCAGACGGCGTCGGTGTCGAGGGCGGCGGCCCGGGCTGTGCCTTCGGCCGGTCCGGGGCTCTGTGCGGGAAGGATCGTCCGCCGCAGCAGCCGCTCGATCTCCTCCACGGTCGCCTCGCCGTCGAAGCGGATCTGGCCGTGCGGGCCGATGGCTTCGACGTACATCCGGGTGCGGTCGTCGGTGCGGTCGGCGCGGCGCCGGGACGCGAGCGAGCGGATGGCTCCGGCGAGGTAGGCGATGGTCTGCGGGGCCTGCATCAGGGCGATGACCGTCGCGGTCCCACCGATGAAGCCGCCGTCGAGCCCCCACTGGGAGCTGCGCCGTCCGCGGGTGGGCGTGGCGTGCCCCTCGGCGACCAGGAGTTCCGCGAGCTCTCCCGGAACGCTCATCTTGATGGTGTCGCTCATGTACGCCCTCTCACGGAGCGGGCCGCCCGTACTGCTCCCGGACCCGGGCGGATCCCTCAACTGGCCTGTTCCGCTTGCAGTATGGCCCCGTGGGCGTCCCGGCATCCGGTGTTCCGGATTTCCCGTTCCGCTTCCCGGGTACGGCGGTCGCCGGCACCGGGCGCAGGGGGCGGCGCGTCGAAAGCGTTCAGGAGTTGGGCAGGCGGCGGAAGCGGTGGTCGTCCTCGTACCCGACCGCGGGGATGCCCAGCAGGTCGTCCACGCCGGGGAAGCCCTCGCCCGCCTGGAACTCCGTCCCGTGCACGGAGGTGTTCTGCGGCGGTCCCCCGTACATGCCGGTGTGGGCGCTGCCCAGCTCCATGAGGTAGCCGCCCGTCGCCGACGGGCGGCGCCGGTCGTTGGCGACGGCCTGGGTGGCGTAGGTGTTCATGGCCGCGATGCGCTGGTAGAGGTCGGCAGCCGGCATCGCGGAGCGGCGGGCCGGGCGGCCGTCGAGGCCCTTGACGCGGATGTCGTGCGTCCGGGCGGCCTCCAGTACGGCTCGCAGTCCGGTCGCGCCCAGGTTCATGTTGCTGTCGTAGCGGGTGACGAACGTCTGCAGTTCGTCGCTCATCGGCCCGCCTGCGAGGTACGCGTCGACGTGTGCCTGGTAGCCGTCGTCGCGGATGCTCTCCAGGTAGAGGGTGCTCACACCGGCGGCCCGGATCTCCTCCATGTGCGTGCACAGGAACCGCCAGATGGGTGCGCCGGAGTGGCTCCCGCCGATGGCCACGCCGTCGAACCGCTCCAGCAGTGCTCGCAGATCGCCCATCGCGTCCTGGGAGCCGGAGCCGGCCAGGGTGTCCTCCACCGTCTGGTGGCGCTGCTGCCGGTCCTCGGCGGTCTCCGTGTACGCGTCGCGCGCGGCTCGGGCGTCGCGGCCGAGCTGTGCGTCGCGTGCGTCCTGGCTGTTCCAGTAGCCGCGGGTCTGCGGGTCGGCGCGGCCGATGCCTTCCAGTACCTCGTTGCGCCCCGCCGTCAGGGAAGCGTCCGGCGCCAGCCTGCGGATGTTGCCCAGGTGGTAGTGGAGCATCTGGTCGGTCTCCTGCAGCGTCTGCGGGTCCGCGTCGACGGCCACACGCTGCTTGTTGGCGGCGTCCCGGGTGGGCTGGGGCAGGCTCTGCCATTCGGCCGCCGTCAGCGCGTTCGGTGTGCGGCCGTTCGCGCGGGATGTGCGGGGACCGCGCACCCGTAGCGCCGGGCCCGGGGGGTGCTGGTGCAGTTCTTCCTGCTCCATGCGCTGGATGGCGGGAGCGGGACCGGCGGGTGCGGCCGTGCCCTGGACGGGAGGGGTGTGGCCGCAGTCGGCGGTGTGCGCGTGCCGCTGTGCCTCGATGATGCGGGACACCGCGGCGTTCCCGGCGAGACGCTGGAGTTGCAGCATCGACTCCGCGGTCGTCGCGCCGCCGCCGGACCGGGCCTGTCGCGCGGCCTGCGCGGCTCCCGAGCGCTGCGGCCCTCTCCGCTGCTCGTCACCGGTGTGCTGCGCCCGCATGCGGCGTCCCCTCTTGCGACTCTTGCGACGTGCGACGTGCGACGTGGACTGGGAGAGCCGAGTGTCGCTGGACCGACGTGTTCGGCGGTATGTCCGGAGGGGCAGGTACGGGTGCAGGCGTCTTGCCCTTCACACGGGGAGTGGGGGCGGGGTCGGGCCACCCCGCCGTAGCCGCTGGTCACGGTGATGACCGGCTCGGGGAGTCCTGGTGGTCGGCCTCGGGGAATGGTCCGGCGCCGGGGTGGTGTTTCCGGGGCGTACGCCTTTTCCGCCCTGGTAGTAGGAGGATGTCGTGGCCCTGTCCCGGACCGAGCGTGAGCAGTTCCTCGCCGAACCCCACATCGCCGCCCTCTCCGTAGCGCGGGCGACGAGCGTGCCCCGCTGACGGTACCGATCTGGTACGACTACTCCCCCGGCGGTGACATCTGGATCATGACCGGCCGCGATTCCCGCAAGGCCGAACTGATCGCTGCCGCTGGCCGGTTCAGCCTGATGGTCGACCGTGTGGAGCCGTCGGTCCGGTACGTGTCGGTCGAGGGCCCGGTCGTCTCGGTCGTGCCGGCCGTGCGCGAGCAGTTGGAGTCGATCTCCGCGCGGTATCTCCCGGCCGACAAGGTGGACGGCTACGTCGACGGCGCGTGGAAGAACCACGGTGAGCAGGTCGTGATCCACATGCGTCCGTCGCGATGGGTGAGTTCGGACCTCGGCCAGGTGTGACCCGGTAGCGCGCCCCTCGATCTCGCCGTTGCGGCGGCGCCGGTGCGGGCGGCCCCGGCCGTAGCGCCCCCCGGGCCTGGGGGCGGGGCCGTGAGGCCGTCCGTGCGGTCGCGGGTGGTCCCGGGGCCGGCCGGGCGCTCGTGTCCGGATGTGACAGAACATGGTCATTGCGGCCATCACGCCCGGGCGGAATGATCGGCACATGCAGTCACCGCACAGGGTCGTCATCGCCGCCTTCCCCGGCGTCGAACTCCTCAACGTCACCGGTCCGGCCGAGGTGTTCTCGGTCGCCACCCGTGTCGCGGGCACCGGCCGGTCCGGGTACACCGTCCGCATCGCGACCGCCGGAGGGGAGCCGGTGGCCACCGCCAGTGGAATCCGGCTGATGGCCGACCTGACGCTGGACGAGGTGCACGGCGACGTTGACACCCTCCTGGTGTCCGGGGCGGTCCGCGTGGACGGCCACGAGGTGGAGCCGGTGCTCGACGGCGGGACCATCGACTGGCTGCGGGAGGCAGCCCCCGGAACCCACCGGGTGGCCTCCGTCTGTTCGGGCGCCCATCTGCTGGCCGCGGCGGGCCTGCTGGACGGCCTGTCCGCCACCACCCACTGGCGTACGGCTGCCCGGCTGGCCTCCGACCACCCGCAGGTCACCGTCGATCCGGACCCGATCTTCATCCGGGAGGGCCGCCTGTGGACCTGCGCAGGCATCGCCTCGGGAATGGACATGGCCCTGGCCATGGTCACCGAGGACCACGGACCCGGACTCGCCCTGGCCACCGCCCGCACCATGGTCATGTACGTCAGACGCGCCGGCGGCCAGAGCCAGTTCAGTGTTCCGCTCACCGTGCCGGCCGCCCCGGGCGACCGAATCGACGAGCTGCGCATGTGGATCGGCGAACACCTCACCGAGGACCTGTCCGCCGATGCCTTGGCCGCGCGGCTGCACCTGAGCGTGCGCCACTTCTCCCGGCTGTTCTCCCGGCGCACCTCCACCACCCCGGCCGCCTACGTCGAATCCGTACGGCTGGAGGCCGCCCGCCGCCTGCTCCAGGACAGCAGCCACGGCTTGCCCGAGGTCGCCGCCCTCAGCGGCCTCGGCTCGGTGGAGAGCTTGCACCGCTCCTTCCGGCGCCGTCTCGGTACCACTCCCGCCGAATACCGGCGTCGCTTCCGCTAAGGGCCGTCCCGACGCCTCACCCCTTTTGCCCCTCGCCGTCCGCGAGAGCCACCGCGCGGCGTAGGACAGTCATGCCCAAGGAGAGAACCATGTCCCGAACCAAGGTCGTCCCTATCCCGGTCATGGGCCGACACAACATCAACGCGTACCTGCTGCTGGGCCGCCGGCCCGTCATCGTCGACGCGGGTACACCGGGCAGCGGCAGAAAAATCGCCGCGCAGGTCGCCGCGCACGGTGTGGACCCCGCCGACGTCTCGCTGATCGTCGTCACGCACGGCCACATCGACCACTTCGGCTCCGCCGCCGAACTGCACCGCCTGACCGGGGCACCGGTAGCGGGGCACGCCGCCGACCTCGGCCCGTTCCGCACGGGCCGGGCCCGCGAGCCCTACCTGCCCACCGGGCGGATGGGCCGACTCATGGCCAGGAACAAGAACCTGCACCTACGAGTCGAACCGTTCGAACCCGGCGTACTCGTCACCGGCGAGACGGACTTGGAGGACTTCGGGGTCGCGGCACGCATCATGCCCACCCCGGGGGCACACCGCCGGATCGATCTCCGTCCTCACCGGCGAGGGAGACCTCGTCGCCGGCGACCTGATCGCCAACTCCTTCTTCGGCCTCGTACCCGGCCGGCCTGCCAACCCGCCCTTCCACGACGACCCGCTGCTCAACCTCGCCAGTCTGCGCAGGATGCTCGACCTGAACCCCACCAGACTCCACGTGGGACACGGCACCCCCCTCGCACCCGACCGCGTCCGACGCTGGGCCTCCCGGGAACACCGGCGGCTGTCCCGGCTCGAAGCAGCCGGACGGATCCGCGCGCGTCGGGACGACGCGACGACCCTCGGATGAGCGGACGCCGAGCGCAGACCCTGTCCGGCGCACCGCAAAGTGGGCCGGGCCGGGTCACCGGGGCGCTGCGTCCCCGCCGGCGCCGGCACCGCCCGCGACTCGGCGCCTGACCTGGTCCTCCTGGGCGAGGCGCCGCAGCAGCTCGAACACCGGGGCACAGACCGCGAGGACGACGACCGCCCGCTCGGCCAGCGACACGGGGTCGTCGATGCCGACCGCGCGCTCCAGGTCCAGGCGGGCCACCGACTCTGCCAGGCGGGCGTAGGCGGCGAGCTCCCCCGGGGCATACTGCGCGTCCAGCCTCCGCAGTTCCCTCAGTGCCGCTGTCAGTCCCTCCACGTGCGGTGACGTACCCGGCACCTGCCACTCCAGGGTCGCGAGCAGCTCCGCCACCTCGGTGCCGGCGGTCGCGTCGCCCCCGGACGCGTCACCGGGGTCGGCCACGGGCGAGGCCGTCCCCGGCACCGGCAGCGCGTAGCTGACCGCCCCGAGGGCTCCCTCGACGCCGTGAGCCTGGTCGACGGCTCCGAGCACGTCGCGGGTGGCGGCGATCGACAGGCCGCCGAGCGTGGTCAGCGCCTTGATCAGCCGCAGCCGTTGCGCGTGCTCCTCCCCGTACTCGGCCAGGGTCGCGGCCGTCGCCCGCCCTGCGGGCAGCAGCCCCTGCCGCAGGAAGTACTTGATGCTGGCGACCGGAACGCCGGTCCGCCGGCTGAGCTCCGAGATCTTCATTGCGGCTTCCCTGCTGGTCGTGCGGTCGGGCTCCCGGCGCCCGGCACGGCCCTTCGGCGATTGGACACCACAACAAGATACTGCCACTATCCAGTATCTGGATACTCGAAGTATCCAGTGCAGGAACGCAGCCGCACCGGAGAATCGATGCCTCAGCCCACGCCGCCCCCGTCCGTGCTCCGCCGACCCCAGCTGTGGATCGGAACGGGACTGATCGCCTCAGTGCTCTCGATGGTGTTCGCCCTGCTCTACGTCGGCGGCAACGTCGACCCCAGGGGCAGCCTGCGCGACCTGCCGGTGGCTGTGGTGAACTCCGACCGCGGCGCCGACGCGGGCGGCCGCCATGTCAACCTGGGCGAGCAGGTCGTCTCCGGGATCCAGAAGGCGGCCGAGGGCGACAAGAGCGTCGACTGGCAGGTCATGAGCCGTGCGGAGGCCGACAGGCGGCTCGGCAAGGGCAAGCTCTTCGGCGCGCTCGTCATCCCCGAGGACTTCTCGACCACGGTGACCGGGCTCATCGCCCCGCAGCCGGCACCTCCGGGCAAGGCGGCCCCGCCGACCCTGACCGTGCTGACCAACCAGGCCGCCGGCAGCATCGGGTCCTCCATGGCCTCGCAGGCTGCGCAGAAGGCCTCCCACGCCGCCTCCACCCAGCTCGGGCAGGAGCTCCTGAAGCAGGCCGGATCGCCGACCGGGTCCCAGAAGACCCCGCTCCCGACGGCCGCCCAGCTCAAGCTGGCCGACCCGGTGACCGTGACCGTGGCCGACGGCCACCCCGTCGGGCCGCGCAGCGCCATGGGCCTGAGCGCCTTCTACTACGCGCTGGTCCTGGTCGTCTGCGGCATGCTCGGAGCCAACGTGGTCCACTCCCAGGTCGACACCGCGCTCGGCTACCTGCACACCGACTTCGGCCCCTTCCGCAAGCGCGAACCCGTCCAGCACACCAGCCGCGTCCGCACCCTGGCCATCAGTATGGCTCTCATGCTCGGCCTGTCAGTGATCATGGGCACCCTGGTGGAGGCCGCCACGGTCGGCATCCTCGACATGGACGCCTCCCACTTGGGCCTGCTCTGGCTCTACTCGGTCGCCACGATCGCGGTCGTCGGCATCGGCAGCCTGGCCCTGTTCGCCGCCTTCGGCACCCCGGGCATGCTGCTGGCCACCATCGTCTTCGTCGCGATGGCCGTCCCCTCCTCCGGCGCGACCGTGCCCGTCCAGGCGCTGCCCGGCTTCTTCCGCGCCCTCGCCGGGTTCGAGCCGCTGCGCCAGATCACCGAGGGGCTCCGCTCCCTGCTCTACTACGGGGCCCAGGCCGACGCGGGGCTCACCCGGGCATGGGCCTCGATGGGCGCGGCTCTCGTCGCGGCACTGCTCTTCGGCTTCGTCATCACCCGCCTCTACGACCGTCGTGGACTGCACCGCATCCCCCGGACCGAGACCGGGGCTGGGGCCGGAGCCGAGACCGGGGCCGCAGCCGCGGTACACGCCGAGGCCTCGGAGTCCTCCGAGGCGTCCGCACCGGTCACGGCCTGATCCGGCCTCGCCGGGCACGTCCCGGGCACGTCCCGGGCACGTCCCCGCTCGGGACTGGCTTGACTGGTGGACAGCGCGCCAGGTAGGGAGAGGCTGTTCATTGCGCAAGGTGTGAAACGGGGGACATATGAAGCCGCTCGAAGCGGGCGATCCGACCTCGCTCGGCGAGGGCCGCTACCGGCTGGTGGGGCGGCTCGGCCAGGGTGGCATGGGGGTCGTCTACCTGGGTCGCTCCCAGTCCGGCCGTGCGGTCGCCGTCAAGGTCGTACGCCCCGAACTGAGCACCGAGCCCGGCTTCAAGCGCAGGTTCGCCGACGAGGTCGCGGCGGCGCGCCGGGTCGGCGGCTTCCACACCGCGCCGGTGGTCGACGCGGACCCGGACGGGGACCCGGCGTGGCTGGTGACGGCCTTCGTGCCCGGACCCACCCTGCAAGCGGTGCTCGCACGCGTCGGTTCGCTGCCTCCGGACACGCTCACGGTCCTCGCGGCCGGCCTGGCCGAGGCACTCGAGGCGATCCACCGGGCGGGGGTCATCCACCGCGATCTGAAGCCCGCGAACATCATCGTCGCGGAGGACGGGCCGCGAGTCATCGACTTCGGCATCGCGCGCGCCCTGGACGGAACCGCCCTGACGCAGACCGGCCTGCAGGTCGGCACGCCGGGTTTCCTGGCACCCGAGCAGCTCACCGGCGGTGGGCCGGTCACCCCTGCGGTCGACATGTTCGCTTTGGGGGTGGTACTCACCCAGGCGGCGGGCGGCACCCCCTTCGGCGACGGCCCGTCCGCGGCCAGGCACTACAAGGTGGTGTACGAGGAGCCGGACCTGAGCGCGGTGCCCGGTGAACTCCGCGAAGCCATCGGCGCCTGTCTGTCCAAGGACCCGGCCGCACGGCCCACCCCAGCCGCCTTCCTCACCACTCTCACCGTCCGCCACCCGGACGGTGCATCCTGGCTGCCTGATGCGGCGACGCAGCTGCTCCCGCCCGCGGAGCCGGTGGTGCGTCCCACCGCGCGCGACACCACGCCGGACATCCCGCAGGCCGGCCCGCAGGATCCTCCGGTGGCGGACACTGCCCAGCCCGGTGTCGCGGAGCCCCGTACGGAACACGCGCGCACGGTGACGGGGCCCGTGGCGGAAGTCGTCTCCCCCGTACCCCTGCCCGTACCCGTAGCCCCGCACGAGGCGCAGGCGGATGCAGCAGGGCCCCGGCGTCGCCGCGCCATGATGGCGGCAGCGCTCGTGGCGTCTCTCACGGCCGTCGGCCTGTTCGTGTGGCAGCCGTGGAACGGCTCCGCCAAGGACGATGCCAAGCGCGGCGCCGCCACGCCCACCGGATCCGCCCCCGCCCCCGCTTCGTTCCCGACCGATCCCCTGCTCATCCGGCAGGACACCGCCCCGGGCTGGCCCGGGACCTGCCACGCCGTCATCGCCCGCCGGGACGCCGCGGCGGAGAAGCCCGTCCAGCTCATCGCAGGAGGCGCGGGCGCATGCGACACCCTGCCCCAGTGGTCCCCTGACCGCAGGTCGTTCGCGTTCACCCGCAGCACACCCGAGGGCACGGCCGTCTGGACCGCCAACGCCGACGGTTCGAACGCGCGCCGGATCACCTCCATCGCCGGCGGCAGGGTGTCCTGGTCGCCGGACGGCAGCCGGCTCGCCGTGCTCCGCATGAAGGACGGTGTGCAGCAGCTGTTCGCGGTGACCGTCGCCGACGGCTCCTCGCGCCAGCTCACCTCGGGCAAGGGCCCGGTCGAGGATCCCGCGTGGTCGCCGGACGGCAAGAGCATCGCGGTCTGCCTGCAGACGGAGCCCGAGAACTGGCAGATCCACGTGGTCGACCCCGCCGCCCCGAACCGCGCCCCCCAACAGGTGACCCGGCTGCCCCACCCGGCGCTCGACCCGGTGTGGTCACCCGACGGCGCCACCTTCGCCTACACGGCGGGCACCTACGGCACAGCCACTCAGGGCGACATCCGCCTCGTGGACGCCGACGGCAGTGACGACCGTGCGCTGGTCGCGACCAGCGCCCATGAGATGGACCCCGCCTGGTCCGTCGACGGCAAGTGGGTGGCATTCGTCCGCGGCCCCTACGAGAAGCCCGTGGTCTGGGCCGTGCGCATGGACAAGACCGGCGAGCGCGCACTCACCACCGGTGACTCCACCGAGGGGCATCCCGCCTGGCGCTGACACCGACGTCGGAGCCGGCCGGCGTCCGCTGCGCGCCGCCACCCGCACTTCGGGTCAGCACCACACGGTGCCGGTGGCGCGCCGGTGCCCCGGCTGCTGCGGCTCCGCGGCCGGTGGCGGGGCCGGCGGGGGGTCAGGACTCGCCGTCGATTCCCGTGACCGCGGGCGGCCCCAGAGGGGCCTCCTTCTCCGGGAAGCCCAGTTCCTCAAGGGTTGTGGCCAGGAGGCGGACGGCGTCGCCCTCGGCCGATGCCCGGTCGGCGGCCTCGACTTCGAGCCGGACGGAGAAGGTGCCGCCCTCGTGGACCGTGAGCAGTTCCACGTCTTCCGTCTCGCTCAGGTCGGTGTGGTGCGAAGCCAGCCTCCTGCTCAGCTCGGAGCGTGTCTCGTCGTCGATGTCGCTCAGGAAGGTGCCGGGCACGGTGATGACGTAGGTGGTCACTACTGCCTCCTGTCGGTCGGCTGGGTCGAATGGTGTGGATGCCCCGGTACCGGGTTTCGAATCCCCGTGGCTCGCCTGATCAGCCTGCCGGATACGGTGCGGAGCGGCCCGGCACCATCGTGCCCGGGCGGCTGCACGAACAGCATGTGCCCCACCGCGATGCCTTCAGGCGGTGCGGCACAGGGCGTGGTCGACGAGGTCTCTCAGCGCGTCTTCCTGACGGGCCGCGTTCTGCGGGTCCGCAGAGCGGCTGTGCGCGGAGACGGTGATGGTGCGTCGGCCGTCCACGGTTGTCGCCGCCCGGACGACATATCCGAAGCCGCTTCCTCCGTGCCCGAGGTAGCCGCCTCCGCAGGACAAGGGTGTGAAGAACAGGCCCAGGCCGTCCCGGGTGCCTTCCGGGTGGCCGCTGTCCCGCGGCACCGGCACGGTGTTCGTCATGGCGGCGAGCACGGCGGGCTTCAGCAGCCGTCCGCTTGCCAGTGCGGCGAGGAAGCGGTTGAGGTCGCGGGCCGTGCCGGTCATCGAGCCGTCGGCCCCGCTGTCGAAGGGACGGTAGGCGATCGTGGTGTCGACCATCGGGCCGTCCGCGGTGAACTGCTGATAGTTGGCTGTGCGCGGATACGGGAGGTAGGGCCGGGTGCCAGGAGTGTCGGTGTGCTGCAGGCCGAGCGGACGCAGGATCCGATCGTGGACCTGCTGTTCCCAGGTGCGGCCTGTGACCTTCTCGATGATCATTCCGGCAAGCACGTAATTCGTGTTGGAGTACGCCCAGCGGGTGCCTGCCGGGAAGGCAGGTTCATGGCGCATCGCCAGGTCCACCAGCTCTTCGGGCTTGTAGGCACGCCCCCGGTCGGCGAAGTAGGTCCGCGAACCGGGGTCGGGGAAGACGTCGTGGATGTAGTCGGACAGGCCGCTGGTGTGCTGCAGCAGGTCGCGGACGGTGATGGTCCGGCCGTCGTTTCCAGCACCGGACACGACCCCGGGCAGCAGCTGGTCCACTGTCTGGCCGAGGGAGATCCTGTTCTCGCCCACCAGTTGCAGCAGGACGGTGGCGACGAACGTCTTCGTGGTACTGCCCAGACGCAGGTAGCCGTCCTGCGGAACCGGGCGGCGGGTGACCAGGTCCCCCACCCCGGAGCGGGCCGTGACCGTCCCGCGCGGGGTTTCCAGGCGGACTGCCACCCCGGTGACCCCGGTGTCCCGTAGCGCGTCGGCGTCGCGCTGCACAGACCAAGCTGTTCCGGACGGGTGGGGTGTGGCAGAAGCCGCGACGGGCGGCAGAGACGACACAGCCAGCACCGGCACGGCGGCTGACAACCACAGACGACGAAAGATCATGACCTGATGCTAGGAACGGCACGGGTCACCAGCCATCCGGCATACGCCCCGTCCCGAACGGGTGCCAGCCGGATGGACATCACGGCGCGCACTGAACACCGCCACCGGCTTCGGCCGCCGAGTACGACCAGGCCGCCGGAGTCGCCGCGCGAGCCGCTCGGGCGCAGCGGCCCGCCCGCCACATCGGGCAGCCACGACCGACACCCCCACCAGCCTCGACTACCCTCAAACACGTGATCGAGCACGTGAACCAACTCGGCCCCACCGCGCCCGTACCCGGCCCCGCGCCCACCCCCACCACACCGGTGGTGTGGGCCCTCAACACCACCATCGACGCTGTCGGCGGCCACCCCGTCACCGACGCCAACTCCGTCCTCGACGCAGAGGAACGCGAACGCGCCGCCCGCTTCCACACCCCGGGGCTGGCCCACCGCTACGTCGCCTCCCACCTCGCCCTGCGCACCCTCCTCGGCCTCTACCTCGACCAGCCACCCCACACCGTCCGGCTCACCCGCGAGGACTGCCCCTGTTGCGGCGCCCCTCACGGCCGCCCCAACGTCCCCGGAAACCCGCTCCACTTCTCCCTCTCCCACAGCGGCGACCACGCCTACATCGCCCTCGCCACCACCCCCGTCGGCGTCGACATCGAGGAGCACCCGACCCCGCAGACCCTCACCGACGTCCTCCATCTCCTCCATCCCACCGAGACGCAGGAGCTGACCGCTCTGCCCGCCTCGGAGCGCGTCACCGCACTCGCGCGTTGCTGGGCCCGCAAGGAGGCCTGCCTCAAAGCCGCCGGGACCGGGCTCGCCAACGGCCTCGCCGACCCCTACGTCGGCGCCCTGCCCCACCCGGCCGCCGTTCCCGGCTACCACCTCGCCGACCTCCCCACCCCCACCCGCTTCCAGGCCGCCCTCGCCACCGTCACCGCCCCCTGACACCGCACGCACCAGCAGGACCGGCGTCGCGAGAGCCGCCGAGCCGGTAGGCGCGTTCGGCAGCACGCGACCGGCGACCCGGCTCACTTCCGCGGCGCGTCTGCGCCCACCGCCCCCATCGAGGGCATCCGTGAGGGAGCGTTCGCCTCCTGGCCCCTGGACGAATACTGCGCCCGCTTCCCGGGCCGACCGGCCCCGGACGAACCGGCCCACAGCCGCCGCATCGACGCGATCGACGTCCACGGCACCGTCGCCACGGCGACCATGACGCTCTCGCACGGCGCGGCCCCCTTCACCGATGTCTTCCTGCTGGTCCGTTCCGGCGACAGCTGGCGCATCGCCGGCAAGGCGCATCACCGGCACTCGTGAGGAGCCTGCGGCCGAACGCCTGCGCGGAGGGCCGGTGGGGTCGCGCGGATCGCCTCCGCCCCTCGCCGCGCCGTGCTGTTGCCTCTGCTGCTCCCTGCGTTTGATTTCCTGCTCCTCCGGGGATCCGGGCGCCGCCCTCTCGCGCGAGGCCCGCGCGGGCCCACTCACGAAAATTTCACAACTCGGGTCCTGCGCACTTCGGCAGGTGATCCCCTATGCCTCCGCAGCCCTCCCCGGCCCCTGGCCGGTCCCCGATGTCACCCACCCGGGCGACTTCGACGAGCGTCACGCGACCGCTGATCCCGCGCGGCCGGGGCTCTCGCCGGATGCGTGGTGTGGCGTGAACCCGCTGCGTCCGCGGGGCCGGCGTAGTCCGTCACGGCGCCGGAGACGCGTGGATCGGGCCAGGCAGCGGCGGCGCCGGGCCGTCCCGCTGTGGAAGGGCGGGCGCCCGGATCGGTTCCGGCGCCCCACCGGTCTCCGGCGTGAAACCGCGCCCGTCGGGCCGCCGCGGGCCGGGGCGGTACGAGCGGTACGGGCACGGGGGCGGCGCGCTTCCTGCCGCGGGCCGACCCCACCGGCCGTGCCCGCGTCATGTGCGGCGCGTCTTTGCCCCGTCACGACCGGAGCACGGCAAGGATGCCACGCGCTCGCCGACCCCTTGTGGGTGGGCCGGGGGTGGGTCAACCTTTCGAAGGCAGAGGCGAGTTGGCGAATTGTCATGACCATGTCCGCCCACATGACCGCGCACCCGTCGGCCATCGCCCCCGCCTCATCCCCGCAGTGCACCACCTACGAGGAGGACCCCCCACATGTCCGTGATGCGTCACACCCGCCGGAGGCTCGCCGACATCAGCGCGACCGCGGTCGCGGCCCTCGCGCTCGGCGCGGCAGCCGCCTTGCCCGCCTCGGCGGCCGACAGCGGCGCGCAGGGCGTCATCGAGAACGCCGGCGCCGCCGGAACCATCTCCGGCAGCTACATCGTGACCCTGAAGGACTCCGCGGCCCGTTCCACCGCCGAGAGCGGCAAGGCCGTGGCGAAGCGGTACGGCGCGCGGATCGACCGGACCTACACCGCGGCCCTCAACGGCTACTCCGTCAAGGTCTCCGAGGCGCAGGCCAGGAAGCTCGCCGCCGACCCGGCCGTCCAGTCGGTCGTGCAGGACCGCGTCTTCACCGTGGACGCGACCCAGCCGAACCCGCCGTCCTGGGGCCTCGACCGGATCGACCAGCGGGCGCTCCCGCTGAACCAGAGCTACACCTACCCGGACCAGGCAGGCCAGGGCGTCACCGCGTACGTCATCGACACCGGGGTCCGCATCACCCACCAGGACTTCGCCGGCCGCGCCTCCTACGGCTACGACGCCATCGACAACGACAACACCGCCCAGGACGGCCACGGCCACGGCACGCACGTCGCCGGCACCGTCGCGGGCACCTCGTACGGCGTGGCCAAGAAGGCCAAGATCGTCGGCGTCCGCGTCCTCGACAACAACGGCTCCGGCACCACCGCCCAGGTCGTCGCCGGCATCGACTGGGTGACCCGCAACGCCGTCAAGCCGGCCGTCGCCAACATGTCGCTCGGCGGCGGCGCGGACTCCGCGCTCGACACGGCCGTCCGCAACTCCATAGCCTCCGGCATCACCTACGGCGTCGCGGCGGGCAACGAGTCGACGAACGCCTCCACCAAGTCCCCGGCGCGCGTCGCCGAGGCCATCACCGTCGGCGCCACCACCAGCACCGACGCCAAGGCGAGCTACTCCAACTACGGCACCGTCCTCGACCTCTTCGCCCCCGGCTCCTCCATCACCTCCACGTGGGGCACCGGCGACACCGCCACCAACACCATCTCCGGCACCTCGATGGCCACTCCGCACGTGGTCGGCGCGGCGGCGCTGTACCTGGCGCAGAACCCTTCGAGCACCCCGGCCCAGGTCCGCGACGGCCTGGTGGCCGCCGCGACCCCGAACGTGGTCACCAGCCCCGGTACGGGCTCCCCGAACCTGCTGCTCAACGTCGGTGAGGGCGGCACCGTCCCGCCGGGCAAGCGCTTCGAGAACACCGCGGACTACGCGATCGGGGACAACGCGACGGTCGATTCGCCCGTCACCGTCAGCGGGGTCGCCGGCAACGCCCCGGCGGCGCTGTCCGTCGCGGTCGACATCAAGCACACCTACATCGGCGACCTCAAGGTGGACCTGGTCGCGCCCGACGGCACCCTGTACAACCTGCACAACCGCTCGGGCGGCAGCGCGGACAACATCATCAAGACCGTCACCGTCAACGCCTCCTCCGAGGTGGCCAACGGGGTGTGGAAGCTCCGGGTGAACGACAACGCGAATCTCGACACCGGAAAGATCGACTCATGGGCGCTGCAGTTCTGAGCGCACGGAGCAGCGCGTGACTTCTGAGCCGCGATGAACAGGCGGGGGTGACCGGGGGCGGTCGCCCCCGCTGCGCGTCCACGCCCCCTCGACCACCGCGCTCGCGGCCGCATAGGGTCCGCGCATGGCCACGTTGAGCCGGCAGGCAAGCGGCGCCCAGGCCGCGCGGGCCTCGGGGCCGGTGGCCTCGCGCGGCTGGCGGGCGGGGGCGGCGCCGGGGCGTCCGGCAGCGGCGTGTAGGTCAGGTGTACCGGGGACAGCGCGCCGAGGTCGGTGAGGACGAAGGAGTGCTTCTCGACGGTGCGGGTCGAGGAGGTGAGTTCGAGGACGGGCCAGGAAGCGCAGGGTCCGCCGAGAGGCGGAACGGGGGCAGGGCGGTGACTCCGTCGTCGGCGACGGTGAGCGTGTGCGCCGTGTCGCCCGTACGGAGCAGGTCGCGGGTGGCGGCCGTGGCGATCCAGGGGGCGAACGGTGACGGTGCCGCGGTCGGGTCGTTCGGTCCCGGCGAACAGCCGGAGGAGCCGCCCCGCTCTACCACGAACTGCTGCTCCTGAGGGCCGCGCCGGACCCGGAGCTGCCCCACCGGGCCGCGGCGGGCGCCGCGGCGGCCGGACGTGCCGGGGTCTGCCGGGCGGTCGGGGCCCCGACCGGCACTCCCGGTCCGCCGGACGCGGTGTCACCGCCCCACGGCTGAGGGTGCGACCGTCCGCGTCCCCGCCCCACCGCTGTTCATGAGCCGTCCGCGTCCCCGCGGCACAGCTGGTCATGACACGGGCTCAGGCGCGCGGCTCCGGGCCGGCGGAGGGGCCGGCGAAGGGGGCGGCGGGCAGGTTCTCCTCCGGCTTACCGCCGCGCGCGGTGCCGCCGCCGGTGCAGCGGAGGGCCCGCGCGCCCGCACTCGGTGCCGTGAGGTGGTCCAGGGTGCAGGTGATCTCCAGGAGGCGGTCCAGCTGTACGGTCCGGCCGTCGAGGTGCAGCCCCGCGCCCGCCTCGTCGGTGCGCCGCCGGACCATCAGCAGCGCCGACAGGCCGCTGGAGTCGACCGCGGACAGCCCGGTGCAGTCCAGCCGCAGGTCACGCAGCCCGGGGTGCTCGGCGAGCACCCGGTCCACGGCCTCCACGAGGCGGTCGGCGTGGCGGTGGTCGAGGTCGCCGCTCAGCTCGACGCGCACGGCCTCGCGCGAGGAGGAGTACGTCAGGCCGAGCGGGGCGGAGGGCAGGCTCGTCATACAGCGGTCCCGGCAGCGGTGAGAGGGTGGACGGTCAGGCGGGCGGCTCCGGCCCGCAGCGTGGCGGTGGCGCGGGGGAAGTCGTGCAGTTCCCGCTGCAGGAGCTCCAGGGCGGGCAGCAGCGAGGCGGCCGGAACGCCACGGGCCTCCAGGACCGCGGCGGTCCACAGCAGGAAGTCGCAGAAGAGGTCCTCGTCACCGGTGTAGAGGGCGGCGGCGAGGAACTCGACGGTGTGGGAGAGGTCTTCGGCGGTGCGCTCGCGCTGCGCTTCGGTGTAGCCGCGCATCGCCGGAAAGGCGTTCTCCAGCTCCGCGCACACGGTTCGGACGAGCCGCGGGCGGCTGCGGGCGACCAGGGTGTACTCCTGGTCACTGAGGTGGGGCAGGTCGTCCACGGCCTGGTGGCCGGGCCGGGGCCGCGGCAGCGGGCCGCAGGCCAGTTCGTCGGCGGCGGCCCGCGCGTCGGGGGCCCAGGAGTCCGCGCCGAGCAGGCGGGCGTAGCGGCCCCCGGGTCCGAAGGCGGCCCCGCCCACGATCACGGGGGTCCCCACGGCCTGGCATGCGGTGATGGCCGCGTGCGCGGCGGGCAGCCGGGTCGCGAGGGAGCCGGAGAGCGCGACGGCGTCCGGGCCGGTGCGGTGCAGGTGCGCGACGAGGTGCGGAGCGGTCACCTGCGCCCCGAGGTAGTCGACGCGCCAGCCCCTGATCCGCAGTACCTCGGCCAGGAGCCGGGCGGGCAGGGCGTGCCATTCGCCGTCCACGCAGGCCACCGTGACCCGGCCGCGTGTCGGTGCCGTGTGCGCCGAGGGGTGCAGGGCGACGGCTGCGACGGCCCGGTCGTTGATGGCGGTCGCGGCGTGTTCCTGGGCCACGGTGATGCGGTTCGCCGCCCACTCCCGGCCGACCCGCCCCTGGACGGGGGCGATCACGTCGAGCAGGAGGTCCTCCGCCGCCATGCCGTCGTCCAGTGCGCGCAGCACCGTACCGACCGTGGCGGCCTCGTCGAACGCCATCACCGACTCCCACACCCGAGCGCGGAGTTCCTCCGGCGCCGGTGCGGATGCGGGTGCGAGTGCGGATCCGAATGCGGGTGCGGGTGCCGGTCCGGGTGCCGTGGTGTCGTACGGGCTCACGCGGTGAACCGCCCGCGGGTGTGGCCGTCCACCGCGCTGAGGTGGTTGGTGCGCGGGGCCGCGATCACGACGACGGCCATGTCGTCGTGGCGCCCGGCCCCCACCCACTGTGAGGTGAGCATCTGTACGTGCTCCACCACCGCCTCGGCGGGCATCGCCGCGCACTCCGACAGGGCGCGGCGCAGCCGATCCTCCCCGAACATCGCACCGCCCATGGGTCCTCCCCGTGCCTCGCTGATCCCGTCGGTGTACAGCACGCAGGTGTCCCCGGGTGCCAGGGTCACGCGGGCCGTCTCCGTGGTGATCTCGGGCAGCGCCCCCACCAGTGTTCCCTTCGTAGGGGCCTCCTCCACCCGGCCGTCGGAGCGCAGGATCAGCGGGGCGGGGTGTCCGGCGCTCGTCAGACGCAGCCGCACGGCGTTGCCGTCCCGGGCCGCGGAGGCCAGCACCATGGTGGCGAAGCGGGCGTTCTCGGAGTTCAGCAGCGAGGTGTTGAGGAGGCTGAGCATCCGGTGGTGGTCGTCGGCCATCGGCAGGAGGGCGTGCAGCGTGTTGCGGATCTTGCCGGTCATCACCGCCGCCTGCAGTCCCTTGCCGCACACGTCTCCGAGCACGACGAGGGAGGGCTCGCCCTCGTCGGCGGCGGGATGTACGTCGTAGAAGTCGCCGCCGACCCGTTCGTGGTCCTTCGACGGCCGGTAGCCGCCGGCGTACTCGACCCCTGAGACCTGGTGCAGCAGGGGTGGGAGGAGTTCGCGCATCAGGGTGTCGGTGATCGACGCCTGCTCCGTGTAGAGACGGGCGGCCGACATGGCGGCGCCGGCGCGGGCGGCGAACAGCCGCGCGAACACCTCCTCGCCCTCCGTGAACGCGCTCGCGCCGTCGGCGCGCAGCAGTACCAGGGCGCCCGCGGGTACACCGTGCCCCGGCAGGGGCGTGATGACGATCGACCCCAGGGCGTCGAAGCCGTCCGGCACCAGCCAGGCCGGTGCGGCGGACGGGTCGAGCCACCGGGAGGGTACGGGCGGGAAGCCCTGGAGCGCCTCGGCCAGCCCGGGCACGTCCTCGGGGTCGCCGACGGCGCGGGATACGGACGGTCTTCCGCCTCGGACGCAGGACACGACCGGAAGCTCGGGGCCGTGTGCGGCAGCGATCACCAGGGCCGCGTCGGCGAGGTGGTCGGCCGCCATCTGGGCCGTGACGTCCATGCACCGGTCGAGGTTGAGGGACGACAGCAGGAGGTTGGAGGAGCGGACCAGGAACCCGGTGCGTTCCCGCTCCGTCCACAGGGCCTCCCGGGCCAGCCGGTGGTCGGTGTCGTCGACGAGCCACCACACGACCGTGCCGTCGTCGCGGGGTGTCGGATGCGCCTCGTACGAGCGGTCGCCGACGGGCCCCTGGACGGTGCCGGCCCCGGCGGGCGGGCGCTGTGCGGGCAGGGGCGTGGTGTAGCGCGCGTGCGCCGACGCCAGCCATCCGGGGACCGCGTCCGCCATCGCCGAGCCGGGGCGGGCGTCCGGGAACACCAGCCCTGCCGCCTCGTTGGCGTGGACCACGACCGCACCGGCGTCGGCCACCAGCACCGGGTAGGGGGCCTGACTCCACGACAGGCCCATGGCGGGCGAGCTCGACGTCGTATCGGTGGAAGGAACCAAACGTTGAAGGCCCGCTGCGCGGACCCCTCACCTCTTCATCGCGTTCATCACGTCGGAAAAACCTCGGACCAGACAGTTGCCCTCCGGCAACCATCCTCCATGGGCCGTACCCCTCGCAACCGCGCCACAGGGGCACGCGGTATCGAGGGCTCATCCCTGGAGGTGACCAGTTGCGAACCCTGCCCTGACGGGTACCCGGTCATCGGGCCCGCACGCGATGTAGGAGGATGTCCCGGTGATGGGAGAGGAAGCGGTCGTCACCGCGACCACAGCACGCGACGTGACGGTCATCCGCCTGCGTGGCGAAGTCGACGAGGACAACGCCCCGTTCCTGGCCGGCGCCCTCGCGCAGGCCGCGGCGTCCGGCCTGCCGCGCACCGTGGTGGACCTCTCGGGCACCTTCTTCGTGGACTCCTCCGTGCTGCACGCGCTGCTCGACGCGCAGCGGGCCCACGCGGACGCCGGGTCGGTGCTCGTCCTCGCCGGCCCGCTGCACACCGCCGTCCGGCGGCTGTTCGAAGTCACCGGAGCCGCGGCGGCGTTCCGTATGGCGGACAGCCTCGCGACCGCGATGACATGCTGACCCCCACCCCCCGTCCCCGAACGGGTCGTCACGGTACGACCCGTGCGGCCATGGGCAGGCGATGAGTATGAACCCACCCCCGCCGTCCGAAGCCCCTCTGGGCTCGCAGCGGCACCGCGAGGACGCCGTCGGCGACCACCGGCACGCCGCGCCGCCCGGCTCGGCGGCCGCGGCCCGTGAGCGTGTCCGCGAACTGCTGCTCCTCGCGGGTGTCAGCCTCGACAGCGTCAGCGCCGCGGACGCGCTGCTCGTCACCTCGGAGCTGGTCACCAACGCCATCCGGCACGGGTACGGCGTGATCGCCTTCCAGGCCGACATCGCGGGCGACGTCCTGCGGCTGTCCATCGCCGATGCCAATCCCCGCCTCCCCGCGGCCCGTACGGGTACGGTCGACCACCCCGGCGGTTACGGCTGGCCGCTCATCCAGCGCCTGGCGGAGCACGTCGACTGCCGCACCCGCCCCGATGGCAAGACCATCACGACGGCGCTCCGCCTGAGCTGAGCCGTCCCGGGCGCAGGCCGCGGCCGTGCGGCGTCCGTCGTCAGTCGGCGGTCGGCCGGCGGCCGCCGGTGTGCCCCTCAGAGGCGGATCCGTCCGGGGAAGGCTCCGTGGCCCACGCCCGGTGCGGTGACGGCGAGCCATCCGTGGCCGACGACCCGCGTGCCAGGGCCCACCCGGCCCGGATCCGCGGACAAGTGCGCACAGGCCTCACGGGCCGCGCGATCACCGCCCGGTCGCACTCGTCGAGCGCGTCGGTGCCCCCGCCGGCGACCAGGGCGGCCATCGCACCCCGCCGGATCCGCGCCGGCACGGCCGGACCACGGCGCACGGCGCGCAGCCGCGGCCGGAAGTCCTCGTGCAGCAGCCGGGCGTACCGGGACCCCTCGTGCGGGACGGCCGCCGCCCCGGGCGAAGGCCTTTACCAGGGCCCGCATCCCGGCCTCGGAGTCCGTCCGAAGCCGGTGGAGGGCGCCGAAGCCGACACCGGACCTGCCGTAGTCCCTCTCGCTCGCCAGCGCGGCGTAGCGGTCGGCGCAGCGCTCGTCGAACGCCCCCACAGCATGTGGGCCGCCCGGCCCCCGGAGCTCCCTGCGCCGCACGCCGGCCAGCACTTCGTCGAAGGCCGGCGGCCCGATGTGCCGCAAGGCCCTCAGGTACGGCCGGATCGCGCGATGCCCTTCACGGCAGCCGCCCTGCGCAGCAGCGCCGGAACGGAGCTGCCGGGCTGATCGGCCAGGTGCCGCAGGGCCGCATCCGCTCGTGCGACGTCGTCGCCCGCCAGGTCTTCGAGCAGCGTGTCGATCTTCATGGGACGGCACCCTACGCAGGCGGTCGGACGGCGCCTCATCCCTTCCCCAGGGGACAGCGGTAGCCGGGGCAGCGAGGGTGTTCAGCGGCCGGCGGGCGCATCATCGGGCCGCGACGGGCAACAAGGGCCTCCATGACGACGGAGAACAGCGGGGCTGCCAGACGCTCGCGGCTGGTGTGGCTCCTGGCGGCCCAGACCGCCTTGATGGTGCTCCTGGGCCTTTGGGTGACGCGTGGGGCGGTAGGCCATTGGCCGCTCCTCCTGGAGGACCGGCTGGTGCAGGACTTCGCCGCGCATCGCAGCCCGGTGGGGGACGGTGTGACCGCGGGGCTGTCGCTGCTGGCCGGCACGGAGGGCATCGTCGCAGTGACGGTGCTCTGCGTGGCCGCGCTGCTGGCGCTGCCGCCCGCCCCGCGGTGGGCACAGGCCGTGTTCCTGGGGGCGTCGGTCGCCGTCCAGTCGGCGGTCTTCCTCGTCGTCACCTTCGTCGTGGAGCGGCCCCGGCCCGACGTTCCCCAGCTGGACGGGGCGCCGCCCACGTCGAGTTTCCCCTCGGGGCACGTCGGCGCGTCCGTCGCCCTGTACGGAGGGCTGGCGGTCCTCGTGTTGCGCCGTGCGCGCGGACCGTGGCGTTACCTCGCGGCCGGGGTACTGCTGCTCGTGCCGCCCGCGGTCGGACTGTCCCGGGTCTACCGGGGCATGCACCATCCGTCCGACGTGCTGGGCGGTCTGCTCAACGGCGCGGCGGTGCTGCTCGTCCTGGGGTCCGTGTTCCTGTCCGACCGCGGCGCCGCCGACGGCCCTGCGCCGAAGGGGACTCCGGGTGACGGGGCCGCCGCCCCGCCCGTACCCGCGCGGCCCGGCCGGCCCCGCCCCGCGCGCGGGAGCGTCGTCGTCGTACGCCATCCCCACGGCTGCCCGGACGAGCTGGCCGCCGAGGTGCGCGCCCGGCTCCACCGGCACGGTTTCCCCGACCAGCGGTGGACCTCGACCACCGTGGACCGGCCCAGCGGGGACCTCGCCGAGGAGTGTGCCGCGGGCGGTGTGGGCCTGGTGGTCGCCTGCGGCGGCGACGGCACCGTACGGGTCTGCGCCGACGTCGTCGCCGGCACCGCAATCCCGCTGGCACTCGTCCCCTGCGGTACCGGCAATCTGCTCGCCCGGAACCTGGGCCTGCCGTCCGACCCGGCGACGGCCCTCGACGAGGCCCTGGCGGGCGGCGACTTCGGGATCGACGTCGGACGGGTCGAGAGCGACGGCGACGGCGACACCATGACCGGGGACAGCCGGCTGACCGTCGACACGGAACCGGGGGGCCTGCGGATACGGCTTCCCCGTACGCCCGCCGCCGCACCCCCTCACGTACCCGACGGCACCTGACGTACCGCCCGCGCCGCCCGTACCGCACCTGTCGCGCGCACCGCGCGGCTCTGACCGCGGGCGCCGTGTAGGAAACGGCGGGAACCGCCAGCCGGGTACCCCGGCGGCCCGGGACCTCGGCGTCTGACACCGCACCCGCCCGTCCGCCTATCCGCCCGTTACGAACCCTCCCCGAAGGCAGGTTTCGCCGCCATGGCACAGCGCACTGTCCGTACCCGACGCCTCGGCACCGTCCGAGCACTGCTGGCCCGGCACTCGGGGCCCGACGCGGCGTTCGGCCGCAGACTGGTGCTGGCGGTGACGGCCACGGCCGCGGTGGCGGTGCCGTTCGCCCTGGCCCTCGTACTCGTCGAGTCCCGGTGGCCTCCGCTGTACCGGCTCGACCGGACCACCGCGGAGCGGCTGCACCGTACCGCCCTCGAACACCCGGCCTGGGTAGGCGTCCTGGACTTCTTCACCGGCGTGGTGTGGGACCCGGTGACCATGCGCCTGCTGGTGGCGGCCCTGGTGGTGTGGCTCCTGACCCGGCGGGCGTGGCGGCTGGCGACGTGGGCCGGTGTCACGGCGGTGTCCGGGGCGCTGATCGGGTTCCTGGTCAAGAACGCGGTGGAGCGAGCCCGCCCGCACCTGCCGGAACCCGTCGCCCACGCGCCCGGCTTCTCCTTCCCCTCCGGCCATGCCATGACGGCCATGACCTCCAGCGCCGTCCTTCTGCTGGTCCTGCTCCCGCTGGTGCCCCGCGCCTGGCGGCCGTTGCCGTGGGGGCTCGCGGCGACGGCGGTCCTGGGGGTCGGCTACACCCGGGTCGCACTGGGGGTGCACTGGGTGAGTGACGTCGTCGGGGGCTGGCTGCTCGGCATCGCCGTGGTCACGGCGACCACCCTGGCCTTCGAGGCCTGGCGGGCCGACACCGGCCGCCCGCGTACGGCGGTGAGCGAGGGCCTGGAGCCGGAGATCTCCTGCGCCACCGACCCGGAAGCCCCTCCCGCCGCCACGCCCCCGTCCGCTGGGCGTGGAAGCTGATCTCGGCTCAAAGCCGCTGTGCGCGGCGGCCGTTGACGGCGGTGGTCCGAACGCTCATCTCCACGGTGACGTCGTCGCCCGCGACCAGCCCCAGCGGGTTCCGTACGGCGTTCTTGAGGGGCAGCAGGTATCCGCCGTCCCTCGGGAACAGCGACGTCTCGAAGACGGCTTCGCCGATGCGGGCCTCGACCGGGACCACGCCCCAGCCGTACGTGGCCAGGGCCGCCACCTGCCGCACGTCGGCGGACTGCTCTTCCGGCACGGGGACGAAGTAGTACGGCGCGGGGCCGCGCCACTCGATCACCCGGCCGGCGAAGACCATGTCCATCAAGACGTTCCCTCCTCGGGACGGCGAGCGGCAGGCAGTGCCGGTGGCCCGCCCACCCTACGCAAAGCCTCCGCCCGCGTCAGGCCGTCCTGGTGGTGAAGGAGTTCGGGGAGGGCAGCCGCAGCGGCTTCGCGACCGCAGCGCAGAAGTCGGCGAGCCCCGTGGCCAGGGCGGCCCGCGAGGCCTCCGGCATCGCGGCCATCGCCTCGGCCAGCGCCTCCTGCCTGCGGGCGCGCAGTCGTTCGAGGTAGGTACGGCCTGCGGGTGTCAGCCCGAGCAGCACCTCGCGGCGGTCGTCGGTCCCGGGGTGCCGTTCGAGGAAGCCCACGGCCTGCAGGCGGTCGCACAGCCGGGTGACGGACGGCGGGGCCGCCTCCAGCAGCCTGCCGAGGTCACGCAGGTTCAGCTGGTCGTTCGCCTCGACGAGGAACAGCACCCGCGCCTGCGCGGAGGAGACGGGCGCGGCACTGGCCGTGTCCCGGCCCCGTTCCCAGACCACTTCCAGCAGCTCGATCAGCTCGCTCATCTCCGCCACCGCCGACACGGCCGGCCGCGGGGAGCCGATCGACCGCTGACCCATGTGACACTCCCTACCGGACGTACGCGCAGCCCTTCCCCGGCGGACCGGCGGCTTCGTCGTCCCCCATAGTGGCAGTTACGAGAGAGACAGGTACGGGGCCGGTGACGAGAGGCGTACGCGGCGAGGGTGTCGGGGGCGGCGGAAACGTCGAGCGGGTGCTGCGCGGCGCCGCCCCGCACGCGCTGTTCGAGGAGGTCCGGGCCATCCTGGCCCGCGACCACGGGGCGGCCGGCGCCGAACTGCTGATGGCCGACTACGCCTCGGCACGCCTCCAGCCCGTCACGGCGCAGCCGTTCACCGCCGACTCCGTGTCGGCGTACAACAGTGCCGAGGGCCGGGCCTTCGGTGCTCAGGAGGCGCACGTGGTCCCCGGGGAGGACGGTGTCACCGTCCACCTGCCGGTGACCGTGCGCGGCGACCGGCTCGGGGTCCTGAGTGTCCGCTACCCGTCCGGGGTCCCGGTGGGCGTACACATCGGCCCGCTGCAGGACGTGGCCGACGCGCTGGCCCACGAGATCCTCGTCGCCGACCGCGACACCGACTTCTTCCTGCAGGCGCGCCGGGCCAGGAGACTCACCCTGGCCGCCGAGATGCAGTGGCAGCTGCTGCCGGGACGCTCGTGCTCCCGGCCCGAGTACGACCTCGGGGCCCAGCTGGAGCCCGCGTACGCCGTCTTCGGCGACAGCTTCGACTGGTCGGCCTCCGCGGACCATCTGACGCTGACCGTCAACAACGGCATGGGTGAGGGCATCGACGCGGCGCTGCTGACCAGCCTCGCCGTGAGTGCCCTGCGCAACGCCCGGCGGGCGGGCCTCGACCTCGCCGACCAGGCGGCCCTGGCGGACCAGGCCCTCTACGGCCAGTACCAGGGGCGGCTGCACCTGGCGATGCTGCTGCTCCGCTTCGACCTGGAGACCGGCGAGGTCGAGGTCATCGACGCCGGGTCGCCCCGGGTCTGGCGGCTGCGCGGGGGCAGCGTGGAGCGGTTCGAGCTGGAGGCGCAGCTGCCGCTCGGCATGTTCGAGGACACCGTGTACACCTCCCAGCGCTTCCGGGTGCTGCCCGGGGACCGGCTGTTCTTCCTGAGCGACGGCGTCTACGACGTCCTCTCCCCCGCCGGCGAGCCGTACGCCCTGCACGCCCTGACCCGGGCGGTCATGAACACGCGGCTGCTGCCGCCCTCGCAGGTGCCGCGGGCGCTCCTGGAGGAGCTGCCGGGGTACCGGGGCGGCGTGGACGCCGCCGACGACGCGATGGTCGTCTGCCTCGACTGGCACGGCCGGCCCGGTACCGGGGCAGGCGGCGGGCGGTAGGGGCCACGGGGCGGCCGGGGCCCACGGCGCCGGACAGTGGCACAGTGGTGCCATGCCCCGTCCCGGCCGCTCCGGCGCCCACGAGGACCCGGCCGCGGCCCTCGCCGCCGCGGCGGATCTCCTCGCGGTGCTGCACGCCAGGGGCCAGGACGGTGTGGAACCGGCCGTATCGCCGTCGCAGCTGCGGGCGCTGCTCGCCGTGGAGGGCGCCGAGGGCGCCAATCTGCGGACCCTGGGCGACGTGCTCGGTTCCCGTCCGCCGTCGGTCACCCGGCTCTGCGACCGGCTGGAGGCGATGGGGCTGCTGACCCGGTCGCCCCATCCGTCCCGGCGGCGCGAGGTGGAGGTGCGGCTCACGCCGCGGGGGCGCGCACTGCTGGACGAGCGGCGGGCCATCCGGGTGCGCGAGCTGTCGGCGGTGCTCGGGCGGATGGCACCCGAGGCGGTGGACGCGCTGGTGGCGGGCCTGGAGGCGTTCCGGGAGGCCGCGGCGGGCTCCTACCCGGCCGACGGCCCCGTCGCGGACACCGGCCCCTCCTGCGCGGGGCCGCCCCCTGCCGCCGTACCCGGCAGCGCCTGACGGCCGGGGGCGCGGCCGCCGCGCCCCCGGTTCATGGGGGTGGTTACCGGTCGGTCCGCGGAGATGGCAGACTCATTGAGTTCGTAAAATATTGCCTGACGGCAAATGATCACTCTAGGCTTGTCCGACGCAACCAGGCGTCCCTCGGGCGTCCGCCGTCCGAGACCAGAAGGGACAGACGCGACGCCATGGTGAGCACTCCCGGGCTCGGGGCCCAGCGCCCGGCCGCCCGCACACCGCAGCAGCCGGTGGTCCGGCCCCGGCAGTCGTCCTGCGCAACGCAGGACGACTCGCTGGCGCTGTGGAACGGCGTACCGCCGTACGTCCTGCTCATCGAGGACGACGAGGGCGACGCCGTGCTCGTCGAGGAACTCGTGGAGGACAGCGGGATCGAGGTCCGCCTCGGGCGGGCCAGCTCACTCGCCGACGCCCTGCGTCTGCTGCGGGCCGAGGCCCCCGAGTGCGTCCTGCTGGACCTGCACCTGCCCGACGCCCAGGGCCTGGACGGGCTGAAGAAGGTCCTCGCCGTGTCCGCCGAGGCCGCGGTCGTCGTCCTGACGGGCCTGTCGGAGGAGCGGGCGGGGCTGACCGCCGTCGCGGCCGGCGCCCAGGACTACCTGGTCAAGGGACGCCTGGAGGCCGACGTCTTCATGCGGGCGATCCGCTACGCGATCCAGCGCAAGCGCACCGAGCTGGCGGCCGCCGCCCTCCAGGCGGGCAGACTGCGGGCCGAGGAGAACGCGCGCCTCGAACGCGGCCTGCTTCCCACGCCGCTGCTGCTCGACGACGCGGCCGACGCCGTCACCGTCTGCGCCCGCTACCACCCCGGGCGCGCCCAGACGCTGCTCGGCGGGGACTTCTACGATGTCGTCCAGACTCCCGACGGGGCCACGCACGCCGTCGTCGGCGACGTGTCGGGCCATGGCCCCAGCGAGGCGGCGCTGGGCGTGTGCCTCCGCGTGGCCTGGCGGTCCTTCGTCATGGCGGGCGCCCGCGGCGCCGAACTGCTCGGGCTTCTGGAGCGGATCCTGCTGGCGGAGCGCTCCGGCCCCGAGATCTTCGCCACCCTCGTCTCCCTCACCCGGCCTGCCGGCACCCGTACCGTCTCCGTACAGCGCGCGGGTCACCCCGGTTTCCTGGTACGTTCCGCGGCCGGTGTGGAGTTGCGCACCGTTCCGGGCGGGCCCGCGCTGGGCATCCTGCCCGGCTGGGAGGCCGGCTGGCCCGTCACCGAGGTGGCACTGGAGGCGGGCGGCGCCGTGATGCTCTTCACGGACGGCCTGATCGAAGGGCGCATCGGCCCCGGCTCCGACCGCCTCGACGAGGCGGGCCTGCTGGAGATCGCCCGCAAGCACGCCGACCTGCCCGCGGAACCGTTCGTCGACACGCTGATCCAGGCGGCGCAGGGCCTCGCCGCGGACTGGGGCGGCCTGGCCGACGATGTCGCCGTCCTCCACCTCGAATGGAACTCCTCCACGTGACCTCCCCCGCACAGCCTCCCGCATCGCCCCCCGGACGGGCTCCGGTCCGCCGGGGGCCGAGCCTCCAGGTCTGGCTGACCACCGTGCTGGTGGCGCTCGCCCTCATGGTCGTCGGCACGGGCGCGCTCGGCGCGGCCCTGCTGTCCCACACCACGACGGCCGGGAACCGGCTCGTCGACGGAATCCTGCCCGCCCAGCGGGACGCCCTGCGGCTGGAGACGGCCCTGCTGGACCAGGAGACCGGGGTCCGCGGCTACCTGCTCGCCGACGAGCCGGCGCTGCTGGAACCGTACGAACGAGGGCTGGCCGACGAGACCGCGGCCGCCCAGCGCCTGGCGACGGTCCTCTCCGGCGATGTCGGCGACGACGGCGTGCGCGAGGACCTGGCGGCCGTCCAGGAGGCCGCCCGGACCTGGCGCGAGCAGTTCGCGGCCCCCGCCGTCGCCTCCGTGGAGAACGGCACCGCCCCGCCGTCCCTCCAGGCCGGCAAGGACCGCTTCGACGAGGTCCGCCGCCGGATCGCCGCCCAGCAGGCGCGTCTGGACCGCATCCAGGCCGACGCCCGTGCCACCTTCGGCGATGCGCGCACGCAGCGCGACCACATCCTGCTGGCGATCGTCGCGGCCTTCCTGCTGGCCGGCTCCGCGCTCGCGGTGCTGCTCCACGTGGGCGTGCTGCGCCCGCTCGCCCTGGTGCGGACCGCCTCCCAGCGGGTGGCGGACGGGGCCTTCGAGGAGGAGATCCCCCTGCGCGGCCCCTCCGATCTACGCGCCCTGGCGCAGGCGGTGGAGGCCATGCGGCACCGAACCGTGGCCGAGCTGAAGGCTTCGCGGCGCAATGCCGAACGGCTCGACCGCACGGCCGCCGAGCTCGACGCGCAGGCGGTGGAGCTGCGCCGCTCCAATGCCGAGCTGGAGCAGTTCGCGTACGTGGCCTCGCACGACCTCCAGGAACCGCTGCGCAAGGTGGCCTCCTTCTGCCAGCTGCTGGAGAAGCGGTACGGGGACCAGCTCGACGAACGCGGCGCCCAGTACATCGGCTTCGCCGTCGACGGCGCCAAGCGGATGCAGGTGCTCATCAACGACCTGCTGACCTTCTCCCGGGTGGGCCGGGTCCAGGACGCGCGCGAGACGGTCGAGTTGGACGGCACCCTGGACCGGGCGCTGCGCAACCTGGCCGCCGCCGTGGAGGAGAGCGGCGCGGAGATCACCCGGCCCGAGCGGCTCCCGGACACGGTCGGCGACCCGACGCTCCTGACGATGTTGTGGCAGAACCTGGTGGGCAACGCGGTCAAGTTCCGCTCGCCTGACCGCGCTCCGCGTATCGAGGTGGCCGTGGCCGGCGGCCCCGAGGCGGAAGCGGGCTTCCACACCTTCACCGTCACCGACAACGGCATCGGCGTACCGGCCGAGTTCGCCGAGAAGGTGTTCGTCATCTTCCAGCGGCTGCACGGCCGGGAGACCTACGGCGGCACCGGGATCGGCCTCTCGCTCTGCAAGAAGATCGTCGAGCACGCGGGCGGGCGCATCCGCATCGACGCCGACCACCGGGAAGGCACCCGGATCGTCTTCACCCTGCCCGTCGCCACTGCCCCCACCGACAGCGGCACCGCCGCCCCCGGCGCGGCCTAGACCGCGGGGTCCGGCGCCGATGCCGGAGCGCACGCTCCCGTACCTACCGAAGGAACCCTCCGATGAGCACTCCCGCAGACCGGCCCCAGGCCGCCCCCGCCGAAGTCCTGCTGGTCGAGGACGACGCGGGCGACGAGCTGATGACCCGCGAGGCCTTCGAGGACAACAAGATCGGGAACGTGCTGCATGTCGTGCGGGACGGTCTGGAGGCCCTGGACTTCCTGTACCGCCGCGGCGAGCACGCCAACGCCCCGCGTCCCGATCTGATCCTGCTCGACCTGAATCTGCCCAAGTACGACGGACGGCAGGTCCTCGAACAGATCAAGACGGACCCGGAGCTGAACCACATCCCCGTGGTCGTGCTCACCACCTCGGCGGCCGAGGAGGACATCCTGCGCAGCTACAAGCTGCACGCCAACGCCTACGTGACGAAGCCGGTCGACCTCGACCAGTTCATCCGGGCGATCCAGCAGATCGACGACTTCTTCGTCACCGTGGTCAAGCTCCCCCGCGCACGGTGAGGCAGGCGGCGGGGCCGGTGACGGGGCGCAACGGTTCGGGAACGCGGACGGAAATGTGGGGAAGACGGACGTGAGCAGCATGGACACGCACAACACCGGGGCACGCAGTCGCGTGGAGACCCGCTCCGCCGGGGACGTGCGCATCGTCGTGATGGCGGGTGAGTTCGACATGGACAACGTGGCCGATCTGCGGACCGCGATGGATCCCGCAGTGCCCGGTGTAGCCCGGTTCGTACTGGACGTCACCGGGGTGACCTTCGTGGACTCGACCGCGCTCAGCATCCTGCTGCAGCCCGCGCTGGACCGGCCGGTGGTCCTGGCGGGGACCGTGCCGAGCCGGCTGGCCCGGCTGCTGGAGCTCACCGGTGCCGAACAGGCCTTCGCCACCGCGCCCAGCGTGGCCGAGGGCATGGTCGTGGTCGTCCCGCCCCGGAAGGGCTGACGGCGTTCCCCGACCCCGCCCACCCGTCCCGCCGGGGCGGCGACGGGCCGGGCGGCTTCGGACGGCCGCTGGTGATCCGCCTCACGCGGAGCGTGACGATCACCCCCGGCGCACGCAGCGGCAAACGCATCGAGGTCGTCGTCCCGCTCGAAGGCGCGGCGGATCCTCAGGGGGATCGCCGACGGTTTTGAGACCCCCTACCGGTTTCAGCCCGGGGATTTCGGCCATACGGGCGTCGAACAGGCTTCGGCGTCCGCCGTGGGCCGGGGCGGGAGGGGGACTCGTATGACCACATCCGAGGAAGGTGTACCCGCGTCCGTACGCGGCGCCGGAGCGGCGGGACGCCCCGGCCCGGGGCGTACGGGGCGGACCGGCCTGGGGCGCGACGCCGTGCTCGCGCTCGGGCTGCTCGGGACCGCCGTCGCGGGCGTGGCCGCCTTCCTGAGGGCCGCCCCGGCGGACGGCGTCAGGCTCCCGGTGACCCCGGTCGCCGCCCTGGCCGTACTGCTGCTGGGCGCGCTCCTGGCGAAGTGGGGCTTCGCGCCCGTCCGGCGCCGGTCGGGCGCCCCGCGGCCCGTCGGGTACGCGGAGGCGCCTGTTAACCTCCCCGACGTCGGGGGTGACGCCCTGGACCACGCCGCGGTCGACGCCGACGGCTTCGAGCACGCGGTGGCCGCCCTGTGCGCACGCGACGGCTGCACCTCGGTGGAGGTGGTCGGCGGCGCGGGCGACCTGGGCGCCGACGTCCTCGCGACGACGGCGGACGGGCGCCGCGTCGTGCTCCAGTGCAAGCACTACGCCGAGGACAACCGGGTCGGCTCGCAGGACCTCCAGCGCTTCGGCGGAACCTGCTTCGCGGTCCACGAGGCCGATGTCGCCGTCCTCGTGACGACCAGCTCCTTCACCGCGCCCGCCGCGGAGTACGCCGACACCTGCGGGATAGTGCGCGTCGACGGCGAGGCCCTGGCGGCCTGGACCGAACAGCAGGCGCTTCCCCCGTGGGAGTCCGGCGCCGGCGCGCCCGCACCTGCCCCGTCCGCCCCTGCCCGAGGAGCCACGCCATGACGACCGCCGACACCGCCACCACCCCGGTCGACGCCGCCGACCGGGCCGACCAGCGGATCCACCGCATCCGGCGCCGCCTGGAACGCCTCATCGGCATCGCGGCGACCGAGGGGAACTCCGTACGTGTGTTGCGCAACGGCGACGAGATCTTCGCCGCGATGCTCGACGCCGTCTCCTGCGCCCGGCACACCGTCGACATGATGACCTTCGTCTACTGGAAGGGCGACATCGCCCGCCGGTTCGCCGAGGCCCTGGCCGATCGGGCCCGCCACGGCGTGCGCGTGCGGCTGCTGCTGGACGGCTTCGGCAGCCGCCTGATCGAACAGGACCTGCTGGACCGGATGAGCACGGCCGGGGTGGACGTCGCCTGGTTCCGCAGACCCGTCTTCCTCTCCCCGCTCAAGCAGAACCACCGCTGCCACCGCAAGGTGCTGGTCGTCGACGAACGGACCGCGTTCACCGGCGGCGTCGGCATAGCCGAGGAGTGGTGCGGCGACGCCCGCAACCCGCACGAATGGCGTGACACGCACGCCGAGGTCCGCGGGCCGGCCGTCGACGGGATCGCCGCGGCGTTCGCCCAGAACTGGGCGGAGTGCCATCCCGAACTCTTCGACGACCGCGACCGTTTCGTGAGCCACGAGCCGACCGGCTCCGCCGTGGTCCAGGTGGTGCGCGGCTCGGCCGCCTTCGGGTGGCAGGACATGCAGACGCTGATGCGGGTCGTCCTGGAATCGGCGGAGGAGCGCGTGCGCCTGGCGACCGCGTACTTCGCCCCCGACGACTACTTCGTCGAGCTGCTGTCCGCCACCGCCCGCCGGGGCGTGACCGTCGAGATCCTGCTGCCCGGCCCGCACACCGACAAGCGGGTGTGCCAGCTGGCGGGCCAGCACCACTACGAGGCGCTCACCGCCGCGGGGGTGCGCATCCACCAGTACCAGCCGACCATGATGCACGCCAAGATCATGACGATGGACGGGGTGGTCTCCCTCATCGGCTCGTCGAACGTCAACCGCCGCTCGCTCGACCACGACGAGGAGGTCATGCTGGCCGTCATGGACCCGGCCGTCACCCGCACCCTGGACGAGCACTACGACGAGGACCTCCGGGCCAGCACGCGCATCGCTCCGGGCCGCTGGCGCCGCCGCTCCGCACTCCAGCGCGCCCGGGAACTCTCGATCCGGCCGCTGCGCCGCTTCCTGTGAGGCGGTGCGGCGGTGGCCGGCGGCCACGCCGTGGGGCGTCGCGCACGACCGTGGCGCGACGGGGACCGACCGGTCCCCCGGGTAGGGCCGACCGGCCCAAGCGGGACGGGGGCGGGCGGGCACAGCCTGGCTGTGAGCTCTCCCCCACACGCTTGCGTGCAGCACAGAGAGGCGGCAGTCATGAAGGCGCTCGTCTTCCACGGTCCCGGCCAGACCTCCTGGCAGGAGGTCCCGGACCCCTCGATCAAGGACGCCGCCGACGCGGTCGTCAAGGTCGACGCCGTCACCATCTGCGGCACCGACCTGCACATCGTCAAGGGCGACGTCCCCGAAGTGACCCCGGGACGGATCCTGGGCCACGAGGCCGTCGGCACGGTGGTGGAGACCGGCAGCGACGTCCGCAGTGTCCGCCCAGGTGACCGGGTCCTTGTCTCCTGCATCTCCTCCTGCGGCCGCTGCCGCTTCTGCCGTGAGGGCCGCTACGGCCAGTGCCGCGGGGGCGGCGGCTGGGTCCTGGGCCACACCGTCGACGGGACCCAGGCCGAGTACGTACGCGTTCCCTTCGCCGACCTCTCCGTCCACCCGCTGCCCGCCACCGTGGACAGCCACGAAGCCGTCCTGCTCGCTGACATCTTCCCCACCTCCTACGAGGTGGGTGTGCTCAACGGGAAGGTGGGTCCGGGCGACACCGTCGTCGTGGTCGGCGCCGGCCCCATCGGCCTGGCCGCCATCGCCACCGCACAGCTCTACAGCCCTGGCCTGATCGTCGCCGTCGACCTCGCGGCCTCCCGTCTCGCGGCGGCACGCGGCCTCGGCGCCGACGCCACGGTCGGCGTGCGGGAAGAGCCCGAACGACTGGTCGAGGACCTGACCGACGGGCTCGGCGCCGACGTGGTCATCGAGGCCGTCGGCGTGCCCGACGCGTTCGAGATGTGCACCCGCATGGTCCGCCCCGGCGGTCGGGTCGCCAACATCGGCGTCCACGGCAAGCCCGCCACCCTGCACCTCGAAGATCTGTGGATCAAGGATGTCACCATCACCACCGGTCTCGTCGACACCCACTCCACCCCCATGCTCCTGCGCATGTTGGCCGCGGGCCGCCTCCCCGGTGCCGCGATGATCACCCACCGCTTCGAGCTGGACCAGATGGAAGAGGCGTACGACGTCTTCTCGAACGCCGGCCGGACCGGCGCCCTCAAGGTCGTGCTCGGCGGGCCGCGGCACGACGCGGTCGCCGTACCGCCTCAGGAACAGTGAGGGCCGTACCGAGCGTGACCGAGGGGGCGCGGCCGCTTCGCGTGGCGGGGCGTCGCCGCCTCGCACAATGTGGAAGTGCAGCCATCGGAAAGGTGAGACGGGATGGACAGTCAGCGTGAGGCTCCGCGGATCGTAGTGGGTGTCGACGGATCACCTTCGTCCCAGGCCGCGCTTCGCTGGGCGGTCAGGTACTCGGGTCTGGTGGGCGGCAAGGTGGAGGCGGTCACCGCCTGGGACCTGCCGGGCGCCGGAACGTGGTCGGCTCCTGCAGTGGACGCCGATTTCGACGAGGAGGAGGCCGAGCGGCGCCTGGTCGAGGAGGTCCGCACGGTCCTCGGCGAGGGCGGTGCCTCCCAGGTGCACCAGCGCCTGGTCCGGGGGAATCCCGCCGAGGTCCTGGTCGAGCAGGGCGAGGGCGCCGACATGCTGGTCGTCGGCAACCGCGGCTACGGCGGCTTCCGCCGGGCCCTGCTCGGTTCGGTGAGCCAGCAGGTGGCACTTCACGCTCCCTGCCCGGTCACCATCATCCGGCCGGACGTGCCCGCCGCGTAGTTCCCCCGCCGGCTGCTCCCGGACCCGGCGGCTACTCCCGGATCTCCAGGACGTCGGCGACCGGGCGGCGGGGTGTCTCGGGCCCGAGGGGCCCGTATCCGAGGCGCAGGACCATGTGTACGTGGCCCATGTCCTCCAGCGGGTCGCGGGCTGCCCAGCGCAGTTCCGACCATTCGAGGGGCTGGGAGGTCATCGAGGTGGCCAGGCCGTCGGCGGTGGCCTGGAGGAGGACGCGTTCCAGTGCCTGGCCGGCCCGCAGCCAGTCCACCCGCGTGTCGTTCGACGTGCCGAGCAGGGCGAGCTGGGGCCGCTTCTCGAACGCGGCCCAGCCGCGGTCCGCGACGGTGTGGTCCCGGTCGAAGTCCCGGACGGGGGCCGGTCCCCCAGCGCTTCGCGGGCCGAACGCGGCGGCGGGAACACCGTCGCGGCGGGTGTCGGCCGAGGGCTGTGCGGGGGAGGTCCAGGCAGAGGTCTCCGCCCGGACGAGAGGGTCGATGTCCTCGCGGTGCTCCGCGTCGCGGACCAGCCCGAGCACGGTGTCCAGGTGCCAGTCGCCGGGGAGGGCCAGTCGGCAGCCCTCCCGGCGTGCGGCGCTCTTCAGACCGTCCATGAGGGCGTCCGGCACCCGCTCGTCACTGAAGGGGAAGCGGCAGGTGTGCCGCCGCCGCAGAGCGGCGTGCAGGACGGCCAGGTCGTGGTCCTCGCCGGGGGGCTCGTCGAGGACCGCCGAGGCCAGGAGCCATGGTTGCGATGCGTCGGGTAGCAGGCGCACGTCTGCCCGCAGTCCGTACCGCGCCGCGGACACGCGCAGATTGAACAGGGCCGCAGCGCAGCCGAGGTGGAGGGCCCGGTGATGCGGATCGGTCCGTGTCATGGCGCGGTCCAGGTCCCCGTACAGCTCGATGACACCGCCGGCGGGGCGGAAGACGAACTTCCAGGGCTGGGCGTTGTGCATGGACGGAGCGGTGACGGCGTCGCCGACGAGCCGGGCGACGGTGTCGGGGTCGAGGTGTGCTGCGGCCATGGGACTCGTCCTGTCTGTGCGGCCTCATCGGTGCGCCACGGCGGCGACCGGTGACGGGGCGCCGCCACTTCCAGGCTCCGGCATCAGGGGTGCTTCGGGCAGGGACCGAGCGGCCCTTCCGGGGACCGACCGGCCCCCCGTCGGTGCTCACGCGCTGTCCGGGCCGGGTGCCGGGCTACCACGGAATCGCACGGCGGCCGACGTGAGAGGCGGTGTCATCCGTCCGGGCGGTGACGTGGGACACCACGGCGACGACTCCGTCGAGCTGTTCGACCAGGCCGACGAGCGAAGGGAGCTGGCTTCGGAGCTCGACGTGCCCCTCCAGGGTGACGATGCCGTCCACCACATGGACGTCGACGTTGCCCCGCGGTACACCGAGCACCTCCGTGAGGACCTCTTCGTTCACCCGTCGGCGAATTTCGGAGTCGGGGCGGATGAACAGGCGCAGCAGGTCCCTTCGGGTGACGATGCCGACCAGCCGGTTCTCCTCGTCCACGACGGGCAGCCGCTCTATGGCCCGGCGTGTCAGCAGCCGTGCCGCGTCGGCGGCTGTCTCCTCGGCATGGATGGTGATCGCCGGCGCGGACATGACGTCGCCGGCGGTGAGCGGTTCTGCCGTCGTGCCGTTTCCCTGGGCGGGGAGAGTGGCCTGCACCGTCCGGGCCAGGAGGTCCGTCTGCGAGACCACGCCCATCACTCGGTCCTCGTCGTCCAGCACGGGAAGTCCGGAGATGTCGTACTGGGCGAGGAGTTTCGCGACGTCCTTGAAGGCGGTGCCAGGCGCCACCGAGACGACCTCGTCGGTCATCAGGTCTGCCACGCTGATGTGCTTCATGCCGTCCTCCTGGTCCGCCGTTCGATGCGAGGTCCCGGTCCTCGTCGGGCGTGTCCCCACCATCCGTCCGGGGCTGCCGCCGGGCGAGGGCCGAACGGTCCCGAACGTGGTCCCGGGCGACCCTCTCCCCCGCGCTTCGCGGTCGCCGGTCGCCGGTCGCCGGTCGCGCCGGTCGCCGGTGATCATGCGGACGACGAGGTGGCGCTCCGGGCCCTGCTCACCCTGCTCTGCGAAGCCACGCCACACGCCGGATCTGCGGCAAAGGACCCGGGTGCACGTCACCCCCGTAGTCCCGCGTCCGCCCCGTCGAGGGCTGCCCGGTGATCGTCGTACCGGCTGGGTGTGCGGTCCCGCCGGAGCGGACATGCCACCCCGGCCGTACTACCGTGGAGGAGGTGCCGCTCCACGTTCCGGCGGCCGGAGGTGGGACATGAGCACGGACGGCCGACCCGCCGAGGGCTGTGTGCCACGGTTGCGGCTGGACGAGCTGCTTGACGAGCTCCAGACACGGATCGACGAGGCCAGGGGTACCCGGGACCGGCTGAACGGTCTGCTGGAAGCTGTCATGTCGGTCGGCCGCGAACTGGATCTGCCCCAGGTCCTGCGCGGCATCGTCGAGGCCGCCGTCGTCCTCGTGGACGCGGAGTACGGCGCCCTCGGCGTCATCGGCGACGACCGGAAGCTGGCCGAGTTCCTTCCCGTCGGCATCTCGGACGACCTCCGTGCGCGAATCGGCGATCTGCCGTCGGGCCACGGCATCCTGGGGGAAGTGATCCGGCACCCGCGGCCCCTGCCGCTGTCCGAGCTGTCCGAGCTGTCCGAGCTGTCCGAGCACCCTGCCTCCTACGGCTTCCCGGCCCACCACCCGCCGGTGCACTCCTTCCTCGGGGTCCCCATCCGGGTGCGTGACGCCGTCTTCGGGAACCTCTACCTCACGGAGAAGCGCGGCGGAGCCGAGTTCGACGCCGAGGACGAGGCGGTCCTGTCCACCCTCGCCGTCGCCGCCGGCATCGCCATCGACAACGCCCGGCTCTTCGAGGAGGTCCGGCTGCGCGAGCGCTGGCTGGAGGCCGGCACGGATGTCACCAGCTCCCTCCTGTCCGGGGTCTGCGAGAACGAGGTCTTCGCCGGAATGCTGGAGCGCGCCAGGGACATCACCAGCGCCGACACGGGCGTCTTCTACCTCATCGGCAGCGCCGGGGAGGTGCGCGGCTCCGTCGCCCTGGGAGACTGCGCCGAAGCCCACCGGGGCATGGTCCTGGCGAGCACGAGGGGCACCCTGGCAGAGGCCGCGCTCGCGCAGGACGGTCTGGTGGCCGTAGCGGACGTACAGGCCGACGTACGTATCACCGTGCAGCCGGAGCGATGGACAGGCTTCGGCCCGGCCGTCGCCGTCGCCGTGAGTACCGAGGGGAGGCTCAGCGGCGTGCTGGTCCTGGCCAGGCGTCACGGCCGTCCGGCGTTCGCGACCGCCGAGGTCGCCGCCCTGCCGGGGTTCGCCGGCCAGGCGGCTCTCGCCCTCGAACTGGCCGACCGGCGCCGCGACGCCGAGCAGATGACCTTGCTGGAGGACCACGACCGCATCGCCCGTGACCTCCACGACCTGGCCATCCAGCGCCTTTTCGCCACCGGGATGACACTGCAGAGCGCCCAGCGGTTCGTCGACCATCCCGAGGCGTCCGAGCGGCTGGCCCACGCCGTGGACGATCTGGACGCCACCATCAAGATCATCCGATCGACGATCTTCGGTCTCCGGCAGCACGACGTCGCCGCGACGGGTGCGAAGCTGCGCTCCCGCGCGGTCCAGACCCTGGACGAGGCGACGGCGGGCCTCGGGTTCGTCCCGGCTCTGCGCATGGAAGGCCTGATCGACACCGACGTACCACCCGCCATCGCCGACGAGGCCGTCGCGGTACTCGGAGAGGCTCTGTCCAACGTCGCCCGGCACGCGAGGGCCACCCGCGCGGAGGCCTCGATCGTCGCCGACGACGGTGTCCTGACCGTCACCGTGACGGACAACGGGGTCGGGCTGGCCGACGGAGGCCACCTCAGCGGACTGCGCAACCTCGCAGAGCGCGCCGAGAAGCTCGACGGCAGCATGACGGTCGGCCCGCGCGGGTCGGACGAGTCGGGCACCCGTCTGGAATGGTGGGTGCCCCTCGCCCCACCGACCCCGTGACCACGGAACGTGTTCCGGCTCCGGGCCCGGGGCAGGTGGGCACGTGCCACGTGGCGAACGAGGCGAACGAGGGCTAATGACTCGGCTGGGTCGTGTCCCCTCCGTGCCCCTGGTCGCGAACCTGCGCGGCGATGACGGCCGCCTGCACCCGCCGTTCGACTCCCAGTTTGCCCAGCAGCCGGGAGATGTGGTTCTTGACGGTCTTCTCCGAGAGGTAGAGCTGCTTGGCGATCTGGCGGTTGGTGAGGCCGTCGCCGATCAGTTCGAGGACCGATCGCTCGCGCTCGGAGAGGGCCGCCAGACGGGTGTCCTCGGTCGGCTTGGCGACTTCCGGGTCGCGCAGTGAGTGCATCAGGCGAGCGGTGGTGGCCGGGTCGAGCATGGATTGCCCCGTGGCCACCGTTCGTACGGCCGACACCAGGTCGGAGCCTTTGATCTGCTTCAGGACGTATCCTGCGGCCCCTGCCATGATCGCGTCCAGCAGGGCCTCCTCGTCGTCGAACGAGGTCAGCATCAAGCAGGCCAGGTCCGGCATGCGGGAGCGCAGTTCCCGGCAGACCGTGATGCCGTCGCCGTCGGGCAGGCGGACGTCGAGGACGGCGACGTCGGGGCGCAGCGCCGGTCCTCGGGCCAGGGCCTGGTCCGCCGTGCCTGCCTCGCCGACGACGGTGATGTCCGCCTCGGCTTCGAGCAGGTCGCGCAGCCCGCGTCGGACCACCTCGTGATCGTCGAGGAGGAACACCCTGATGGAGGCCTCCGCGGAGGCTCTCGCTGTGTCGGACATCTTCGCCGCCTGATGGGGATGGCGCCACGTGTTCTGCCACCTGCATTGTCTCAGCAGGAGGCCGGCCGCACCCCTCAGGCCGGAACGGCGGCCCCGTCGCGCCCCGCGCCCCGCGCACGACGAGCCGAACGGCGCCTACCGATCTGCCGGGCTACTGCCCGCGGGGCTGCGGCCGCGCGTGATCGCGGGTGCCCCGCGCGGCCACCACAACAGGCCGCTGACCGCCTCCGGACCGGAGTCCGTACAGCGCGACTCCTGCCTCGCCCTGCTGCGGGACGCGGAGGGCGGCGGATGGCCGGCCTCTGCCTGTACTACCCGGCGATGCAACCGCCGTCGCCGGCGAGGGCTCGTTGACAGCCCCATCGCAGGCCTTGAGCACCAAGTGGTGCAGTCCGCGTTCGTTCGTCGAGCCGATGTACATCCCAGGCCGCTTGCGGATGATGTCCGCGCCCTCCCTGCCGGAGACCGTCCTGACCCGTTGGGTCTGCTCCTCCGACTGGTCGCTGTCCCTGGTGTGGTGCGTCTGCGGCGGGGCCGCGGGTCCGCCTCGGGCTGCTCGTACGCGTCGATGCCGAGGCCGGACAGGTGCAGTACGAGCCGACGCCGGGACGAGCCGGGCGTCACGCCTGCGCTCCACCCACTCCTCCCAGGGCAGCAGGCGTGGCCGGAGAGGCTTGCCGGGTCGCGGTGTTCGGCGCATGGGGTCTCCCCAGGCCCACAGGGCCGAGGGGAAGCGTCGCAATGCGGAGTGCCACGGCTCGTACCGGATGTGCGGGCGTGGTCCGACGACGCGGCGAGGTGCCGCGCCGGGCGCCGCGACCCGGTGATCCTTGGCGGTCACAGCACTAGGGTCTGTATCGAGTTGCCCCGCGGGGCAACTCGATACAGACCCTAGCGGTCGCTGTCCGTGAGGATCGACGGGGACGCTCCGCGCTGGTGGGGAACGGAGGCGGGCGAGGGTGGCGCCGGGACGTCGTCGCGTTGGAGCGCGATCGTGTGGGTCGGGGCCGGGATCGAGATGCCCTCCGTGCGGAAGCGCCGGTGCAGGCGCTTGATGAACTCGTGCTTGATCCGGTACTGGTCGCTGTACTCCCCGACGCCCAGGATCACGGTGAAGTTGATGCGGGAGTCGGCGAACGTGTGGAAGCGGACGGCCCCCTCGTGGTCGGGGACCGCGCCGTTGATGTCGGCCATCACGCCGTCGACGACCTCCAGGGTCACCCGCTCGACGTGCTCCAGGTCGCTCTCGTAGCCCACTCCCACCTGGACCAGGATCGAGAACTGCTGCTCCGGCTGGGTGTAGTTGGTCATGTTGGTGCGCGCGAGGCGGGCGTTGGGGATGATGACGAGGTTGTTCGACAGGTTGCGCACCACGGTGTTGCGCCAGTTGATGTCGACGACATAGCCCTCCTCGCCGCTTGTGAGCCGGATGTAGTCACCGGGCTGCACGGTCTTCGAGGCGAGGATGTGCACCCCGGCGAAGAGGTTGGCGAGGGTGTCCTGGAGTGCCAGCGCCACCGCCAGACCGCCCACGCCGAGAGCGGTGACCAGCGGTGCGATGGACACGCCGAGGGTCTCCAGGGCGACGAGCACGCCCATCACGAGGACCACGATGCGCGTGATGTTGACGAAGATGGACGCCGACGCGGCCACCCCGGTACGCGTGCCCGCCACGGACTGGACGAGGCCCGCCACGACCCGCGCCGTGCTGAGCGTGGCGATGAGAATGAGCATCGCGGTCAGGGACTGGTTCACGAAGCCCAAGACGCGCGCGGTGAGCGGCAGGGTCGTGGCCGCCACCGCGGCGCCCGCGATCAGCGCGGCGCCGGGGGCGATGGTGCGCAGCGCGTCGACGATGATGTCGTCGCCGCGCCAGCGGGTCCGTGCGGCGTGCCGCCCCAGCCACCGCAGCAGGGTGCGCAGCAGTAGTCCGGCCGCGGCGCCCGTCGCCAGGGCGATACCGGCGACGAGCCAGTCGTTCAGGACGAGGTCCCGGTTCAACGGCCCCCCTCGGCTGCGCGGCGTCGGCCCGTGGGCGTGGATGCGGCGGCGGGCGCCGCCGGCCGTCGTATGAGGTGTGTCGTCACCTTGTCACCTGTCAGTTCGTCGTGCTGTAGGCCGCGTTCGGGCGTGTGTACGTATCCGGAACGGGCTGCCATCCTGCCGCACGGCGGGGTGACGCACCGCAGGCGGGGCGGCGACTACCGTCGTACGGCGGCGTGTTCGAGGACCGCGCGAACCTCCGCGGTGATCGCGCTCTCGTTGCGCTCGAACTCGGGTCCGGTCAGCTGCTGCGGGTCGGCCGGCAGGCCGGTGAGCACCGGGGTGTGGAGGTGGCCGCCGGGCAGGTGCGGGGCCAGTTCGGCGCGCAGCCGGTTGGAGCGGTAGGCGACCTCGTTGGACAGGTAGCCGCCTCCGCCGCCCGCCACGGCGCGCGAGCCGGGCGTCGGGCCGTCGGCCCGGTCGACGGGAGCCGTGCCGCCGGCCGGGATCTCGGTGACGTCGCTGTTGAGGAGGACCGGGTACGGGGTCTGCACTGCGGCGGTCACCGCGTCGGCGGGCAGCGTGGTGCGGAGGAACTCCGGGCCCGGGCCGAGGCCGGGGGCCGTCACCGGGTGCTCGCGGGTGCCGCCGGAGAGGGCACGCGCGTTGTCGGGGTAGGGGTCGGCGGACCGTGCCCGGCCGGCCCAGTCCTCCAGGGTGAAGATGCCGGGGTAGCCCTGGCTGACGGTGGTGATGATGTCGGCCGCGGCGGGCCCTGCGGTGAGGTGCGGGGCGAACGCCCGCTCGACCATGCCGGCGTCGAAGTCGGCGTACCGGACGGGCAGGACGACGGCGCGGATCTCGGCCGGGCTGCCGTCGGCGAGGGTCACGCGCCGGCCGTTGAGCTGCAGGGCGGCCGATCCGGACGGATTGGCGCGGCGTATCTCGGCGTCGAGCCCGAAGGGGTCGAACCCGCTGATGAAGATCCTTCGTATGCCGGGTGCCGTCCGGAAGGCGTTGTCGGTGAGGCCGCGGGAGGCGTCCTCGAAGCCGGCGCGGAGCCCGGCCCGGTCGACGGTGAACTGCGGCTGCCAGCGGGCGAGTGCGGCGGTCATGCCCAGCCGCGCCCAGTACAACGGCCGGTCGTCGCCGGAGGCGAGGTCGCCTCCGGGGCGCTGCCCCTGGGCGCGCCGTACGGAGGCCTGCCAGAGGGCCTCGCCCCAGGCGTCGAGGAGCCGTTCGGCCTCGGCGGGGTTGCGTGCCGTGCACAGGGCGGCGGGGAACCGCCGTACGAAGTCCCTGAGTCCGCCGCGCTCGACCAGGGCGGTGGTACGGGCGTCCGCGAGCCGGGACTGTTCGGCGTCGAGCGGCACCGACGCCGGGGGGCGGCAGGCGGACGCGGTGTCGGTGGCGGCGTGAGCCGGGGAGGCGATCGTCACGGGGAGGACGGTGACGAGGAGGGCGGCGGCCGATGCCGCGCGACGTAAGAGCATCATGCGATGTGACATTACATAGCACCCGTCACCCTCACCAGGCACACCGGCCGAAGCCGTCGGGACTGGCTCGACTCCACCGCAGGCGCGTCCGGTTCGGGGCCCCGCCCGCCTCCGACGGCACCCTCGGCACCTTCCCAGAACTGGTGATCGATTTTCGGCCGCCCGGTGGGTATGATCGCCGACAGCAAGGCCGTAGCGCAGAGGTCGTCGCGCCCACGCATCGAGCTGGAGGACGTCGGTTCGAATCCGACCGGTCTTGCGTCTCCTTCAGCAGTTCGGCAGGTCAGCAAGTCAGCAGTTCCGAAGTTCAGCGGTTGTGCAGTACTCGTCTTCTTCAAGTCGTGATGGACGCCGGGCACCGGCGAAGGAAACCGGTGGAGTGGTGATGACACAGCCGACACCCGTACGGTGCCCCGCGATCGAGCACCCCGACCTGCCGCCGGCCGACCCGGCCGGTCTCGACCCGCTGCTCGCCCGACTCGCCGCGGACCGCCCCGTCGAGGCCGACGAGACCTTCCCGCTCGGCACCCTGCGCGCCGACGGCCGCGTCGACCTCTGCAAGCAGGGCCTCGGCCCGGCCGGGGCCGCCCGGCTGCTGCCGGCCGCGGCCGCATCCGCGCACGCCACCCACCTGCTGCTCGGCACCAACGCCATCGGCGACACGGGCGCAGCCACCCTCGCCGAGGCCCTGACCGCCGACGGCCACGGGCTGCACACCCTCTACCTCGGCTGCAACCGGATCGGGCCCGACGGGGTGGGCGCCCTGGCCGGCGCGCTCGCCGAGGACAACACCGTCCGCGCCCTCTGGCTCAAGCGCAACCCCCTCTTCGAGGACGGCGCCCGCACGCTCGCCGCGCTGCTGCGCCGCAACACCGCCCTGCGCACCCTCGACCTCGTCAACACCGGTATCGGCGCCGACGGCGTACGCCTCCTGCTCGACGCTCTCCTGGAGCGCGAGCAGCCCCTGGAACGGCTCTTCCTCGGCGGCAACGGCCTCGGCCCCGACGCCGCACCGCTGCTCGCCGCCCTGATCCGGCAGGCGGGGGTGCGCGAGCTGTACGTCCCCGCCAACCACCTCGGCGACGAAGGCGCCGCGGCCCTCGGCTCCGCCGCGGACGGCTCCGCGCACCCGGTCCGCCTCGGGCTCGGCGGCAACGGCATCGGCGCCGCCGGAGCGCGGGCGCTGGCCGCCTCCCTCGGCGGCATCGAAACGCTCGACCTCGGCCGGACCATGTCCGAGCGCAGCCTCGGAGCCCGCGGCAACCACCCCGGCGACGAAGGGGCGTACGCACTGGCCGCCGCCCTGCCCGGCAGCCCCCTGCGCCGGCTGGAGCTGCGCCACACCGGCCTGACCGGGCGCGGCGCCAAGGGCCTGCTCGCCGCGGTGCCCGACGACACGCCTCTGGAGTACGTCGGCCTCGGCCCCGGACTCCCCCGCCGCGTGAAGCGGTCCTTCAGCGAACGGCTCCGCCCCGCCCGGGCCGCCCACCCCGACGTGCGCGCCATCGGCAGCGTGTACCGGTGAGTCGGGCGAACGCCGAACCGCCCGGCGGTTTCCGGCAGGAGGACGGCCCGGCATGGCAGCGGATCCGCCGCTACGCCGTGCCCGGCTGGATGATCGAGCAGGCCACCGCGCACCGGCTGGCCGGTGACTGGCGGGCGGCCTGCGCGGCCGCCGCCGTGGACGTCGCCTTCGAGCTGCCCGCGCTCGAAGCCCGGTACGGATCCGACGTGGCCGAGGCCGTGGCGCAGGACCTGCGGCACCTCGCCCCCGACCTGCTGCGCTGGCACCTGCCCCGGCTCCTGGGCGGCCGCACCACCATCGCCCCCGACCTGCGGATCGTGCTCGCCTGCTACGGCGGCCCCGGAGGGCCGGCCCTGTCGGTCACCACGCCCGTCATGACCGAGGGCTCGCAGCGGCTGCGCCTGCACTGCGCGCCCGTCGTCACCGAGCGGAACAAGTACACCGGACGCGGCTTCGTCCCGGAGCACTGGACCGCCGTCCGGCCGTTCTGGGACGCCCGCCACGCATCCGAGCTCGGCGCGCGTTTCGCCGACCCGGAGGGGCTCGCCGAGCGGGTCGCTCAGCTCAGGGCCGACGGGGACACGGTCGGCGCGTTCGGCGCGGCGGGCATCGCCTGTGACCTGACGGTCCCCGCGACGCGGCCGTACCAGAGCCCGGCGGACCCGGAGGTCCTTCTCCCGCGGCTGCCCGCCGACCTCACACGGATCGCGCCGGAGGTGACACGGCTCGTGGCGGCCGGAGCGGGCGACCGGTACCGGCTCCCGGCCGCCTGGCCCTACTCACTCCTCCTGGAGCATGCCGGTCCCGGCGCACTCCGGGCCCGCTTCGTCCAACAGGCCGAGGCGACCTCCCTGCCGGCCCTGCCCCGGTACGCCTGGCAGCGGCTGCCCGATCTCGAACTGGTACGGACCGGCCGGATCTCGCCCCGCGAGCTGCACCCGCTGGTGGCCGCCGCGCTGTTCCCCGGAGCCGGTCCGGCGGCGGGCCCGCCCGGCCCCGAGACGGACGGCGGGCCGGTACGGGTGCGCTGTCGCGGGGCGTGGCACGAGGTGCGCTCGCGAGGCGGCGTACTCGACGTGCCGCACACCCCCGAGGAGCAGCAGCGGGAGCGCGCGATGCGGGCGTTCGGCGGCGCCGTCTCGGGGTGCTTCGCCGTGCAGCAGTCCTGGACCACGGGCGAGGGGCGGCTGCCGCGCGGCCTCCAGGCGCAACGGCACGAGTTCTTCCTGCGCGTGCAGCACGGTGACACCCCAGGCGTGGTGGCGCTGCTGGACGCGGGGGTGGACCCCCGGATCCGGGACGCCCGCCATCGCGGGCTGCTGCACGCACTCCACCTGCTCGACCACGAGGTGCTGCTGCCACGGCTGTTGGCGGCCGGTCTCGACCTGGAGGCGCGGGACAAGGCCTGTCGCACCCCGCTCCTGTCCGCCGTGCACTGGGGTGGTTCGCCGGATCTGGTCAGGGCCCTGCTGGCGGCCGGCTCCCGGATCGACGTCCTGGACGAGATGGACCTGTCGGTCTCCCAGGAGATCCGCCGCTACAAGCGCACCGACCTCGCCTTCCTCCGGGACCGCGTCGACGAGGAGTTCCCCGGGATCGGCGCCGACTGGTTCGACGAGCACATGGAGTACCGGGAGGACGAAGACACAGAGGAAGGGGACGAGGACGCATGAGTGCCACCCAGCCGCGGCCCGCGCGGGCGCTGGCCGCCGCCGACGCCCTGGGCGCCCGGCTGAGCGCCACCCGTACCGAGCCCGCTGCCAACCCCCAACTGGAGGCGCTGGCGCTGGCCGTGACAGCCAATCAGCCTGTGCTGCTGTGGGGTGAGCCGGGCATCGGCAAGTCCGCCGGCATGGAACAGCTCGCCACCGCGCTCGGCGTCCCGCTGGAGACCGTCATCGCCAGCGTCCACGAGCCGTCCGACTTCGCCGGGCTGCCCATCGTCGGAGACGACCCCGCGACCACCGGTGTCCCCATGGCCCCGCCGGACTGGGCGGTACGCCTGGCCCACACCGGCCACGGACTGCTGTTCTTCGACGAGCTGTCCTCCGCCCCGCCCGCCGTCCAGGCGGCCCTGCTGCGCGTGGTCCTGGAACGCCGGGTCGGCAGCCTCGAACTCCCGGCGGCCGTAAGGATCGTGGCCGCGGCCAATCCGCCCGCCAGCGCCGCGGACGGCTGGCACCTCAGCCCGCCGCTCGCCAACCGCTTCGTCCACCTCGACTGGACGCACAACCCGCGCACCGTGGCCCGCGGCATGGCCGGCACCTGGCCCGAGGTGGCGATCCCGACCGTGGATCCCGCCAAGGCGTCCGGGGCGGCGGCCCGCGCCCGCGGCGCCGTCTCCGGCTTCCTGACCGCCCGGCCGGGACTGGTCCACCACATGCCGGCCGAGGCCGCCGGGCGCGGGCGCGGCTGGCCCTCCCCCCGTACGTGGGAGATGGCCCTGCGGCTGCTGGCCACCGGATACGCGGCCTCGACGGGCCGGGAGGCCCTGGCCGCCGCGCTCACCGGCGCCGTCGGGGAGGCCGCCGGGATCGAGCTGCTCTCGTACCTCGAACACCTGGACCTGCCCGACCCGGACCGGGTGCTGGCCGATCCGGACGCCTTCGCGCTGCCCGAGCGCGGCGACCGGCAGCTGGCCTTCCTGATCGCCGTGGTCGCGGCCGTGCAGAGCGAACTCACCCGTCCCCGGTGGGAGGCAGGCTGGGCGGTCCTCGCCAAGGCCGTGGACGCGGGCGTGCCCGACGTAGCGGCCCGCGCCGCCGCCGACCTCGCCGCGATGCGCGACCTCGACTGGCCGGTGCCCGCGGGCATCGACGCCTTCGTGGAACTGCTCCAGCTGTCCGGCTCGCTACCGGGCAGCGCCTGAGGCCCGGAGGGGAACGTGGACCGAAGCCTCGACCGCGCGAAGCTGCTGGCAGCCCGCTACAAGGCGGCCGAGGCCCGTCCGTACCTCGCCTCCGCGCTGTACGCCCTGACCGTGGTCCCCTCGGCCGGGGTACGCACCATGGGCGTCGACCGGCACTGGCGCTGCTACGTCTGCCCCGCCTTCGTCGAGGCGACGCCGGTCGTCGAGCTGGCCGGGGTGTGGATACACGAGGTGGCCCACCTGCTGCGCGACCACCACGGCCGGGCCGAGCGCCTGCCGGCCGCCGAGCAGCGCGACCCCGTGCGGGTCAACATCGCCCAGGACTGCGAGATCAACGACGACCTGCTCGCCGACGGGCTGGTGCTGCCCGAGGGCCGGATGGAGCCCAGGCTCTACGGTCTGCCCACGGGCGGGCTGTTCGAGACCTACCTCTCGTCCATTCCCCCGACTCCGCACGGGCCCGACTGCGGTTCCGGTGCGCACGGCACCCCCGTGCCCTGGGAGCTCGGCGAGGACGGCGGCCCCGCCCGGGTCGGCCCGGTGGAGGCGGAGGCGCTGCGCCGGCAGACCGCCCAGGCCGTACGCGCCCACCAGCGCACCCGCGGCCGGGTACCCGAGGGCTGGGCCCGGTGGGCCGAGGAGCTCCTGGAGCCTTCCGTCGACTGGCGCCAGGCCCTGGCGGGAGCGGTCCGCGAGGCCGCGGCCTGGGCGGCCGGTGCGGTGGACTACACCTACCGCCGCCCCTCGCGCCGGACGCCGGCCCTCGGCGGCCGGGTGGTGCTGCCCAGCCTGCGCAGGCCGCTGCCGCGGGTGGCCGTCGTGGTGGACACCTCGGGTTCGATGGGCCCGGACGACCTCGCGGCCGCGCTGGCGGAAGTCACCGGCGTCCTGCGGGAGGTCGGGGTCGGCGGCAACCGGGTGGCCGTCCTCGCGTGTGACGCCGACGTGCACGCCGTGACCCGGGTACGCAGCGCGGGCGAGGTGGCCCTGGCCGGCGGCGGAGGCACGGACATGCGGGTCGGCATCAGCGCGGCGCTGGCGATGCCCGACCGGCCGGACGTCGTGGTCGTGCTGACCGACGGGTACACGCCGTGGCCGGACGAGACGCCGTCCTGCCGCCTGATCGCCGCCCTGATCGGGCAGGCCCCGCCCGTTCCCCCGTCCTGGGTGGAGACCGTACGGGTCGCAGACTTCGGCCCGTCGTAGGCTGCCCCGGGGTGCGCGCGCTCAGCCGTGAGGAGGCAGCCGCAGGTGCAGGTGCAGGTGCAGGGCGAAACGGCGGACGGCGTCGGTGAACGCCTGGGGATCGTCGAAGTTCGCGAGATGGCGTGCCCGCGGGATCAGTTCGATGCGGGCGTCCGGATGGACGTGGGCGAACTCCCGCTCGCCGGAGCGGAAGACGGAACACAGGCCGCCCGCTCGCCGGAACCGGTACCGACCTGACCGAGCCCTTCCAGCGCGGAACGGAACGCGTACGCACCGGCGAGCACGCCGGCGCGGGCCTCGGTCCGGCCATCGTGCACAGTGTCGTCCGCGCCCACGACGCAGCCCTCGACCTGTCCCCCCGCCCCACCGGCGGCCTCGTCGTCACGGTCCGCGTTCCGGCCGCGGCGTAGGCCGCTCGCCGCGGTGGGGGCTGGTGGGCTGCCTCAAGGGGCACCCCGGTTGCACGGCTTGATGTGCGTCCGGGCAGAGTGCCCGCGCCAGGCGGCGATCGTTGGTTTCGCGTCGGCGCGTCAGCTGATAATGCTTCAGGCCCCCTGGTCACGATGGGTGTGACCGCTCACGGGGATGTGGCCGGCAGCCGCCTGGTGCGGCTTCCCTGACATACCGAGAAGGCGATCGCGTGAGTCCCAGGCAACCCCGCTCGACGCGGAAGACCGACGACCAGCTACCGCAGTCCTCACGCCAGTCCGCCGCTCCGCAGCAGGCGGCCGCACCGCCTGTGGGGCTGCTGGGGCTGCAGGCCGGCGCGGGCAACGCCGCGGTCGTGCAGATGCTCCGTCGGGCCGGCCAGCTCCGGGACCGGGAAGAGCACCGGCACACGGACGGCTGCGGGCACCAGCAGCCCGGGCAGCACGCGGTGCAGCGGTCCGCCGTGCACGACGTCCTGCGCGCCCCCGGGCGTCCCCTGGACGCCGCCACCCGCACCGACATGGAAGCCCGGCTCGGGGCGGACTTCTCCGACGTCCGCATCCATGACAACAGCGCCGCCAGGGACTCCGCCGCGGAAGTCGGGGCCCGTGCCTACACCTCCGGCAGCCATGTGGTCATCGGCGCCGGCGGCAACGACAAACACACCCTCGCCCACGAACTCACCCACGTCATCCAGCAGCGCCAGGGGCCTGTCGCGGGCACCGACAACGGTGCGGGGCTCAGGGTCTCCGACCCGTCGGACCGGTTCGAGCGGGAGGCGGAGGCCAATGCCAGCCGGGTCATGGCACCCGGGCACCAGGCCGCCGCGGACGTGCAGCGCCATGCGGCACCGCCGGCCGCGTCCGGCTCCCGACCCTCGGTACAGCGCGTCGAGAACCCCCAGGACCGGTTGACGGTCGAGTACTGGGAGGACAAGGCAGGAGTGGGCGGATCCACCTCTGCGGCAGCCAAGGCCAAGTCCGCGCAGATCGCCGCTTCCAAGAGGGCGGCGAAGGGGTTCAAGGCCAGCAAGCCCGCGCGCACGATCGACGAGATCGTGAGGACCGTCGGACCTCAGCTCCTCGCCAGTCTGGCGAACATGCCGCAGGACGCCGGGCGGTTGGAGCTGTACAGGTCCATGAGTTTCGACGAGGCCCACAGCGCCCTCACCTACTGGGGCGACGAGGCCTCGCGCAACGAGATGACGGCCTACATAGCCGGCGGCGAGGGCACGGGTAAGGGGTTTCGGGAGAACGGGTACACCGGCATGACGATCGGTGCCCATCTCGGCGACCAGGGTCAGGCCGACAACTACTACGAAAGCCAGGGCGACCCCTATGCCGTCCAGCTGAAGTTCACCTTGAAGCCCGGCGCCCACGAACTCCTCTTCAACCAGGCCCACATGGCACTCGGACCGGGTTACAAGAACGACCTGATCCGCAAGGCGAACGACGGAGGGTACAAGAACGCGAACGCCAACGAGGGCACGCTGGGCGGGTACATCGGCGTGAAGGCCGAGGACAAGGAACCCTACAGCCTGGGCATCGCGCAGGGTAACAACGGCAAGAACGGCAGGGAGCTCGGTGCGAGTCAGCTGCTCTTCCAGCTGTTCGTCGAGAGGGTCGAACTCGTGAAGAACAGGTCCGGGAAAGACCTGCCCGCTGTCGCAGCCCCGCAGGAACTGACCGCTTAGGTCGTCTCCGCGGTCGCGGATCGCCGTGGATGCCCGGGGCCGGTCCCGTCCGGGGCATCCACGAAGCCCACGATGCCAGTGCTGAGGCTGGAGAGGCCTGCCGGCCACAGCATCAGATCGAACCGACGACCTTGCGGGGAACGACCCGGACCACGACGCGTGTGGCGTCGTCGACGGAGGCGGGGTTGAAGTCCCGGTAGTCCTTGCCCGTGTACTTGCGCGAGAGCTCGTTGATCAGCTCCTGCCCGCCCTCCGTGGTCAGCTCGGCGGTGCCGCGCACCTCGGCGTAGGTGTACGGCGCGTCGGGCGGGTTGATCATCACGGTGATACGCGGGTCACGGCGCAGGTTCTGCTCCTTCCTGCGCCCCTCGGTGGTGGAGATGAGCAGGTCGTCGCCGTCGCGCATGAGCCATGTCACGGACAGTTGCGGGCTGCCGTCGGGCTGGATGGTCGCCACCGTCGCGAACATGGGGGAATCGTCGATGATGCGCTTCAGATCATCGGAGAGTGCAGCAGACACGGGCGCAAGCCTTTCCGGAAGGGCGTCCCGCACCCACGGCACGGAACCCGACAACAACACTGACCCTGTGTCACCATAGCCCTCGACGCCACGACGCAACGTCACCACGCGGCTGCCGGCGTCCGATCGCGCCGCCGCCCGCCGGGCCCTACCCGGACGTGGGGCGGCCCGGCAGGGCCGTGCCGCAGCCGGTGCAGTAGCGGGCGTCCGCCTCGATCGCGTGGCGGTGGCAGCGGGTGCAGACCGCGTGGAGCGCGCACGGTTCGGGGGCGGCGGCAGGGGTGCTCCGCGCGGCAGGGGTGCTCCGTCCGATGCTCATTCCGCGGCGCCTGCGGTGTGTGGTCAGGACGAGCAGGCCCTCGGGGCCGGCCCGCAGCGCCCGGGAGGTGCCGCGCGGCAGCAGGCCGATGAATCCCGGGGTCAGCCGGGACTCGATGCCGTCCAGGGTGAGGGTCCCGCCGCCTTCGACGACGACCAGCATCACGTCGACCTCGTCCTCGGTGTACGCCGACCCTCCGGTCCCGGGCAGGTGGCGCACCAGGTTCGCGTCCAGCTGCCGTTCCGCACCCACCAGCCGCCACAGCGCGCCGCTCTCCCCCTGCGCAACCGCCGCGACCAGCCCCGCGACCGTTACGAACTCCGCCTCCCGCACAGCTTGCCTGTCCTTCACACCCGAGCCGAACCTCACCGCACCACACCATCATGATCTCCCACTCGTGGCGAACGGGCAGACCGACAACATTCGCGGGCCGTGACTGTCGGTCTCAGTGTGCATGTGATGCGCGTGGCACGCGTCAGCCGAGCTCACCGCGTGCGTTCGCGGGCGGGTCCGCCAGCCAGTCCCGCGTAGGGTCGTACTCCAGCCAGCGCCGTTGCCGCGCTTGTCCTGTGCAGGCCGCGGTGAGGCTGTTCAGGCCCGGGTGTCCGTTGCCGGTGCGCCACAGCAATGACCAGGCGTACAGCGGCGTGGGGTTGACGAGGGGGACGGAGCGCAGCCCGGGGACCTCCGGCAGGGGTACGTCGGCGGGCAGCAGGCAGAAGCGGTGGGGGTCCTGTGCCACCTCGGCGAGGAAGTGGGCAAGGCCCAGATTCACGCTCGTGGCCCTGTTCCGGATGCCGAATCGCTCGGCGAACCGGTGGAGGAAGTCGAGCCGTTCCAGCGCACCGGGGGCCCACATCACGCTGTCGCGCAACTGGTCGGGCCGAAGCTCCGCCTCGGCCGCGAGCGGATGGCCGGCGCTCAGGACGGCGTCCACCGGTTCGAGGCGGACGAGGCGGTGTACCAGGCCGGTGGGCAGAGGCGGGTGGACCCGGCCGAAGGCCGCGTCGATGTCGCCGCGCAGCAGCGCCTCCGTCACCGACGGGAGATCCCGCCCGTGCCCCAGCACCAGCTCGCCGGCCTGTCCCGCGATCTGGGCCAGGGTCCGCATCGGTGCGTAGAGGTGCCCCCAGACGTCCACGTGCAGCGGGCGGTCCCGCCCGGTCGCCGCGGCGACCGCGGCGTCGGCCGCGGTCACGGTCTGCCGGGCGGGTGGCAGGAAGCGCTGGCCGGCCTCGGTGAGGCGCACCCCGCTGCCGTCACGCCGGAACAGCTGGGTGCCGAGGAGGGATTCGAGTCGCGAGATCCGTTTGGACAGGCCCTGTTGGGTGATGGCGAGCCTTCCCGCCGCCCGGCCGAAGTGCAGTTCCTCGGCGGCGTGCACGAAGGCACGCACCTGCGCCACGTCGAGATCCACGGCTCCCACCCTAGGCGACAACCAACGGTTGTCGGCCGTGTCCGTGCGTTGTTGGACCAGGGGATGGCCTCGGGCGTTGGATTCCCGGTATGCGAAGACTGATTCCCTCCACTACGCCGGCAGGCGCCCCGTACGGCTCCGATCTCGCGGCGCTGGTGCGTCTCGTGAAGCGGGGCCGGCTGCATCCGGAGACCGGCTCGGTGACCGGCCGGGCCGAGACCCCCGGCACACTGGTCGCCCTGCGAGAGCGCCGCATACGCGGCAAGGCCGTGCTGGTGACGGGAGGGACCCGGTGAGCGTCCGCGAGTTCGCCGCCGCCCAGTACACGCGCGCGGTCGGCGCGGGCCTGGACCCGCCCGAGTACCGGCGCGTCACCGACGGCCTCGCCTCCCTCCCCGACTGGGGGCCGGCTTTCGCGGACACCGGGCACGCCTACCTGCGGCGTGCGCAGAAGGCGGCGTCGTCCGTCTCGGCGGGCGAGCACCTGTTGACGGCGGCCCGCTGGTTCCACGTGGCCACGCTCGCGCCGTACACGCAGGCCCACCGCGCCGCCGTCGAGGCGGACCAGGCCCTGGGCCGGGCCCTCGCCGCGCTGGAACCCGGAGCGCGGCGGGTCAGCGGCGAGGGATTCACCGGCTGGCTGCGCGGCCCCGCCGACGCCGCCGCCACCGTGGTCGTCGTGCCCGGTCTGAACTCGGCCAAGGAGGAGTTCCTCGACCTGTCGTCCGCGCTGCTGGCCAGGGGACTCGCGGTGTTCGCGATGGACGGCCCCGGGCAGGGCGTCCTCGCTGCCACGACCGTCTTCAGGCCGGACTGGGAGCAGGTCGTGAGCCGGGTCGTCGATGCGCTCGGTGTCCCACGCATCGGGCTCGTCGGCCTCAGCCTGGGCGGCTTCTTCGCGGCCCGGGCCGCGGCGATGGAGGCCCGCGTCGCGGCGGTCGCCACCGTCAGCGGCCCCTTCCGCCTCGACTGGGAGGAACTTCCCCCGTCGGTACGGGACATCATGGCGCAGCGTGCCGGAGGGGAGCGCGCCGCCCGCGATTTCGCCCGTGAGGTGGACCTCGCCGCCCTGGCATCGCGCATCGCGGCCCCGCTGCTGGTCGTGGACGGAGGCCAGGACGTCATCCCCGGCGTCACGAACACCGAACCTCTGGCCCGCCTGGCCCCGCACGGCGCCTACCTGTCCGTCCCGCACGGCGATCACCTCCTCGGCAACGCACGGTCCGACTGGCTGGCCCCCCTGGCCGACCACTTCCTGCACACCCTGAACGGCGGGGAGGCGTAACGCCCGGGCCGCCGCTCCGGTTGTGGGAGCGTGACGGGTGTACAGGGACCGGGACGGGGGCTGCGCAGGTCGACGTTTCTGAGGGCGGGCGCCGCGGCCGCCCTCGGGGCGGGCCGCGCCGGCCGCGCGGTCGGCGGGGATCCCGCCAGGGCAGCCTGTTCCGCGGGGCTGCAGGTGGTGAAGGTCCGCGATCTGACGGGCCCCGGCATCACGACGCGCTTCCGGATGGACGCCACCGACCTCGGCATCCCGGTCCGGACGCCCGACGGGCGGATGCTGTTCGTCTTCGGCGACACCTTCGAGGAGGCACGGGTGGGCGGCGGCTGGTGGCGCTCGCCGGTCGGCCTCTACTCGGCCACGGACCGCCTCGACGAGGGGATCACCTGGAGCGGGGCGGTCGGCGGACAGCATGCGCAGCAGCTGTGGGCTTACGAGCACGACAATCCGCTCTTCAGTACCCAACTGCCCTCCGACGTGCTCGCCGTCGGAGGCAGCCTGTTCCTGCACGTCAGCGTGCACAGGGGGTGGGGCAGTGTGCTGTGGAGCGAGATCTGGCGGTCGGATGACTCGGGCGCGCACTGGCGGCACACCGGGGCCCGGTTCCCGGGGAACGCCCACGGCGGGCTGTTCCAGCTGCTGACCTGGGCGCTCGGGGACGACGGTTTCGTCTACCTGTATTCGACCGGCTACGGCCGCAACGGGCCGCTCCTGTTGCACCGGGTACGTGCCGGGGCCGTCGCCGAACCGGCCGCGTACGAGCCGTGGGGGTATCGCGCGGGATCGTGGGGCTGGGGGAACGCGCCCACGCCGGTCCTGGACGGCGGCTTCGGGGAGCTGTGCCTGCGGCGGCTGGACGGGCGCTGGCTCCTGGTCTGCTTCAACGCCGCCGAGGGCCGTATCGAGGCCTTCGTCCTGGACCGGCCCACCGCGGACCTCGGCACGGCGTACCGGCGGACACTCATCCACGGCACGGCCTGGGGGCAGGAGGCCGGCCCGTACGTCGCCCAGCCCTACGGCGGCTACGTCGTCCCCGGCTCGCGCCTCGACGACCTGCACCTGACGGTGAGCCAGTGGCGGACCGGGACCGAGACCGGCTGGCCGTACCGGGTGATGCAGTTCCGGGTCCGGGGGCTGGAACCGCGCTGACGGCCGCCGGGCGGGGGCGGGGGTCAGGTCCAGCGCTGCGGATCGGATCCGTCGCAGGCGCGGGCCGTCAGGGACGTGGGGCCCGCCGCGAGACAGGTTCCGGCGGCCAGGTTGCGGAGCTGCACCGTGCCGTCCTCCCGGCCGGTGACCGTCCATTCCTGATGCGTGGAACTGTCGCACGAACGGGCGCGGGGGACTGTCCCGCTGTTGTCCAGGCAGGCTCCCGTGGCCCGGTTCCGCAGGTCGCCGGGGCCGGAACCCTGCGGACGGAACTCCCATTCCTGGTAGTGGAGTCCGTTGCAGGGCCAGCTCCGCAGCCCCTCGACGCTGTCGTCCAGGCAGGTCTCGGTGGCCTTGTTCCGGAACACGCGGGCCGCCGCGTCGGGGTCCGGCGACCCGCTCAGCAGCGTGGTGCCGGCGACTCCCAGGGCCAGGCCCGTCAGCAGTCCGGCCGCCGTCCACCGCCAGCGTCCGTAGGCGGACGGGCCGGCGCCGGGCCGTCCGCGGAGCGGCGCCGTGCCCTCGCGAACCGGCGAGGGCACGGTAGCCGGCCCGCCGGCCTCCGCCGCGGGAGACGGGGAAGGGACGCGTACGGGCACGGGCACTGGCCCGGACACCGGCGGGGCTGTGGCCGGTCCCGCACCGGCGTCCGAACCGGCCGGCTGTCGGCTCTGCGTCCGGTCGGCGGCTTCCCAGAGCGCACGGTAAGCGGCCGGGTCGGTGTCCATGGCCCGGCAGATCTCCCGTACGACGCTCCAGGGCGGCACCGTCGACCCGCGGAAGTAGCGGGAGAGGGAGGAATCACTGATCAGCGCCCGCTGCTCCAGGTCCCGCAACGTCATCCCGGATCGCTGCTGCAGCGCCCGCAACGCGTCGCCCAGCCGCCGGGCGGCCGTGGTGTGCCGGTCGACGCCGTCAGGATGACTCATCCGTGCCTTCTTCCCCAGTGGAAGGTCGCCGAGGCGAGGGTCGAGGTGTCCCGGAGCGGCGCACCTGTCCCGGGATACGCCCGTCCCCGCAGGTCAGGAGGTTAGGGATCCCGATATGGGCGAAGCAACCGGGACAAGGTTGCGACACCCTGACGGACCGCCACAAACTTGGAGCATCCAGTCGGCGGTTCACCCCTCAAGGTGAAGAACGCGGCGCCCCTCCCCCGCCTGTCGTGCGGCACAGGTGTGCCCGCCGCCGGCCCGTTTCCTCCCCACAAGCGAAAGGTCCATCAGCAATGCGCTTCGACACCCGTACGGCCCGGAACCTGTCGGCCGGCCTGGCGCTCATGCTCCTCCCCCTGGCCACCGTCGAAGGAGCCGCCGGCGCCGCGGAGTCCGGAAACCGACCCGGTACGGCGGCAGCGGCCGCGGTGGCCTACAGGGTCCAGCTCAGCAACCGGTGCCTGGACGCCGACACCAACCACATCAACGACAACCCCGTGAAGGCGCAGGTGTGGGACTGCAACTACGCCGCCAACCAGCGCTGGATCCTGGAGCCGTCCGGGGCACTGAGGGTCGACTTCAACAACAACAAGTGCCTGGACGCCGACACGAACACCATCAACAACGACGGGGGCACGGTGCAGCTGTGGACCTGCAACGGCCAGCCCCAGCAGATCTGGGACCGCCGGGCCGACAACACGATCCGCCTGAGGTACAACGGCAAGTGCCTGGACCACGACACGAACAAGAACCACAACGGCGGAAGGGTCCAGCTCTGGACCTGCAACGGCAGCCCCCAGCAGACCTGGCGCTGACGGTGTCCCCGGCGGCCCGGGCCGCCCCCTGAAGCCCGGAGCGGAGCGCGGGGCCGACGGCTTCCCGCTCCGCTCCGGCAGTTCCGCCGCCCCCCCGGGGGGCGGGTGGCTCACTGACTGCCGAGTGTCATCCACCGTTCGGGCGCCTCCAGCGGGGCGAAGCCGATCTTGGAGTACACCGCGTGCGCGTCGGCGGTGGCCAGCAGGACACGCCGGAGGCTGTACGGGGCGAGGTGATCGCGCACCGCGGTGACGAGCGCGGTGCCGATCCCCTTGCCGCGCACGTGCGGGGAGATGTACACGTCGCAGAGCCAGGCGAAGTCGGCGTGGTCGGTCACCACGCGCGCATAGCCGACCTGCGCGCCGGAAGACCGTTCGTAGACGCCGAAGTTGAGGGAACCGGCGATGGCCCGGTCCTGCTTCTCCCGGGACCGGTCGCGGGCCCAGTACGCGTCCTGCGAGAGCCATTGGTGGACCAGCGCGTTGTCGATCCGTGCGGAGTCGGCGGATATCTCGTATGCAGCGGGAAGGAGAGTGGTCATGGCTGCATCCAAGCAGTTCCGGCCACTCCCCCACCGCTGGATTTCGCTCGGTGCCTGATCATGGAGCCGTGTGGACGTCGCCGGCGACCCGCCGGCCGGACCGCTGCCTCCGGGTCGGAGCCGGCCGCCCGCGCAGGATCATCTGTGATCCTGCGCGGGCGGCCGGAGGCTTCAGCTGTACACGAGCAGGTGGTCGCAGGTGTTCGTCCCGCCGGTGAGGGAGGAGTCGCTGTTGAGGACGTAGAAGGTCCTGGCGAATCCCGTCGCCGTCATCTTCGGTACGACGATCAAGGTCTGGCCGGCCATGTCCAGCCCGAACCTCCGCACCACGTACAGGTTCAGGAGGTCGAAGAGGTTCTGCGTGAGCGTGTCGAGCCGCAGGATCCGGTACGTGCGGTCGCCCGTTCCGTCCGAGCCCGTCACGGCCGCCTGATACTGGGTGTCTCCCCATTGCGACGGCTGGGGGGCGACACGTCCCGATGCCTCAAGGTCCTGTAGCCGCCGTTGCGTGCTGGTCCGGACGGCGGCCATGTGGATGTGCAGCTGGTTGAGCTGCCGGGCGGACTGCGAGTTGATCCCCAGACCGATGTACGGGGACTGGACGGGGACGTCTCCTCCGGAGCGGGCGTTCTCCCATGCCTCGTGCCAGTAGTTCGCGACGGTGGTCGTCACCAGGAACGGGCACTCGATGCCCGTGATCCGGCAACTCGGCAGGAGGAGGTAGTTGTGCTGGTTCTCGGGTTTGCCGTGCAGCACGACGTAGTTGGGCATCGTCTTCAGGCAGTCCGGCCTCTGCCCGGACGGCGGGACGATCCCCTGTGTGCAGTACTGCACGTCCTGCCAGAGCGGGTCGTTGTCGGTGGGGCTGCCGCAGAAGGGCTGGAGATGCGACGGAGGGCAAGGGCTCTGTCCGGATCCGGGCGGAGCCGGATCCGTGGGACAGGGGCAACACGGCGGATCCCCGGCGGCGGAGCCCGGCCCCGCCGCCGCGGACGCGCTGCCGCCCGCGCCGGTCAGCAGTGTTCCCGCGCCCAGGGCGCCGGAGAGTGTCACGAATTGACGCCGACGCATGTCGCTCGTCTTGGCGGTGTCCTTCACAGGTGCGCGCTCCGATGGTCGCCGACCGCTGGTCCGCTCACAACGTAGGGGGTGGTCCGGCCTTTTCCCGGCAGTCAGGCGGGGGCGCGGCAGGTATTACGCCGGACGGCGGGGCCGGCCCCCGTGGGGCGTGCCCGCGGCCGCCGCCCTGACCGCGACCGTCACCCGGTGAGGGGCTCGCTACCGCTTGAGGTAGGCCAGGACCGCCAGCACGCGGCGGTTGTCGTCCACGGACGGTTCGATCCGCAGCTTGGTGAAGATGGCCGCGGTGTGCTTGGCGACCGCGCTCTCGCTGATGAACAGGGCCTGAGCCACGGCCGCGTTGGAGCGGCCTTCGGCCATGAGGCCCAGTACGTCCAGCTCACGCGGTGTCAGCTCAGCCGTGGTCCCGCGGGCGTCGCTGCGTGCCAGCAGCCGTGCGATGACCTGCGGGTCCATGACCGTACCGCCCGTGGCAACGGTGCGTACCGCGTCGACGAACTGGGTGGTGTGGGTGATCCGGTCCTTGAGGAGGTAGCCGATGGCACCCTGGCCCCCGGCGAGCAGTTCGTGGGCGTAGAGCTGGTCGACGTACTGGGAGAGTACGAGGACCGGCAGCGCGGGCCGGATCCGTCGTGCGGCCAGGGCTGCCTGGAGGCCTTCGTCGGTGAAGGTGGGTGGCAGCCGGATGTCCACCACGGCGACGTCGGGGGCGTCTTCGAGGAGGCTTCTGAGGAGGGCGGGACCGTTGTCGACGGCGGCGACGACCTCGAAGCCGTGGTCCTGGAGGGTGCGGGTCAGCCCGTCCCGGAGGAGGAAGAGGTCTTCGGCAAGGACGACGCGCACGGTATCTCCAGGGTCGCGGTGGTCGGGCCGCCCCGCGGGCTGTGCAGGACGAGGGTTCCGTCGAAGGGTTCCAGGCGGCGACGCAGCCCCCGCAGTCCGCTCCCCTCCGGGTCCGCGCCGCCGCGGCCCTGGTCGGCGACCGTGACGCGCAGGAGGCCGTCCGCATGGCTCAGGCGGATGCGGACCTCGGGGGCGCCGGAGTGCTTGGCGGCGTTGGCGAGCAGCTCCGCGACGGCGAAGTAGCCGGCGGACTCGACCGGGGCCGGGAGCCGGCCGGGCAGGGCCGCCTCCACGTGCACGTCGAGATGGCTGTCGAGGGCCAGCGAGCGCACCGCGTCGCCGAGGCCGCGGTCGGCGAGTACGGGCGGCAGTACGCCGTGGACCAGCTCGCGCAGGTCCTGGAGGGCCCGCTGCGAGGTGGCCCGTACCTCGTGCAGCAGGGCGCGGGCGGCCAGCGGGTCGTGGTCGAGCAGGCGGGTGGCCTCGTCGAGGGTCATGCCCAGGGAGACCAGCCGGGCCTGCGCCCCGTCGTGCAGGTCCCGTTCGATGCGCCGCAGTTCGGCGGCCTGCACGTCGAGGACGTCGGCTCGGGAACCGGTCAGGTGCTCGATACGGCGGACGAGTTCGGTGGTGTACGGGGCGGCCAGCAGCCGGCCGCTCCAGCGTGCGTGCAGCCGCAGGGCCACAGGGGCCAGTCGCAGCCCCGCGGCCGCGAACCCGAGGCCGAGCACGAGCGCGGCGAGCATCGCCGGCGTGGAGTCGACCAGGACGAAGCCGTACCAGTTCCCGTCGCCCAGTAGCCGCCAGACGAAGGGCTGGACGGCCGCGCCGAAGAGCCCGTACTCGACGAGGGCCAGCGGCACGGCGGCGAGCAGCGCGCCCGTCCAGGGTTCCGCCCAGGCCCAGCGCAGGTCGTGCCAGAATCCGGCGTCGCCGAGGAGCGCGAGGGCCTGTCGGCGGCGGCCGGCCGGGCCGCCCTCGGGTGGGGTGGGCGGGGGTGGCAGCGGTCGGGGCGGGCTGATGACCGTTCCGGTCCAGCGGGCGGCCCAGTCGCGGTAGCGGTCGGACATGTGGCGCAGGGTCGTCGCCGCGGGCGGGAGCAGGAGGAGACCGACGCCGACGGGCAGGAGCAGCAGGGCCCCGATCACGAGGCCGCCGGCCCCGGCCACGGCGAGCGCGGCCAGGGACAGCAGCTGGCAGCGGCCGATGTCGGCCAGCGCTCGTCCGATGCGGGGCCGCTTGCCCCCGTACCCCGCCATGCCCACCTGTCGTCCTGTCATGTCAGCGCACGTCGGGCGCTGTTGCGACGGTGATGGTATCCGGCGCCGCGTGCGCCCCGCGGCGGGCGGTGGCGATCCACGGAAGCGCCGCGAGCAGGGCGGCGGCTCCGAGGAACAGCATCGGCGCCGTCCTCGCCGCCGTCTCGTCCGTCACGTACAGCATGCCGAGGTTGATCAGGGTGTGGAAGCCGCCCGCGAGCAGCAGCCGGTTGCTCCGTACGCCGTCCAGGGCCAGGCCGAGGATCACGGACATGGAGGTGGTGGCCAGCAGGAACCCGGCCGCATGGGCCGGTGCCTGTGTGAAGACCGGTACGTGCCAGAGGCCCCAGAGCAGCCCGACCGTGGCGGAGGCGGTGATCGGGCCGAAGCGGGTGCGCAGGAGCGGCTGGAGGTAGCAGCGCCATCCGATCTCCTCGGCGCATGCCCCGATGAGCTGGGCGGTCACGACCAGGGCGAGGGGGTGGGCCAGGGCCCGGGGGCTGGTAACGGGGAGCGAGCCGGAGGCCAGCAGGCCGCCGCACGCGCACAGGGCGACGATCAGGGCGGGAGTGAGCAGGAGGGCCGCTGCCCGGCGGGGGTGGGCTCCGGTACGGGTGTGGGTACGGGTACGTGTTCGGCCGGGCAGGGTGCCTGTGAGCCGGTCCCTGATCCGGCCCGGCCACAGGAGCGCCGCGGCGGCCACGGCGGCGGCGGGCCCGAGCTGGGTCAGTTGCACCACCTCGGGCGGTATACCGGTCGCGGGCTGGACGGCTCCGCACATCCCGGCGGCCACGAACGCGACCGCGAGGAACACGCCCGCTTGCGCCGCCCACCCCGTAGGCGGTGTCCGCCGCTGCTCCTGCTTGTGTTCCGGCATGCTGCCCGGCCTCCCCGTAGCTCGCTCAGGCGTGCCCGTCACGCCCTCCTTCGACTCTGCCGGTGGGGATCTGGCCGGTCCTTGCACGTGGATGCCGAAGGGGGGTGTACCCAGGTACACCCCCTGCTTCAGCGGCGCTTGCGCAGACGACCCTCCAGTGAGCGACCGCCGCGCCCCCGGCGTCCCCGCCCCAGTCGTCGGAGCCTGGCCGATGCCCGGGCCACGGCCGGCTGACCACGTGGACTACCGGCCGGGCAGATGCGATTCTTCAGCCATGACGACGAGACAGCGAAGCCAGGCCGAGCGGGACGCGATCCCTGTGGAGATCGGTTATGCGCTGCTGAGCGCATGCTTCCTCGGCGTCCTGGTGTTCGCGACGATCGCGGGGCCGACCGCCGTCTGGGACCTTCCTGCCGGGATGGAGAACTTCCTCCGCGTTGCAGGGCTTTGGGTCGCCGGAGGCCTGGCGGTGATCCGTGTGGTTCATGTCCTCTGGCGCTATGGACAGCGCGGCTGAGGTCTGTCGTCAAAGGTCGTCGCAGGGGCGCCCGCGGCCCGCGCTGCCGGCCGCGGCGCAGGCCGACCGGCGGGAGGGGGTGGCGCGGTGCCGCGCCGGTCGCGCCACCCCCGGGGGTCACTTCGTCTGGTAGACGCCGAAGACGTCGAGCACCAGGTCGGCGTCCTCGTGGCCCTGGTTCCAGAAGGTGATGACGCCGTGGTCGCCGTCGCTCGCCTGGACCAGGTTGGGGACGGTGTCGCCGGTCGTCCAGTTGAGGGTGGAGGAGCCGGGGCGCGGTCCGGCGGGTGTGGCGGGCTCGCCGTCCGCCGGCAGCGCGTAGGGGCTCGGGGCGACCGAGAGGAATCCGGTGCCGCGGGTCTCGGTGACAGTGGCGTTCAGCACGTAGGCCTCGACACCCGCCGCCGCCTCGGGCGTGAAGCCCTGCGTGATGAACTCCCGGGCCCGGAACCTGCCGCCGGGCCAGCCGTACGCCTCCTCGCGGGTGTCGAGCGTACGGAAGGGGGCGAAGGGCAGAAAGGCGGCCTTGCTGTCCGGGCTGTAGTAGCCGACGACGTCGACCACCACGTGGGTCGGGGACCAGGCCCCGTTGAAGACCTTGATCGTGCCGTCCTCGGCCACGGGCACGATCACCGCGTTGGCCACGGTCTGTCCGGGTACGAAGTTCACGTTCGACGCCGTCGGGACCGGCCCGGTGCCGGAGAAGGCGGTCATGTGGCCGGGCCCCTCGGGTTCGGTCACGGTGACGTTCAACGCCACGGCCGTGACGTTCTGGGGCACGCCCTGCCGGCCGCCGATCGGGGTGGTGAACGTGCTGCGGGCGGCGAGCTTGCCGTGGGCGGTGCCGCGGCCCTCACGGGTGTCGACGAAGCGGGCGGGCGTCATCGAGGTGTAGCCGCTCGCCGAGGCCCGGGTGAAGTAGCCGGTGACGTCGGCGATCAGGTCGACCGGGTGCCAGCCGCCGTTGAAGAGCTCCACGTACCCGTCCTCACCGACAGGCACGATCACCATGTTCGGGACGGACCGGCCGGCCGTGTAGTTCAGGTTCGAGGTGTCCGGGCGGTCGTAGCCGGCTCCGGGCCACACGGTCACGTGGCCGCTGTCGACGGTCTCCGTGGCGGTGACGTTGAGGGCCACGGCGGTGGCGCCCGCCGGGACGGAGGCGTTGCCGGCCACCTTGACGCGGGTGGAGCCCTGCCCGGGGACCTTGCCGGCCACGGCTCCGGTGCCGTTGCGGGTGTCGAGGAGCCGGGTCGGGGTGTGCGGGGTGAAGTCGGCGCCGGGGGTGAGGAAGGCACCGCCGTTGGTGGCCTGGACGGCGTTGACGGCGTCGGTCACCTTGACCTGCACCTGGTACTCGCCGGACTTCTCGTACGTGTGTGAGTGGTGCAGTTCGTGGTTGCCCTGGGCGGTGGCCGTGTCGCTCTTCCCGTCGCCCCAGTCGATGACGATGTCGAGCGTGAAGTCGGCGCTCGTGATCAGGGCGGTGAGCTCGATCCCGTGGGCGGTGTAGCTGGTGCCGCTGACGTCGACGGCCAGGGCCGGGTTGGCCCCCGCGTCGAGTGCGGCCTGCTCGGTCGGCGAGGCCTGGGCGGTCGGTGCGGCCTGGGCGGCCTGAGCCTTCTGCGGTGCGGCGGACTTGGCGGTCTCCTCGGCCTTGCCCTCGGTGGCGGTGGCAGTGGCAGTGGCAGTGGGCAGGGTGGTACGGATCGTGCGAGCCGCGGGGCTGTGGAAGCCCTCGGACGTGGATGCCTCGGCGATCGCCTCGGCCACGCCGGCCGCGACAGGTACGGGATCAGCCGCCGCCTGCGCGATGCCCGGGATGATGCCGATTCCGGCCGCCACGAAGGCAGCGGTCATTACGAGTCGGTGGTTGCGCACCGGCCCCCCAGTTGTGGTGATGAGCGAAGAGGGGCCACCGTATGGAAGGTTCCGGCCAAGGCTCACAGGGTTCTGGCGCCATTCACCCCATAGGGGTCAACGCCTCACCTGTGTGCGGTTTGCGATCGACAGCAGGGCCTCTGGCGCTGCGTCGGGGCCGTCGGCTCGCGCCGGTGTCCGGAGCCTGGCCGGGCGCACCGCACGTCAAGCCCGACCGAGTGCCATCAACGCTGTGTGAGGCAGCGCCGGCACACCGTCCGGACCGGCGAACCCGGAGGAGCCTGCGCCCGTCCACAAGGCCGCCACCCGCGAGGGTGACGGCCCTGTGGCGCGATCCGGGACCGGTGTCAGGACTTCGCTCCGGCGCGGCGAGCGCGGCGCATACAGGCCCTAGTGTACCCGCGCCGCCCCCGGCGCGACCGGTGTGTCCGCGCGCCCTTCGGGGCCTTCGGCCGCGGTGCCGACGGGATTTGAACCCGCGAGACAGCTGGGGGCAGGTCCGCCCCGTCCCCGTCAGTCGCCGTGGGAGGGACCTCCCCCACGGCGATCGCATTGGACCGCTCTGCCACAGCACCGCAACCTGACGGGAGCACGCGCGCTCCCGCTCCGGCCAAGCCTAGGGGCGGTGTTCTCCACGGACGAATCGTTTTCCCGGACACCGGCGACTGTGGTCGACACGGGAACGGCCGTGTGCTCCACCGCACCGGGGCCATCTGCCGACAGGTGGGGCGGTCCGGCAGGTCAGCGCCTTGCCCACTCGGCCGCCTTCCTCAGTACGGCGCCTCGGCCCCGGTCCGGTACGGTCCACAGCGCTTGGCCTCGGATGCCCCAGCGCTTCAGGAGGGCGTTCGCGGCCAGGAAGCCGGTCGTGGCCGCCCGTTCCATCAGTGCGACGGGCAGGTCGGTGCGGACGCAGTCGCCGGCCACCATCAGGCCGGGATCCGGCGTGTGGACGGTGGGGCGGTCGGCGTAGCCGCCCACGGGGAACAGCGGGCAGTCCTCCCGCCATTCGTGCCGGGCGTCGACGACCGTGGCGGCGCGGGTCTCCGGGTAGACGCGGTGGAGCTGCTCGACGAGGTCCCGTTGTTCGGCGGTGCGCGCGGCGCGCGGGTCCACCGCGTAGGCGTGGAGTTCCACGACGGATCCCCCGGTACGCGCCGCCCAGCGGGCCGCCTCGTCCTCCCAGCGGTCCAGCACGCTGACGTTGTCGAGGCCGCCGAATCCGCTGGTGCCCAGGAATCCGGGGCGGTCGGGGGCGACGGGCCGGTCCAGCCACAGCCGAGTGACCAGGAAGGGCGGTGCGGGGCGCAGGCGGGCCACTCGCTGCCGCCAGGCTGCGTCGCCCAGCCGTTCCGAGCGGGCGGCCAGGGACCGCAGGCCGGTGGCGTCCAGGGCGAGGACCACGGCGTCGTACCGGTGCTCGTCGCGGCCTCCCGCGACCTCGAACCCGCCGCCGGCCGGTGTGACGTGCTCGACGGGACTGCTCGTCCGTACCTCGGCGTCGTGTCGCCCCAGGTAACCGGCCAGGGGGGCCCACAGCGCCGCCGGATAGGCCGAGCGCGGCACGTCGAACAGCAGGCCCTCGGCGGAGCCGAGGAAGTAGATGTGGAACATCAAGGCCATCTCGGCCGCCGACAGCTGTCGCGGGTCGGCGAAGAAGCTCCGTGAGAACACCTCGAACGCCAGGTGGCGTGCCTGTGCCGGGAAGCGGATGGCTTCCAGGAAGTCGTAGGCGCTGATGTCGTCGAGGCGGAGGTACACGTCGGGGACGCGGACGTCGAGCAGCGGCAGAGCGCGGGCCGGGTCCATGGCGGGCAGATCCCGCATCCGGAAGGAGGGGCTCAGCGCTGCGAAGCCGAGTGCACTCCACGGCGGGGTGCGCGGTACGCGCCGGAAGCTGTCGCGCAGCCCGTCGGCGTGCAGCAGGGGGTAGTCGGGGAGTCCCGCGAGGCGTGCCAGGGCCGGGTCGGTTCGCCGCAGCAGGCCCCGCAGGTTGTAGTACTGCCGGAAGAAGGCGTGGAAGCCGCGGCTCATCGTCACGGTGGTGCCGTCGCGCAGTCGGGTCGGCCACCCGCCCGCCCGTCCCCCGAGGTAGGGCTCGCGCTCGTACAGGGTCACCGCCACTCCCCGCTCGGCGAGGGCCGTCGCGGCGGCGAGGCCGGCGATCCCGCCGCCGACCACGGCGACCGTGTGCCGTGCGGTGGCGTGACGGGTGCCCTGGTGCGCCGGCAGGATGCGGGCTCGCCGGTCCCGGCCGCGGCGCGCGGCAGACCCGGGGTGTGCGGGGCGGATCATCGGAGGTCCTGCGCGCGTGAGGCCACGAAGGTGTGGGTGATGCCCGTCTGCCAGCCCGGCAGGGGCAGGGCGCGGACCCGGTCGAAGCCCGCCTCACCGATGCGGCCGGCGAATCGGTCGGCCTGGTCGAAGCGGACGACGCTGTGCCACAGGTGACGGTACAGCGGCCCGTCGCCCAGCAGGGTCGCGGCGGGCTGGACGATGCCGCTGCACACCAGCGTCCACACCGCCCGGTCGGCGCGGCGGCCGCTGAGGCTGTACTCGTGGACCGCGAGCCGTCCGCGCGGTCGCAGCACGGTGCGGACGGTGCGCAGGACGGCGTCGGGATCGGAGACGTTGCGGAAGAGGTAGGCGGCGAACACCGCGTCGAACGGCCCGTCCACGCCGGCCTCGGCCAGGTGCTCGGCCGGCGTGTGGACGAAGCGGACGCTGTCCGCCCAGGGCTTGGTGGCGGCCCGGGCCAGCATGCCCGCCGAGGCGTCCACGGCTGTGATGTCGGCGGCCGGGAGGACGGTGCGGATCGCGGCCGTCGAGGCTCCGGTGCCGCAGCCGAGGTCCAGTACCCGCAGCCCCTCCCCACGGCCGGGCAGGCCGAGACGGCGCACCGAGCGCCGCAGGTGGGCGTGGTAGCCGGGGTTCGCTGCCACCAGGGCGTCGTAACTGCGGGAGGCGTGGTCGAACGCGTCGGCGAGGTCCTCGTCGCGCAGCAGTGTCATGCGGTCTCCAAGACGGTCGGGGCGGGAGGAGAAGGGGGTCAGGAGGAGAAGGGGGTCGGGTGAGGGTCAGGTGAAGGCGCGGCGGGGCAGTCCGGGCAGTTCGAGGGCGGTGCGCAGCATGGGGCCGACAGGGGCGTGCCGGCCGACGGCAAGGTCCTCCAGCAGATTCGTGCGCCCGTCGAGGAAGCGCAGCAGCCGGGCCGCTGGTACGCGGGTGAACAGGCGGCAGAACAGTTCGGGCCCGTCGACGCGGCCGCTGTCCAGGGCGCGCAGGAGTACGGAGTCCATGGCGCGGGCCCGCACGGAGTGCGCGGCCGGGGGTACGGGCCTGCGGCCTTGGCGCAGCGCGGCGGCGACGGACCGGGTCTGGCGCTGGAGTCCGGCGAAGGTGTACCCGGTGGACGGGCGGGTCGCTCCGCCGGCGGCGCCGATCCGGAACACCGACGTACCGACCCGTCGTGGCATGGGGGCGTCCGTCATGGGGATCACGCCGGTTTCGGCGGCGACGATCTGCACGTCGCCGAGGGGGAGGGAGAGGACGTCTTCGGCGTAGTGCCGCAGCGCCGCCTCGTAGCCGCTCGCCGTCAGGACGCGCGGGGAGAACTCCGTGTACTCCAGGAGGGCTTCGTGGGGGCTGGTGGGCAGGACGTAGCCGAAGGAGAGTCCGGAGGCGGGCTGCGGTGTCCGGAAGTCCATCAGTTCGGCGCTCCCGGGGTCGAACGCGGGGTGGGCCGTGCGGACGAACCAGCCGTGGAAGTGCTGCAGCAGGGTGGTGCGGGCGGCCGGGAGACTGCCCAAGGGACGGGAGTCGAACACCCAGCGCGCCTCCAGCTCGGCGGCCGGGCCGCCGGGCGGGGTCATCAGCACGCGGGCCCCGGTCCCGGCGGGGATCTCCTCGACGGTGTCCACGGCCGCTTCCAGGCGCCGGACGTTGGGGCTGTGGGCGAGGTCCCGCGACACCAGGGACTCGAAGTCGTCGGAGCGGATCATCTTGTACCGCAGCGGCGTGATGTCCGCCTCGACGGCGGGACCGGTGGGCGGCCGTACCCGCAGGTGGCGCCATTGCGAGCGCACCGCCGCGTCGAAGCGGCCGCGTCCGGACTCCCAGAAGCACCAGGTGCGCGGGCCCGGGCGCAGTGGGCCGGGTGGAGCATCGATGAGGATGACGGATGGGGTGAGGGCCCCGGGCACTGCGCGCACGCCGGGCATCCCTGGCAGGTCTGCCGGGTGTCCGCTCAGCCGGTGTGCCAGCGACAGCCCGGCGGCACCCGCCCCGATCACCGCCACGTCCGCCTTCAACACGGCTGCTCCCTCCATCCGATTGCACGCACACACCACGTAGCCCTTCCTGCCCCGGCCCCGGATCGGATGCGGTCTGCACCCGCGGGTCACCTGGTCAGCCGCGTCCGCACGATGGCATTCGTGCACGAATCGGGCATCTACGCCGACCCGCATCCGTATCACGGGAAGGGACCGAAGACCCGAGACAGCGATGGAAGCCACGACGAAAGGAACCGGGATGCGCCCGATTCAGGCGAAGGACCCCTCTGCGGCCGCGCCGCCGCCCGTCCCCCGCCTGACGGCTCCCGCGGAGTCCTCACCGCGGCCGAACCGGCCGGACGAGCCGAACCGGCCGGACGAGCCGAACCGGCCGGACGAGCCGAACCGGCCGGACGAGCCGAACCGGCCGGACGAGCCGAACCGGCCGGACGAGCCAAGTCGGCCGGACGAGCCGACCTGGCCGGTCCGGCCGGACCCGGCGTACGGCACGCAGGCCCCGATCGGCGTCAGCACTCCGAGCGGCGACGCCGTCGACGCGGACGTACCCGGGGCCGTCGGACGCGCCCTGGAGCAGGTCCTCACCGACCGGCTCGCACGGGCCGGGGTGCTGGACGCCCTCTTCGCCGAGGAACTGGCCGGACGCGTCGCGCGCTTCACCCGGGAGGGCGGCAAGCGCACCCGCTCGCAGCTCCTGTGGTGGTCGATGCGCGCCTGCGGCGGAGGCGACGAGATGGCCGTCGCCGCGACCCTCCGCATCGGGGCTGCGCTCGAACTGCTCCAGACCTGCGCCCTGGTCCACGACGACCTGATGGACGGATCGGCTCTGCGCCGCGGCCGGCCGACCTTGCACACCGATCTGCGCAACCACTACGCCGGTGCCGCGCCGGCGGACCGCTCCGCCCGCTTCGGGGAGGCAGCCGCGGTCCTCGCCGGGGACCTCGCCCTCGCCTGGGCGGACGACGCCGCGGCGGAGACGCCACTCGATCCGGCTACGGCGACCACGGTGCGCAGGGTCTGGAGCGACATGCGCACCGAGATGGTGGCGGGCCAGTTCCTCGACCTCCATGGTCAGCTGACCATGTCACGCTCCCAGCCGCAGGCACTGCGCGCCGCCCACCTCAAGAGCGCCCTGTACTCGGTCCAGCGGCCCCTCGCGCTGGGCGCGGCCCTGGCGGGCGCGGACGGCCGCACCACGCGGGCGCTGTGCTCCGCAGGGCGCTGCGTGGGCATGGCCTTCCAGTTGCGCGACGACCTCGACGACGTCTTCGGCGACCCCCTCCGGACCGGCAAGAGCTGCGGGGACGACATCCGCAACGGAAAGCCGACCTATCTGGCCGCGTTGGCGCTGGCGCGTGCCGAGGCCACAGCCGACCGGCCGGCGATGACGGTACTCGAACGAGCGCTCGGCAATGAGGACCTGAAGCCCGCCGACCTCGACGAGGTACGCGACGTCCTGGTACGGACCGGCGCCCGGCAGGCGGTCGAGACGAAGATCGTCCGACTGTCGGCCCGGGGACTGCGCCACTTCGACGGCGCCCTCCCCGACACCGCCGCCAAGGCACGCCTGCGAAGGCTGCTGACCTCGGCGACGGCCTCCCGGGCCACCGACGGCGGCCCGCCCGATCCCGTACGTCCCACACCTGCCGGGCCGTCAGAGGGCTCCGCCGCGCCGGGGACCCGGCGGTGACGCGCACCGTGCGCGGCCGCACCGACCACGTGGTGGTCGTCGGGGCGGGTCTCGCGGGCCTGTCGGCGGCTCTCCACCTGCTGGGCGCCGGGCGCCGGGTGACCGTCGTGGAGCGGGGCGATCTGCCCGGCGGGCGGGCGGGACGCCTCGATCTGAACGGCTACCGGATCGACACCGGCCCCACCGTGCTGACCATGCCCGACCTCGCGGACGAGGCCTTCGCGGCGGTCGGCGACAGCCTGTACCGGCGGGTGGACCTGGTCCCGCTGCACCCGGCGTACCGGGCGTCGTTCGCGGACGGCAGCACCCTGGACGTCCACACCGGCGCCGAGGCGATGGCCGCGGAGGTCGAGCGGTTCGCCGGTACGGCTGAGGCGGCGGGCTACCTGCGGCTGCGAGCCTGGCTGGAGCGCGTCTACCGGGCCCAGATGCGCCGCTTCATCGACGCGAACTTCGACTCCCCCCTCGACCTGCTCACCGGGGACCTCGCCCGGCTGGCCGCGCTCGGCGGCTTCGGCCGGCTGGACCGGCGCATCGGCGGCTTCCTGAACGACGAGCGGCTGCAGCGGGTGTTCACCTTCCAGGCCCTCTACGCCGGCGTGCCACCGGCCCGGGCACTGGCCGCGTACGCCGTCATCGCGTACATGGACACGGTCGCCGGGGTGTACTTCCCGCGCGGCGGCATGCACGCCCTGCCGCAGGCCATGGCGGACGCCGCCGCCGACGCGGGCGCCGAGCTGAGGTTCGGCGAGCCGGTGACCCGGCTGGAACGCTCCGGCGAACGGATCACGGCCGTGATCACGGCGAAGGACCGCATCCCCTGCGACGCGGTCGTCCTGACCCCCGACCTGCCCGTCGCCTACCGGCTGCTCGGCCGCCGTCCCGCCCGGCCGGTGCGGCTGCGGCACTCCCCTTCCGCCGTCGTACTCCACGCGGGCACGCACCGCACCTGGCCGCTCCTGTCCCACCACACGATCTCGTTCGGCGCCGCCTGGCGCACCACGTTCGACGAACTCACCCGGCACGGCCGCCTGATGAGCGATCCGTCACTGCTCATCACCCGGCCCACGGCGACCGACCCCGCACTCGCCCCACCGGGCCGCCATCTGCACTACATCCTCGCTCCCTGCCCCAACGCCCGGATCGGGCCGGACGGCGCCGCCTGGGGCGAACTCGGCCCGCGCTACCGGGCCGACCTCCTGCGCGAGTTGGAACGGCGCGGCCTCGACGGCATCGAGGCGGCCATCGACGAGGAGTCCCTCGTCACCCCGGCGCAGTGGCTGGACCAGGGCCATGCCGCCGGAACCCCCTTCTCGGTGGCCCACACCTTCCTGCAGACGGGGCCGTTCCGGCCCCGCAACCTGGTCCGGGGCACGCAGAACGCAGTCCTCGCCGGCTGCGGCACCACCCCCGGCGTCGGCGTGCCCACCGTTCTGGTCTCGGGAAAGCTGGCGGCCGCCCGGATCACCGGCCCGGCCCGGCGTCCCTCCACCCACGCGAAGGGGGCGACCCGTTGACCGCACGCGAACTCGACGCCGCGGGCATCACCGACCCGGTACTCCGCGCCGCATACCACCGGTGCCGGGAACTCAACGCGGCGCACGGCAAGACCTACTTCCTGGCCACCCGCCTGCTCCCCGCCGAGCACCGGCCTGCCGTACACGCCTTGTACGGCTTCGCCCGGTGGGCCGACGACATCGTCGACTCGACCGACCCCGGAATCGACGACAGCCTGCGCGGGACGCGCCTGGCAGCGCTCCAGCAGCGTCTGTGCAGCGGACTTCGCCGGCCGAGCGGCGACGAACCCGTGGTATTGGCCCTCGCCGACACCGCCCGCCGATACGCCATCGACCACCGCCACTTCCACGACTTCATGACGGCGATGCGCTCCGACCTGACGGTGACGGACTACCCCACCTACGCCGACCTGCGCACCTACATGCACGGCTCGGCCGCGGTGATCGGCCTGCAGATGCTGCCGGTGCTGGGTACGGTGGTACCGCCCGAGGAGGCCGAGCCGCACGCCGCGGCCCTCGGCGTGGCCTTCCAGCTCACCAACTTCCTCCGCGACGTCGGCGAGGACCTCGACCGCGGGCGCGTCTACCTGCCGGCCGACCTGCTCGCCGCGCACGGAGCCGACCGGGAGCTGCTGCGCCGCTGCCGGGAAGCCGGCCGTCAGGACCGGCGCGTCCTGGCCGCGTTGAGGGAGTTCGAGGCACTCACCCGCAGCGTCTACGAGGACGCACGGCCCGGCGTCGCCATGCTCGACCCCGTCTCCCGGCCCTGTATCCGCACCGCCTACATCCTGTACGGGAGCATCCTCGACGCCGTCGCCCGGGACGGCTACGCCGTGCTCCACCGCCGCGCCGTCGTACCCGGGCGCAAGCGTGCCGCCGTCGCGGCCGAGGGACTGGTCCGGCTGGCCGCGGCCCGGCTGCGCCACCGCGTGCGGTCCGCCGAGGCGCGCACGCCCGTGCCCCCGGCTCCCGCCGCTCCCCCGGCTCCCCCGGCCGACCCGAACCGACCGGTCTCGAAGGAGGTCGCGTGAATCCGCAACCGTCGGCACGCAGGTCCCGGCTCCCCCTCTCGCTGCGCCGCGAGCCCGTTGCGTGGGACCGGCAAAGGCCGACCTGGCGCGACGCGAGGCCGAGCCTCATCGCCGGGGCGCTGAAGCGGGCGCAGGCCCGGCCGTCGGGGAACTGGTACGTGGTGGGGGCGACCGCCGGCCTGTGCCCTGACCGGCCCCTGGCCCGCACGGTGGCCGACCGCGAGGTGGTCGTCTGGCGCGGCGGCGACGGGCGGCTCCACGCGGGGCCCGGTATCTGTCCGCACCTCGGAGCGCCCCTCGCGGACAGCCCCGTCCGGTGCGGGACACTGGTGTGCCACTGGCACGGACTCGCTCTGGACGGATCCGCGTTCGCGGGCTGGGAGCCACTGCCCGCCTTCGACGACGGCGTCCTCCTCTGGGTGCGTCTCGACGAGACCGGCGGGGAGGCGCCGCTGGACGCCCCCGTCGTACCGGACCGCCCGGCCCCGGCCCGCGGGCTGACGGCCGTGTACGAAGCCACCGGGCTCTGCGAACCCGAGGACGTCATCGCCAACCGGCTGGACCCCTGGCACGGGGCCTGGCTCCACCCCTACTCGTTCGTGGACCTGTCCGTGGTCGAGTCACCCGACGCGGACGACCTCCTGGACCACCTTGAGGTCGAGGTCTCCTTCAAGGTCGCCGGCCGGCTCGTGGTGCCGGTGCGGGCGACGTTCACCGCGCCCGGACCACGGACCGTCGTCATGCGGATCACCGAAGGTGAAGGCGCGGGCTCGACGGTGGAGACCCACGCCACCCCGCTCGGACCGGATGATCGAGGCCGTCCCCGCACTGCGGTGATCGAAGCCGTCGTAGCCGCCTCCGACCGCCCGGGCTTCGCGTTCGTACGGCGTGCCGCCCCGCTGCTGCGCCCGGTGATGCGCGCGGCGGCGGCCCGGCTGTGGCGCGACGACCTCGCCTACGCCGAACGCCGCTGGCACCTGCGCTCGACGGCCCGGTTCCCGGGCTGACTGCGCAAGGACGGGCAGCGCCTCGGCCCGCACGGCCGGGCGGGAGCGGACGCGGAGCCTGGTTCGGCGGCGTGGATGGGCGGTTCAGGCCGGAGGCAATGGGGCGGCGCGGGAAACACCGACGGGGTCCCTCACCGGGCTCCGCGACGGGGCTCAACCCCTCGGCCGCATCGAGGCCTCCCCTTCATGTCGTGCGGAGGGTCTGTTCGGTCCAGATGGTTTTGCCGTTGTCGCTGTAGCGCACGCCCCAGTCGTCGGCGAGCTCGCCGACGATGAACAGACCGCGGCCGCCCTCGTCGGTGGGACCGGCGTGGCGTAGGTGTGGAGCGGCGACGCCGGCGTCGCGGAGTTCGCAGGCAAGTGTGCGGTCGTTGATGAGGCGCAGCTCAAGGGGTGGTTTTCCGTAGCGGACCGCGTTGGTCACCAGCTCGCTGACGATGAGTTCGGTGTGGAAGGCCGTCTCCTCGTCCACGTTCCAAGCGGTGAGTTGTCGGCGTACATGGTGTCGGGCGGTCGCGGCGGCCTTGGGTGCCGCGTGGAGCTGCCAGGTGGCGACGCTTTCGGCGGGGAAGGCGCGCGTACGGGCGAAGAGGACAGCGGCGGGAGCCGCCCGGCTCTCGGCAGGCAGGGCGTAGAGGACGTCGTCGCGCAGGTCCGCGAGCGAGCGGTCGGCATGCGCCGTGAGGAGATCGGCACTGGGGGATCGGCCGACCACTTCCAGGGCCGGGACCGGATGGGTGGAGAGGATCACGAGGCTGTCGTCGGGGACCTCGAAACGGGAGGCGGCGAAGGGCGTCCGATCCGGCATGCCCAACGGCGAGCCCGAAGAGAGCTCCTGTGACCAGGCACTGCCGTCCGGCAGGACCAGGGTGAGGGCCGGGGAGCCGGCGCCCGCGACGGTGAGGGTCCTGTTCAGCGGATCGTGGACGGCATAGGCGCACGCGGCTGCGAGTACCTGGTCGTGCAGCGGGTCGGTGGGCGGCAGGCCGGCGCGCTCGGCTGCCAGGAAGGCGACGGTGCCCTGCAACCGGGCCAGGAGTTCGTCGGGCTGCAGGTCGAAGGTGGACAGGGAGCGGATGACGGTACGCAGTTGTCCCATGAGGGTGGCGGTGTGGAGGCCGCTGCCGGCGACAGTGCCCACGACCAGCGCGGTTCGGGCCCCCGACAGAGCGATGGTGTCGTACCACTGGCCGACGCCTCCGGCCGGTACGAGAAGGTGCTCCGTCTCCAGCGCGGTGCGTGAGAGCGGGCGGCGGGGCAGCAGGTGGCGTTGGACGGTCGCGGCGATGGTGTGTTCTCGGCTGTAGCGCCGGGCGTTGTCGACACACAGGGCGGTGTGGTCGGCCAGCTGGAGCACGAGGTCGGCATCGGACTCGTCGTACGGAACCGGCTGCCGTGTGCGGTACAGGCTGATCAACCCCAGCACGGCGCCCCTGACGGCCAGCGGGGCCGTGATGAGCGTGTGCGCCCCCGACTCGCGGATCGCCTCCTTGCGGTTCGGGTCGGCGGCCAGCCATGGCAGGTCGCCGTCCAGTGCCACCACCCGGGGCCGCAGGTCCGACAGCGCCTGGGTGTAGGGCGTGGGGAAGGGAAGGCTGCGTACGTCGCCCAAGGGGTGAGCCTGCGGCTTCTCACCTCCCGTGTCGACGTTGCTGCGGAACGCGGCGCGGCGCAGGGGCACGTCCGGGGCGAGGGGGGACGGGTGCGGCTCCTCTCCCCGCACCACGGCATCCACTACTTCGACGACCGCGATATCGGCGTAGGACGGTACGAGGGTGTCCACCAGTTCCTGACAGGTGACCATCACGTCGAGGGACCGTCCCACCTGCTCACGTACGGCGTTCAGGACCGCCGCGCGTGCCCGCCCCCTCTCCCGCTCGCTGACGTCCACCACGATCAGTGCGACGCCCAGGACCTCTCCGGATGGTGCCTGAAGGCGAAAGACGGACACCTCGTGGAACTGCCCCCGCGAGGCCTCGGCCTGACGGTGCACCTGTACGACGTGCCCCACCACGGAGCGGCCGCTGTCCAGCACCCCGCGGACGAGCGACGCGACGGCGGGCCCGTCCACGAGAAGCGGGAGACAGACCTCTTCGAAAGGGCGTCCGACGACGTCCTCCATCCGCACGCCCCGCATGCGCGGCGTGGCGGCGTTGACCCGCACGACGCGCAGCTCGGCATCCAACAGGTGCAGACCCACGGGTGACCGGCCGAACAAGGCGTCCAGCAGGGCAGCCTCCGGATCCCCTACAGACCTGGTCGAGTCACCCCGGCCCATCGCCACCACCTTCCGTCGTCCCGACTCCCGCCGCCGGTGGCACCGTCCCGGGCACGCGACCACTCCTGCTCGTCCCCAGATGTAGACCAACCCGTCAGAGCGAGCCCGCGCGCCACGCCGAGGGGTCGTCGTCCCGCTGGACGTTCCCAACCCGCTGTGCAGGCCCGCCCGGCATTCCCGCTGCGGGGCCGTTCGGCGGCGCCGGCCGGGGTCCTGCGGGGGTTCATCCCGCTTTCCGGGTGCATGGAACGGCCTGCCGGGGAAGGTGCGCCGGGGACCTGTACTCCCGAGAAGGGACGGACACCATGGCGCGACCGAGGATCGTGGTCGTCGGCGCGGGCTTCGCCGGCGTCGCCTGCGTACGCCGCCTGGAGCGGACGCTGTCACCCGGGGAGGCGGAGATCCTGCTGGTCACTCCGTTCTCCTACCAGCTCTACCTGCCCCTGCTCCCGCAGGTGGCCTCCGGGGTGCTCACCCCGCAGTCCGTGGCGGTGTCAGCCGCCGCCACCGGACCCGGATCGTGCCCGGCGGAGCCGTGGGCGTCGACACCCGGGCCAAGGTCTGCGTCGTCCGGAAGATCACCGGCGAACTGGTGGACCAGCCCTACGACTACCTGGTGCTCGCGCCGGGGAGCGTGACCCGCACCTTCGACATCCCGGGCCTGGCGGAGCACGGCCGCGGTATGAAGACGCTCGCCGAGGCGGCCTACCTGCGCGACCACGTGATCGCCCAGCTCGACCTGGCCGACGCCGCCGCGCCGGGATCACCGGAACGGGCCTCACGACTCGGTTTCGTCGTCGTGGGCGGCGGCTACGCCGGCACCGAGACGGCCGCCTCCCTGGAGCGGCTCACCACACACGCCGTCAGCCGCTACCCCCGGCTGGACCGGCGGGAGATCACCTGGCACCTCGTGGACGTGGCCCCCAAGCTGATGCCCGAACTCGGCGACCGGCTGGGCCTGGCAGCCCTCGACGTGCTGCGCCGCCGCGGCATCCAGGTCTCGCTCGGTGTATCCGTCGCCAAGGCGGGCCCCGAGGAGCTCACCCTCACCGACGGCCGCGTGCTGCCCTGCCGGACCCTCATCTGGACCGCCGGCGTCGCCGCGAGCCCCCTCGTCGCCACGCTGGGCGCAGAGACGGCCAGGAGCGGCCGGCTCGTCGTCGCTCCGGACCTGCGGGTGCCGACCGCGGACGGCACGTTCGCACTCGGTGACGCGGCCGCCGTACCCGACCTCGCCGGCGGCGGGGACGGCGCGGTGTGCCCGCCCACCGCGCAGCACGCCGAGCGCCAGGGCAGGGTCGCCGCCGACAACGTCGTCGCCACCCTGCGGGGCACGCCCCTGCGCCCGTACGTCCACAAGGACCTCGGGCTGGTCGTGGACCTCGGCGGCCGCGACGGCGTCTCCCGGCCGCTCGGCATCGGCCTGCGCGGGATGCCCGCCCAGGCCGTGGCCCGCGGCTACCACTGGGCGGCGCTGCGCACCGGCGCCGCGAAGACCCGGGTGATGACGAACTGGCTCCTGAACGCCGTGGCCGGCGACGACTTCGTCCGGACCGGCTTCCAGACGCACAAGCCGGGGACGCTGCGCGACTTCGAGTACACGGACCACTACCTCACCCCGGAGGAGGTACGGGCCCGCACGGCTGCCGGCGGGGGCTGAACGGCCGGGGCAGCGCGGATGCGCTCCGCCATCCGCCACCCCGCCACCCCGCCACCCCGCCGTTGGTCTCAGTCGGCGCGTCCGAGTGCGGTCAGCACGCGGTCCGGTGTCAGGGGGAGTTCACGCAGACGGTGTCCTGTGGCGTGGCAGAACGCGTTCCCGATCGCGGCCGCCGTGCCGACGATGCCGATCTCGCCGATCCCCTTGCTGCCCATGGGGTTGAGGTGCTTGTCGTGTTCGTCGATCCAGTGGACCTCGATGCCGGGTACGTCGGCGTGCGCCGGGACGTGGTAGGCGGCCAGGTCGCTCTCGGTGAAGTCGCCGAACTCCGCGTCCATCGTGCTGTGTTCGGTCAGCGCCATGCCGAGTCCCATGACCATGGCGCCCTTGAACTGCGACCGCGCGGTGAGCGCGTTGAGGATGCGGCCGGCGGCGAAGACGCCCAGCATGCGCCGTACGCGGACCTCCCCGGTGACCGTGTCGACCCGTACCTCGGCGAAGTGCGCGCCGAAGGCGTGCCGGGAGTAGGGGGACTTCTGCTTGGCGGACTGCGTGGTGTCGGCGGAGGCGGACAGTCCCCCGGTCGGCAGCGGCCCGTGGTGGCGCTCCAGTCGTGCGGTGAGGGCGGTGCAGGCGTCGTGGACGGCCCACCCCCAGGAGCCGGTGCCCGAGGAGCCTCCGGCGAGCGAGGCCGCGGGCAGGCCGGTGTGTCCGATGGCGACGGCCACGGAGTCGAGCGGAACCCGCAGGGCATCGGCTGCCACCTGGGCCAGGACGGTACGGGCTCCCGTGCCGATGTCGGTGGCGTTGATCTCGACGAGGTAGCTGCCGTCGGGGCGGGCGTGCGCCCGGGCGGTGGAGGGCGCGATGAGGACGGGGTAGGTGGCGGCGGCCACGCCGCTTCCGATGAGATACGGGCCCTGGCGGCGCGGTTCGCGGCAGTCTGCCCAGCCGAACCTTTCGGCGCCCTCGCGCAGGCACTCGACGAGGTGACGGCTGCTGAAGGGGAGGCCGCTGTCCGGTTCGGTGCGGGGTTCGTTGCGTACGCGCAGCTCGATCGGGTCGATGCCGAGGGTGTCGGCGAGTTCGTCCATCGCCGATTCCAGGGCGTACATGCCCGGTGCCTCGCCGGGGGCGCGCATCCAGGACGGGGTGGGTACGTCGAGGGCGACGACCCGGTGCGTGGTGCGGATGTCGGGCACGGCGTACATGACGCGGGCCGGCACCGCCGCCTGTTCGACGAACTCGCGGACGCGGGAGGTGTGGGTGGTGACCTCGTGGGTGAGGGCGGTCAGGGTGCCGTCGGTCCGGGCGCCGAGCCGGATGCGGTGCAGGGTTGGCGCCCGGTGGCCGACGGTGGCGGGCAGGTGGGCGCGCGGGAGGGCCAGTTTGACGGGCCTGCCGTAGTGGCGCGAGGCCATCGCCGCCAGGACCACGTGCGGGCGCGGGGTGCCCTTGGAGCCGAATCCGCCGCCGACGTGCTCGGAGACGACGGTGACCTCCTCCTCGGTCAGCTTGAGGAGTGCGGCCAGCGCGGTGCGGACGGGGCCGGCGCCCTGGCTGGAGTCGTGCACGGTGAGGTGGTGGCGTTCCTCGTCCCAGTCGGCGAGGGCGGAGTGCGGTTCCATGGGGTGGTTGTGCAGGGGCGCCACCGCGTACCCGCAGTCGATCTGTACGGGGGCGGCGGCGAGCGCCGCGTCCGGGTCTCCTTGCTCACGGTGTGCGGGGTGGCCGCCGTTGGCCACTTCGGGGGTGTAGGCGCGCTGGTGGTCGACGCTGAGGGTGACGTCGTGGGGCTCGGTCTCGTAGCTGACGTGTACCGCGGCGGCTGCGGCCCGCGCCCCCTCCAGGGTGTCGGCTACGGCCAGGGCCACGTACCAGCCGCGGTGGGGCACGCTCAGGTCCTGGAGGAGGCGCAGGGTGGGGTCGTCGGCCGCGCCGAGGCGGGGTGCGTCGTGGGGCGTCAGCACGCCGACCACACCGGGCACGGCGGTGGCGGCCGCGGTGTCGACGGAGGTGACCCGGCCGCGGGCGATCGTGGCGGGCACGGGCCAGGCGTAGGCGCAGCCGGGGGGTGTGTGCTCGACGGCGTACCGGGCAGCTCCGGTGACCTTCTCGCGTCCCTCGCTGCGCCGGGCCGGGCTGCCGAGGGCGGAGGGGCTGTCGGGCGTGGTGGGCATCGCGGGTCCCCATTCTGTTCGGGGCGGTCAGGGCTGGGGGCGGGCGGGAGGAGCGCCGGAGGCGGAGCGGATCAGCGTCGTGAGGGCGTCGCGCGCGAGGTTGTGGGCGAGGTCGACCTTGTAGGCGTTGCCGGGCAGGGGCCGGGCCGCGGCCAGCTCCGCGTCGACGGCTTCCCGTACGGCCTCGTCGGTGGGGGCGATGCCGGTGAGCAGTTCCTCGGCGGTGGTGGCGCGCCAGGGCCGGTGGGCGAGGCCGCCGAAGGCGAGGGCGACGTGGCGTACGCGGCCGTCGTCGAGTTCGAGCACGGCGGCCACCGAGGCGAGGGCGAAGGCGTACGAGGCGCGGTCGCGGGCCTTGCGGTAGAGGGAGACGGCTCCGGGCGCGGGCGGGGGCAGGAGCACGGCGGTGACGATCTCGCCCGGGCGCAGGACGGTGTCCTGTTCGGGGTGCTCGCCGGGAAGCCGGTGGAAGTCGGCCGCCGCCACCTGGCGGGTGCCGTGCTCGCCGTCGTAGAGCTCGATCTCGGCGTCCAGGGCGGTGAGGGCCACTGCCATGTCCGAGGGGTGGGTGGCGATGCAGTACGGGGAGTGGCCGAGGACGGCGTGGTCGCGGTGGACTCCGTCGCGGGCCGCGCAGCCGGTACCGGGTTCCCGCTTGTTGCAGGGCTTGGACACGTCCTGGAAGTACGGGCAGCGAGTGCGCTGGAGCAGATTCCCGCCGGTGGTGGCGACGTTGCGCAGCTGTCCGGACGCGCCGGCGAGGAGGGCCTGCGACAGGGCGGGGTAGCGGGTCCGGACCAGGGGGTGCACGGCCAGATCGGTGTTGGACACACCGGCTCCGACCCGGAGTGCTCCCGTGGGCAGCTCCTCGATGTCGTGGAGGGGCAGCCGGGTGAGGTCGATCAGGGTGTCGGGGGTCTCCACGCCGTGCTTCATCAGGTCGACCAGGTTGGTGCCGCCGCCGAGGTAGCGGGCGCCGGGGTGGCCGGCGTAGGCGGCTGTCGCTTCCTGGAGGCTGGTGGCCCGTACGTAGGCGAAGGGCTTCACGCGATCACGTCCGGAGTGTGGGGCGGAGGCGGGGACGGGGTCCGGTCAGGGGCCTCGACGGCAGCGCAGGCCGCCACGGCGTCGGCGATCCCGTTGTAGGCGCCGCAGCGGCAGAGGTTGCCGCTGAGCCGCTCCCGGATTTCCTCGGCGCTCAGGACGGCCGGGCGGGCGGTGTCGGCCGCGGTGGCCTCGTCGGTCACGTGGGAGGGGTGTCCGGCGGCGGCTTCCCGCAGTACCGCGACGGCGGAGCAGAGCTGGCCGGGAGTGCAGTAGCCGCACTGGAAGGCGTCGTGGTCGAGGAAGGCCTGCTGGAGGGGGGACAGCGTGCCGTCGGGGGCGGCGAGCCCCTCCACGGTGATGATCTCGGATTCGTCCAGGGTCACGGCCAGCAGCAGGCAGCTGTTGGCGCGCCGGCCGTCGACGAGGACGGTGCACGCCCCGCACTGCCCGTGGTCGCAGCCCTTCTTGGAGCCGGTCAGGTCCAGCAGCTCCCGCAGGGCATCGAGGAGGGTGACGCGGTGGTCCAGGTCGAGGACGTGGGTCCGGCCGTTGACGCGGAGCGCGACGCGCGAGCGGACGGGGCCGGCGGCGGCCGGTGGGTCGGCCAGCCGCTGTTGCAGGGGATTGCGTGCACGTGCGGCCACAACGGCCCTCCATGTCCGATGGCGGAAGGTATGCCCTGGCATCTTCCCCGGCCCGGCGGTGCCATACGTCCCCGACGCGGCCGCCTGGGGGCGGCCCGTCGGTGTCCGTGAGGCTGTGGGTCAGCCGGTCGGCCCAGTGGGCATCGCGCTGCCCGGCCCGGTTCCGGCGCTCCGGGACCGTCGTGCCGACGGGGCCCGAGCAGAGGCACGCGGACGACGCCGTGTACGTGGACTTCCGGGGCGCGTACGTCGCGTGCACAGGGCTGGTGAGGGAGGCATGGGAGGTCAGGGGCGGCGAGGTGTGACCAGGCCGCCCGGTTCACCTGCTCGACCGGCGGTCGTAGCGTCACGTGGGCCTGCCTCACGGTGAACCCAGCCGCACGCGACCCGGGGGCGAGCCAAGAGGCCCGCCCCCGGGGGTGGTCCGTGCGTGCGGCGCCGTCGCTCAGCCTGAGGAGGTGCGCGCCGGCTCGGGCGTGCCCTTGGCCGCGGTGGGACGGGCCAGGGCGCTGGGCCACCAGGCGCGCGGGCCGATGTCGATGACGAGGGCGGGGACGAGCAGGGAGCGTACGACGAGGGTGTCCAGCAGGACACCGAAGGCGACGATGAAGGCGATCTGGACGAGGAAGGCCAGCGGGATGACCATCAGGGCGGCGAAGGTCGCGGCGAGGACGACGCCCGCGGAGGTGATGACCCCGCCGGTGGTGGTCAGTCCGCGCAGCACTCCCTGGCGGGTGCCGTGGGCGAGGGCCTCCTCCCGCACGCGGGACATCAGGAAGATGTTGTAGTCGACGCCGAGTGCGACCAGGAAGACGAATCCGTAGAGGGGGACGGAGGCGTCGGTGCCGCTGAAGCCGAGCAGGTGCTCGAAGACGAGGGTGGAAACGCCCAGGGTGGCGGCGAAGTTGAGGGCCACGGTGGCCACCAGGAGCACCGGGACGAGCAGGGAGCGCAGGAGCAGGATGAGCACGAGCATGATGATGGCGAGGACGACCGGCACGATGACGGTGCGGTCGCGGGCGGCGGTCGCCTGCGTGTCGTACTGCTGGGCGGTGTAGCCGCCGACCAGGGCGTCGGCTCCGTCGACGGCGTGCAGGCGTTGGCGCAGCCGCTGGACGGTCTCCTTGGCGGCGTCGCTGTCCGCGGCTGCCTCCAGCGTCGCGTCGATCCTCACCCGGCCGTCCACCACCAGTGGGGTGCCGGGGCCGGGCCGCCCGGTGGTGGTGACCGGGGCGGCGGAGGCGACGCCGTCGGTGTCCTGGGCTGCCGCGATGACCTGGGCGGCCTTGTCGGCGGTGGCGATGATCACCGTCGGGTTGCCGGAGCCGCCCGGGAAGTGCCGGCCCAGGGTCTGCTGGGCGCTGACGGACGGTGCGTCGTTGACGAAGATCTCGTCCAGCGGAACACCCTTGGCAGACAGGCCGGGTGCGAACGCCGCCAGCGCCAGGAGGACGAGCGTGGTGGATGCCCACACACGGCGCGGAGCCCGGTCGACGAGGGCGGCCACCCGGCGCCACACGCCGTGGCCGCCGCCTTCGGTTTTCGCGGGGCCTGGGGCGGCGGGCCAGTAGGCGGCGCGGCCGGTGAGGACCAGGACGGCGGGCAGGAAGGTGAGGGTGGCCAGCACCGCGCAGACGATGCCGATCGCTCCGACCGGGCCCAGCGCACGGTTGTTGGTGAGGTCGCTGGCGAGCAGGGCCAGCAGGCCCAGGGCGACGGTGGCGGCGCTGGCCGTGATCGCGCCGGCCGAGCGCCGCACCGCGGTCCACGCCGCCCGCGTACGGTCTCCTTCGCGGGCGGTGAGTTCCTCCTTGAAGCGGGCGGCCAGGAGCAGCGCGTAGTCGGTGGCCGCGCCGATGACCAGGATCGACAGGATGCCCTGGACCTGGCCGTCGACCCGGACGGTGCCCCTCGCGGCCAGCCAGTACACCACCGCGCAGGCCAGGCCGAGGGCGAACACGGCGCTGAGGATGATCACCAGGGGGAGCAGGACGCTGCGGTAGACCAGCAGCAGGATCAGCAGGACCGCTCCGAGGGCCACCCCGAGCAGCAGACCGTCGATCCCCGCGAACGCGTCCGCCAGGTCGGCCTGGCTCGCGGCCGGACCTGCGATCTGGGTGCTGGTGTCGGGCACCTGTCGTGCCGCCGCGCGGATGTCTTCCAGCACGGTGGGCAGCTCCTCGCCGAGGTCCGGCGCGAGCGGGACCACGGCCTGCAGGGCGCCGCCGTCGGCGGAGACCACGGCCGCGGAGGGTGTCCCGGCGATCCCCGGCCGGCCGGCGAGGGACCCGACGGCCTGGGTGGCGGTCTGCTGCTGGGAGTCGCTCACCCGGCCGCCGGCAGCGGTCCACACCACGATGGCAGGCACCGTCTCGGACCGCTCGAAGGCCTTACGGGCCTGCAGCACCTGGGTGGATTCGGCGCTGCGCGGCAGGAACGCCGCCTGGTCGTTGGTCGCGACCTCGCCCAGCTTGCCCGCGTACGGGCCGAGCGTCCCTCCGATCGCCAGCCACACGACCACCAGCACGAGGGGAATCGTCCAGCGTACCCAGCGCGATGCTCTCACCATGTCCGTCCTCAGAACACACCGACTATGTCAGCGATAAAGTATCTCAATCATTGAGAGATCTTATGCTGAGGGTATGCGCAGCGCCGACGAACCCTCCCAGACCCTTCCGCCCCAGGACCCGATCGGGTTGCAGTCCTTCGCCGTCCTGCTGCGTCACATGAACGGGGAGTTCAACCGCATCACCCAGGAGTTCGCCCAGGCGCAGGGCCTGCACCTGACCGACGTACAGGCTCTGATCGCCATCCTCGACGCCGACCAGGACGACACCGAACCGGGCCCGATGACCCCTGGCCGGCTGCGAAAGCGGATGAACCTCACCTCCGGCGCCGTCACCGCCTGCCTGGACCGGCTCGAAAAAGCCGGCCATATCCACCGGGTCCGCGCCGAGGACGACCGCCGGGTGGTCCACCTCCACTACGCCCGGGCCGGCCGGACCGCGGCCCGTGACTACTTCCGCCCCCTCGCCGAGGCCACCGACACCGCACGTCGTCAGTTCAGCGCCGACGAACTCGCCACCGTCGTACGCTTCCTCGCGGAGATGAACCGCCGCCTCGACCTGGTGCGCCGCTGAAGCGCGACCGTGTCGTAGCCGGACCAGGCGTCACCGCCGACGACGGTGTCGCCCTGCCCGGCAAGCCGGTGACCACTGAGCGCCACCTGCATGCCGACGGTGTCGACGCTGCCGTCGTCCCGGACGAACTGCGCGTCCAGAGGGGAGACGTCGACGCCTCCGAAGAGCCTCCGGTGCGCCTCGGACGCGAGGCCAACCGGCTGCGCGCGGCGCGGTTCCGCACCCGGCCGTGGCCCGACCGGCATGCACCGGTCGACCCTCACGGCGGTCGGTGAGACCGCTGCAGCCCGGAGCCCGGCCGGGGCCTGGTCACCTCGGCCGGGCAGCCGTACGCGGGCATCCCCGGTTCACCGCCGCCGGCGCAGCCGCTCCAGTAGGCGACCGGTTCGCGCCCGGTTGCGGGGGTCGCCGGCGGCTCGACGGGCGGCGGCAACGGCCCGCTGCCCCTGCGGACTGCGCGCGAACTGCCTGATACGGGTCAACAGCGCTGACATGGCTCCTCCTTGAGGTTTTCTGTCACCGCTCGTGCCCCGCTCCGCGGGAGTCATGCCAGAGCGTGGCCACTACGCTCCACAGCCCGTGCAGCGGTCCCCGCTCCCCCGCGCTCGGGGCCAGGGCCTCGACCACGGGGGCACGTGGTGGGGTTCTCCCCACCACCGCGGTGCCGCTGCCTGGTCTGTTCATCGTCCCGGTGCCCCGATGGGCGGATCGATCTTGACTCAGCAGGCTGGACACATCCGAAATCCCCCATGGAATGGAGTGTTCTGTGTCCCCTGTGCAATCGGTACGGGCCCGCGCGGGTCGTGCCGCCGTCGTCACTGTTCTCGCCGCCGCGGTGTGCGGCACGCTGACGGGCGGCAGCGCCGGAGCGATCGTCAACGGCGGTGATGCCACCGAGCGGTACCCCTTCATGGCGATGATCCCGGAGTCGGCCCCGGCGGCCGGGGTGCACGACGGCAACTGCGGGGCATCGCTGATCGATCCGCAGTGGGTGCTGACGGCTGCCCACTGCGTGTGGGGTGACCAGCTCGTGCTCGACGGTGTCGTCCGTGTCGGCAGCGACCACCGGAAGTCCGGCGGGACCGTCCGGGCCATCGACCGGATCGTCGTCCACCCCGGCTACGTCAACGGCGCCGGCACAGGCGCCAACAAGGACGACATCGCCCTGGTCCGCCTCGACCGCCCCGTCGCCCAGCAGCCGATCCGCCTCGCGCAGCGGGCCGGTCAGCCGGGGACCCCGACCCGGATCCTGGGGTTCGGCACCACCTCCGACACGGAGTTGAGGTTCGCGGACCGTCTGCAGGAGCTGGCGGTCCGCAGGGGTTCCGACGCCGAGTGCGCCCCCGGCTACGCCGACCGGACCCGGCTGTGCACCATCGGCCGCGTCCCTGACGCCATGGCCTGCTTCGGCGACTCCGGAGGTCCGCAGCTGCAGAGGGGCATGCACGGGCGGTGGGAACTGCTCGGAGTCACCTCGGGGCCCGGCGCCCCCGGCGTCGCGTGCTCCAAGGGGCCGGGCCTCTACAGCAGTGTTCCCGCCTACGCCGGCTGGATCCGGGAGACCATCAGGCGCGACGCCTGAGGGTCGACGAGGTTACGCCTGCGCAAGGGATCGCAGGGGACGTGCGGGGTCTGCCGGCCGACGCCCTCCGGCGGTGCCCCGGCAACGGCCCCACCGCCCGCGCCGCGGCCGGGGTGATGTCCCGGCGCTCCCGGTTGCCGGCCTCCCGGCCTCCCCGGCCTCCCGGACCGATCGGTGCTCGCTTCGCCGCCGCCCGGGGCGGCGGCGGGGGCGCATGGGGCGAGTTCGCGGTCGGCGCCGCCGCGGGCCGACCCGGCAGTGCCGGCAGTGCCGGCAGTGATGGGTCGCAGGCCCCGTCAGGCCCGCGCGTACGGGCCTTCCGTCGCCATCGTGTTCTGCATCGCCGTCAGCCTGCGGACGAAGAGGACGGCGAGCACGCCCGCGATCATGGTGGCCAGGTCCGCGACGATTCCGAGCTTCCCCACCCCGAGCAGCTCGTCCACGGTCTCGGCCTCCATGTAGAGCCGGCTGAAGACGCGGCCCACGATCGCCGCGAGGACCCAGACGACCCACCAGGACGTCAGCAGCGCGGCGGGCGCCGTGCGGTCGGAGCCGTCGGGGCCGCGCTGGGTGCTGGCCCGCCAGGTCTGCCGGGCGATCCGGTAGGGCAGGAACAGGTGCGCCACGGGGATGAACCAGGCGCCGATGGCCCAGCCGCGGCCCAGGGTGAAGGCATCGGGGCGGAAGATGCCGCCGTTGCCGCGGACACGGTGGAACCAGACGATGAAGACGACGACGGTGGGCAGCATCGTGAGCATCTGAAGCAGTCCGGCGATGACGGTGAGCGCGGGTGACAGACCGAGTTCGAGGTCGTCGAAGTGGGTCTCCCCCGTGAACCCTCCCATCCACGACTGCTCGTACGCACCGGCGCCGGCGGAGAACAGGTACACGGCGGAGGTGGCGCCGAGCAGCCAGGTCAGGGCCGTCGCAAGGCCGTTCGGGGAGCGCAACTCGCCCTGGGGCACCGGCGGAGCCGCGTGGACAGGCCCGCCCGGGTAGGGGTGGTGCTGCTGAGGGGCCTGGTACGGGGCCGGGCCGGGCTGCGGGAACGGCTGCGGAGGCGGCGGTGAGCCGGGCGGGCTGAAGGACACGACGGTGGACCCCCCACGGGAACGGATGGCATGCGGACCGGCCTCAGCCCGACGGGCGGGGGCCCCGGAGAACATATGCCGGTCGCATGCCCGGAGTCCAGACAGTTTCTGCTGGTCAGAGCGTAGGCGCATGGGCAAGGTGGCCCGGCGGTGTTCGTGGAACGCCGCGCGCTCGGGCAGGCATGCGCATCGGCGCGCACCGCCTCTGGGGGGCGCCTGCGGCCATTGTCGTGAGTGGGCACAGCGCTTCAGCGGCGCAGGGGGGCCGTCCCGTCGGGGGTCGGGCTGGGGGTGCCCAGGGGCTCGGGGGCGCCGTTCGGGGCGGGGAGCGGTTGCAGCCAGCCGCGGATGGCGGCCTGGACGCCGGCCTGGAAGCGGGTGTCGGCATCCAGTTCCTCCAGCATGCGGGTGATCCGGCGGCGGGCGGTGTGTACGTGTACGCCGAGCCGGCGGGCGATGGTCTCGTCCTTCAGGCCGGAGGCGAGCAGCCCGAGGAGTACCCGCTGGTCCGCGGTGAGGGGGCTGCCAGGGCTGCCGACGGGGGTGGCGCGTGCCCACAGGGATTCGAACAGCGGTAGAGCGGCGCGGTGCACCAGGGAGTCGCCGAAGACCAGGGCCGCTCCGTCGGCTCCCTCGGCGTCGGAGGGTTGTGGGGGCAGCAGGCAGATGCGCCGGTCCACGAGGACCAGGCCCGTGGGCAGGCGCTGTCCGATCCGGGCGTGGAGGCCGAGTCGGGTGAGGGCGACCAGCGCCCCGGCCCGTTCGGGGAAGTCGGTGCCGCGCCGGTCGGTGACGGTCCGTACGGTCACACCACGGGCCAGGAGACGGCGGATACGGCCCGCGCCCGCCTCCCCCACCTCCCTCGCCTCCCCGGCTGCCCCTGCCTCCCCCGTCTCCTCCCCCGTCTCCGCCGTCTCCTCGGCATCCCCGACGTCACCGCACCGAGGCGCCGTCAGCGCGCCGCGGTCGAGTACGAGCACCTCCGTCTCGGCGGAGTCGAGCATGCTGTCGAGGCGGGCTCCGACGGCTTCGGCGCCGGTGACGATCTCGATGCCGGGCGGGGGTCCGACGGGTAAGGCAGGCGGCGGCAGCTCGTGGGCCAGTCTGTCGGCGTAGGTGCGCAGGGACTTCAACTCCGCCGATTCCCGGTGCAGGAGGGCCTGCCGGCGCTGGATGAGTACGCGCAGTACGGCGGCCGGGTCGGAGGCCGTCATGGCGGACGGCGGATCGGAGGCCGGGGCGGAGCCCGGGTGGATCACCGCCCTGCTGTCGTCCTGTGTGCGGGCCGGAGTCCGGTCGTGCGAGTCGGTTTCGATCATGCCGGGGATTTTGACCGCCTTCACAGGGCCCCCACAACCGTGCATGTCCACTTCTGAGGGGGCCGGGGCTCTGGTCGCGAGCCGCCCACGGCGCTTGCATGGCGGCGACTGACAGCAACGCATCAGGCACTCATGGTTGAGGAGACCCCTTGCCCAAGTTCAGCGCAGGTTCGTCGGCTCCGACCCCGACCGCCCGACGGATATGGCGGAAAGAGCTCCGATCCGCCGGAGGAATCGCGGTTCTACTGGCCGTCGCGATGACCTTGCAGGCGTCGCCGGCGTGGGCCGCCGACCCCGGCCCCTCGAACGTCATCCCCGGCCAGGACACCGCGACCCCGGTGCTCGTCGAGGGCATACGGGAGTCCGTGGACGCCAAGGCCGCTCCGGCCGACGCGGCACGCGGACACCTCGCGGCGAACAAGAGCCGCTACAAGATCCCGCGGGCGGGCAGCGACCTCGTCCCCCTGTCGGCGACGGCCACCGGGTCCAAGGACGAGACGGTCCGGCTGCAGCAGAGGCACCGCGGAGTCGACGTCCTGGGCGGCCAGTACGTGGTGCGCATGCAGAAGCAGGACGGCAAACGCGTCGTCACCGGCACCTCGGGGCACTACTTCACAACCCTGAGCACCGACGTCACCCCCCAGGTCGCCGAGGACGTCGCGGTCCGCCGCGCGGTGGCCGCCACGGCCCGCCGACTGGGAGCCACCCTCGACAAGAGCCGGGCGCCCCGGTCGGAGGCGGGTGATCCGGCAGCCACCGGCATGACCGGCGAGGCCAAGGGGCTCGTCGTCCTGCCCAAGGGGGCCGGCGTACTCGCCTACCGCGTCACCGTACGCGGCACCGCGCCCGGCACCGGCGCGCCGGTCGTGGACGAGGTGTACGTGGACGCCCGGTCGGGCTACCCGGCGCTCCAGTACAGCGCGCTGAAGACGCTGGCGGCTCCTGCGGCCGCCGCGCGGACGGCCGGTGGGGCCGCGGAAGGCGCGACGGCGGACGGGCCGCCGGCCGCTCCCGCGAACCTGGTGCCGGAGACCGGGGCCGGCACCCGGCTGGGCGGCGCCGCGGCCTCGCTGGACATCGCCTACGATCCGGCGGCCGGGAACTACCTCCTGGCGGACGCGGGCCGGATGCGCGCCACGTCCAAGAACCTGCTGTCCACGTGGGACGCCCGGGGCAAGTCGGTGTCGGAGACATCGGGCCGGTGGCCCTCCGGCATCACGATGTTCTCCTCCCCGAACACCACCTTCGGCGGGGCGGCGACGGATTCGGGAGCCGTGGACGCCCACTGGAACGCGGGCCAGGTCTACGACTTCTACAAGAAGAACTTCGGGCGCGACAGCCTCGACGGGGCCGGCGGAGCCGTCAACTCCCTCGTCGGCGTGACCTATTACGGCCTTCCCTACGCCAACGCGTTCTGGGACGGCACCAAGATGGTCTACGGCAACGGCGACGCGGAGTACAAGCCGATGTCGGCCGACACGGACGTCGTCGGCCACGAGATGACCCACGGGGTCATCGAGCACACGGCGAACCTGGTCTACGCCGGCCAGTCCGGCGCCCTGAACGAGGCCCTGGCCGACTACTTCGGCAACGCCATCGACGTCACCGCGAGCGGCACGCCGATGAGCGATCCGGCCGCCGGCCTGATCGGCGAGGACCTGTGCCGCACGAAGGCCGCCGCCGACTGCGCGCTGCGCGACCTCAACGACGGGGCCACCACCTCGAAGAGCTTCCTGGGCGTGTCGTTCGCCACCGACAACGGCGGCGTGCACCTGAACTCCACGATCTTCTCCGGGGCGCTGTGGGACATGCGCGAGGACCTGGGCGGGGAACTCGCCGACAAGATCGTGTACAAGGCCGTCACCGAGTACATGACGCCGATCGACGGGTTCACCGAGGCCCGGGGCGCGGTGCTCGCAGCGGCCAAGGCGCTGGGCGCGTCCTCCGCCCAGCAGAACACCGTCAAGCGGTCCTTCAACGCCCACGGCATCGTCCCGGGCTGGGAGCAGGCCCTCGGCGTCGACAGCGACACCCTCTTCGGGACGCTGAACACCACCGACTCCGGGGTCGGTGCGGGCGGCGGCTGGTGGACGGCCTCGAAGTCCAACGACGACGGCTCCGAGCCCTATTCGGTCTACGCCGGCCGGCTGGACGGCAAGGGCGCGCCGAAGGTGGTCAGCCCCAACGACGGCCGCTACCACACCGCCCCGGCGACGGACGGCAAGACCGTGGTGTGGACGGCGTACGGTCCGAAGTCGGTCGACGTGCTCTCCCGCCCCGTGGCCGGCGGCCCGGTCAAGACGCTCTACACCTCGACGACCGGCGTCGCGGGCCTGCGGGTGCAGAAGAACACGGTCGTGTTCGAGGAGTACGACATCCTCGGCGGCCGGCACGTCGGCTACATGCGGCCCTCCGACAAGGCGCCCGTCTTCACCGACGGGAAGAAGTGGACCACCCTGACCGCTCTGCCCTCCATCAGCGACAACAAGATCGCCTACGCGAAGCTGTACCCGCAGGACGGTTCCTACCGGCTGGGCGTGGAGGTCGTCGACCTGGCCACCGGCAAGGCGGTCATGACCGAGCAGCTCGACGAGCCGGTGAGCCTGGGCCAGACCGGTATCAACGGCAAGAACGTGTTCTGGCTGGCGGACAGCGACGAGAGTGACGGCGGCCTGACGTCGGTCGTCAGCTCCGGCCTGGACGGCCGCGGCGCCTTCCTCGTCAGCAGCGAGCACAAGCCGGGCGCTTTCATGGCCTCCGACCTGACGGTCTCGCAGGACGCGCTGACCCTGGTCGCCCGGACGCCCGACACGCGCTACCGCAACGACTCTCTGCCCAAGCTGTGGCAGCTGACGACCGACGGCTCGCGCCGCGAGCGGGTCTCCTGCAACCGCGGTGAGCAGAACTACCCGGCGGCCGGTGCGGGCCGTCAGGTGGCCTGGCTGGACGCGACCACCGGCTCGACCGACCTGGTGGTCCGGGAACGCCCCGCCGGCACCTGCTGATCCACACCGCCGAGAGAGGGGGCCGACGGCTGTGCCGTCGGCCCCGTCCGCGTGCCGGGACGGTTGCCACCGAGTCGGTCACCGGACCGCGGAGAGTGCCTCAGGCCGGCTTGCGCCACACGGAGACGTGCTTCTCGGAGTCCTGGGTGAACTGCGCTCCGTCCCAGTCCGCGACGCGCCGTTCCAGTTCGAGCCCCGCGATCCGTGCCATCAGGTCGAGTTCCGCCGGCCACGCGTACCGGTGCCGGGACTGGTCGCGGCGGTAGGGGCCGTCGTCGCCGTCGCGGGTGAGGTGGTGCGAGACGAGGACCTGCCCGACCAGGTCGAAGGTGTCGAAGCCGAGATGCCTCTCGGAGATGTCGAAGGGCACGGCGACCTGCCCGGGCGGCAGGCGGCGAAGGGGCGGCACGCCGAGCTCGATGACGAACCGGCCGCCGGGTGCCAGGTGACGGGCGGCGTTGCGGAAGCACTCGACCTGCTCGTCCTGCGTGAGAAGGTTCGTGATCGTGTTGTAGACGAGGTAAACCAGGGTGAACATGCCAGGGACGACGGTCGTGGCCATGTCGCCGATCGTGACAGGCAGCACGTCCTCGTCGATCTTGCGCCGCAGGACCGCTGCCATGGGCTCGGACAGTTCGATTCCCACGACGGGCACGCCGCGTTCCCGGAGCGGGACGCCGACTCGTCCGGTTCCGACGGCGAACTCCAGCGCCCGGCCGTCGCCTGCGAGTTCGGCGAGGAAGTCGAGGGTCGGGCCGAGAACGGCGGCCGAGGACATCTCGCGCTCCTCGGCGTCATAGCGGTCGGCGGTCGCGGCGGTCCACAGCTCACTGCTCGTCACGGGCGACCACTCTGCCGGGCGCGCCGGGGGCCGTCCACTGGTTTACGCCCGGAGCCACGCCGCGTCAGCGGACTCCGCTCGGTCCTTGACGGCGATGGAACGGGCGGGTTCCGTGGGCGCAGCCGGCTGGCACAGGCGTGTCGTTGCGAGGTGGACCCTGAAGGCGCAGGGGACGTTCCCGTCGGGCGTCGTCATGTCCGCGACCTCGGCGAAGAACGCGTTGCGCAGCCGCTCCACAGTCGGGCGATCGAGCGGGCCGAGATCATAAAGGCCGGAAACAGCGGCCCATACCTGCTCCACGGGTCCGCTCAGATCGATGGGAACGCTCTCCCAGTCGACCGCTGCGAAGCCTGCGGGGCCGAGGACTTCGTCGAGCCCCTCACGGCTCCGTGTCCTCCTGTCCCCCATCGCCGGGATCCGCTGTGAGGCCGGCGCCTCTTCGATCGTGCGCCGCAACAGCGTGAGGAACCTTTCATAGGCCTCACCGCCTACGGCCCCGCCCCCCACCGCGCATGCCAGCACCCCGCCGGGAGACAGTACGCGGGCGACCTCGGCTGCGACGTGCTCGATCTCGCTCATCAGCATCAGCGCCATGTGGGAGACGCAGGCGTCGAAGCTGCCGTCGGCGAACGGAAGCTCCTGGGCACGCCCCTGTGCCAACGCGGCTTCGGAAAGGGCCGGTCGGCGTCGTGCCAGCGCCAGGGAGTGCGCGGACAGGTCCACTCCCGCCAGCTGTCTACCGGGGCTGCTCGCCAGCACATCGAGCAGAACGCCGTCGCCGCAGCCGAGGTCGAGTACGCGCGGACTTCCAGCCACCCGGTCGCACAGGACCTCATAGCTGGACCGGCCGTCCGGAGCACGGCCGCGGCCGAACGCCTCCGCGGTCACTGCCGGGTACTCGGCGTGGAACGCCTGCAGGAACGCCTCGTGCGGTGAGGTGGTCGTCATCCCTCCAACCTACGCCGTCGGCCTTCCTGCCGGCCGTCCCCGGTCCGGAACATCCTCTGGGCAGGAGGGGGACCGCGGCTGCGCCCGGAGTGCAGTGCCGGTGCTCCGGGCGCAGGCGGCGGGTCAGGCGGTGGCCGGTGTCGTGGCAGTGACCATCTCTGCCAGGACGGTGCGCCGGTCCTCGCCCGGCCGGGGGCGCAGGGGCCGGGCCAGGCGTGTGCTGTCGTAGTGCCAGCGGTGGTCCAGGTCCTGCGGTACCGCGTCGGTTTCGCGGAGGTCCGCCCGGGTGCCGAGCAGGTCCGTGAGGTCGTGGGCGAGGTCGTGCCAGGAGACGTGGCCGCTGCACGCGTTGGCGACGCCGTGCACGGGCCGGTCCAGACAGTCGGCCACCGCGCGGGCCAGGGCGGCCGCGTGCACCCAGGCGGCTCCGAACCAGGCGTGTCCGCCGGTGCCCGGGCGGGGCAGTTCGATAGGCCGGCCCTGTTCGGCGGCCTGGTAGAGGGTGCCGAGCGCGCCCCAGCGCAGCTGTTCGCGCAGCCGGTCGTGGGCGCCCCAGACGATCGGTGACCGTACGGCGCTGGCGCCGCCGCGTCCTTCGGTCCCTGCCGCGCGCAGCAGCATGGCCTCGCAGTCGAGCTTGGCCTGTCCGTACGGGCTGACGGGCTGGTGGGACGCCGACTCCTCGGCGACGCGGGCCGCCACGGGATGCCCGTAGGCGTCGACGCTGCTGACGAAGACGAACGGTCCGCGCCGCCACGCGTCGACCATCGTCTCCATCGCCGCCAGGTCCACGTCGTGCCGGGTGAAGGTGCAGGCGGCGTGGACGACCGCGTCCGCCTGCGCGACGGCTTCCCGCAGCCCGGCCAGGTCGGTGAGGTCGCCCTCGAACACGTCGACGCCGTCGGTGGCGATCAGGTGGGCGGACTCGGGTCGGGCCAGCGCCAGCACGGGACGTCCCTGGGCGGCGAGTTCACGCACCACGAACGCGCCGACACCGCCTGTCGCGCCGGTGACCAGCACCGTGCCCGGGCGGATCTCCCGGGAGCGGGGAGCCGGCCGGCTCGCGGCTTTCGCGGCGCTCTGCCGTGCCGCCCGTTCGTCGAGGAGCGCGGTCAGTGCCCGCGGCGTGCGGGCCTGGAGTACGTCGAGGCCCGTGAGCGGCAGTCCGAGGTCCGTACGCAGCCGCTCGGCGAGCTGTACGGCCTTCAGGGAGTGGCCGCCGAGCGCGAAGAAGTCCTCGTCCGGCGACGGGCGGAGGCCGAGCACGGCGGCGAAGGCCTCCGTGACCGCCTGGGCGCGGGGGCCGGACGGTGCGTTCGGCGTGGACGGCCGCCCGGGCAGCCGGGCGTGGTCCGCCGCCCCGGCGGCCGTGCGCGGCAGCGTGTCGAGCAGGGTGACCGCGGCGGGCAGGGCCTCGGGGGCGAGCGTTCGCCGGAGCAGACCGAGGAGTTCGTGGCCGGACGGGCCGACGCTGTCGTGGAGGACGGCGTAGGCCACGGCCGGCCCCTGCTCGGACTCGACCACCGTGGCGTCGGCGACCATCGGGTGGGCGCACAGGGCCTGCGCGGCCGGGTGGCGGTCACGGGCCGGGAATGCCTCTTCCGGGGAGCTGTAGTGGGGGAAGGGCCGTGAGTCCAGGGTGAGTTCCGGGTCGGCCGCCACGGCGTCGAGCAGGGCCGCGTAGTCCCGTAGGGCCGCCTCCGCCGCGGTGTCGTCCAGGGCGTGCGCGTCGTACTGGACGAGGGCCCGGGGCCGTGCGGGATCGCCCAGGTCCAAGCCGTAGGAGAGGTTGAACTTCGCACCGTCGGAGGGGAGGTCGACGTACTCGGCCGAGGTACCCGGCAGCCGCAGCACCGTCGGTTCGCCGAGGACGTCGGAGGTGACACGGACCAGCGCGGTGCCGTCGGCGCCTCGTGCCCCGGCGCCGAGGCGTTCGAGGACCAGGTCGAAGGGGATGTGGCGGTGCTGCTGGGCTTCGAGGAGCGCGTCGCTCACGCGGCGCAGCAGCTGGGTGAAGGACGGGGCGCCGGAGAGGTCCACCCGTACGGGCAGGGTGTTGACGCAGAGGCCGACCAGGCCGCGCATGGCGGTTCCGCTGCGGTGGGTACCCGCCACGCCGATGACGAGGTCGTCGTCGCCGGTGAGGCGGTGCAGTGCGGCGAAGGCCGCGGTCAGCGACACCGCGAAGAGCGTGGCCTGCCGCTGTGCGCCCAGCGTCCGCAGGGCGTCGGGCACGGTGGATGCGAGGGGCACGGTGCGTACGGCCGCAGTACGTACGGCGGTGGGCGGCGCGGGCGCCGCCGGCTGGGGCAGGCGCGGTGGGGCGGCGTCGGCCAGCAGCTCGCTCCAGCGCTCCAGTTCCTCCTCGAAGCCGGGCAGGCTGTCGTGCTCGCGGCGGGCGTGGTCGGTGTACTGCGGCGCTGCGGCGAGGGTGCGTGGGGGCGTTCCGCCGGTGGCCGCCGTGTAGAGGTCGGCGAGTTCGGCGGCCACGGTCTCCAACGAGGTCCCGTCCACCGCGATGTGGTGGAACGTCAGCAGCACGGTGTGGTCCTGCGGTCCGTGGCGCAGGACCAGCGCCCGTACGGCGTCGCCGGCCGCGAGGTCGAACGGCCGGGCCGTCTCGCGCCGCAGCAGCTCCGGGGCCTGCGTCTCGTCGGTGTCGACGACGTGTACGGGGACCGTCCGCGGGGTCGGAAGCACCTCCTGGCAGGGCTCGCCCCCGTGCTCGGTGTAGCGGGTGCGAAGGATCGCGTGCCGGGCCACCAGGGAGGTGAGGGCGGTGGCGAACGCGGCCACCTCGAAGGGGCCGCGCACCCGGGTGGCGAACGGTACGTGGTACGAGTCGCCCGTGCCGCCGAGCCGCTCCATCAACCACATGCGGCGCTGCGCGCGGGAGAGGGGGGCGCATCCGGACCGCGGCGGCGCGCTCTCGGACTGCGCGGCGCACTCGGGCTGCGGTGTGCGGCCTTCCCGGCCGGTGCCCGCGCCGGTGGCGGGTTCGGCCGTGGTCGTGCCCCGGGCGGTACCGGCGCGGGCCCGGCGTAGCAGTTCCCGCTGGAGTTGCTGTCGGCGGTCGCGGGTCGCGGAGTCGGCGTCAGTGGACATCGCTGTCCTCCGGGGTGTCGGGGTGGAGGTCCGCGTGGGCGGCCAGGAGGGTGCTTTCGACCAGCGCGGCCTGTGCGGCGACGGTCGGCGCGGCGAAGAAGTCGGCGAGGGAGATCTCCACTCCGAGTTCCTCGCGCAGGTCCTCGGTGACGACGAGGGCGAGGAGGGAGTGGCCTCCGATGAGGAGGAACTCTGCATCGGCGTGTGTCACTTCGGTGCCCAGGGCCCGGCTCCACACCTCGGCGACGGCCTGTTCCAGCGGTGTCATCCGCGCCGCCGGCTCGTCGGTGGGCCGGCTTTCGGCGGCTTGTGCGTGTGCGATGAGCGCGCGCCGGTCGACCTTGCCGGCCGGGGTGAGGGGAAGCCGCTCCAGCACGGTGACCGCGTCGGGTACGAGGTGGGCGGGCAGGACCGCGGTGAGGCGTTCGCGCAGCGCAGTGCCGGGAGGTACGGGGCCGGGCGCGGCGACGACGAACGCGACGAGGCGCGCTTCGGGGGTGCCGGCGCCGTCGACGGTGACGGCGGCGTCGTCCACGTCCGGCTGCTGGCGCAGGGCGTGCTCGACCTCGGCGGGTTCTATGCGGAAGCCGCGGACCTTCACCTGGTCGTCGTTGCGGCCGTGGAACCGGAGGATGCCGTCGGGGCGGAGGGAGACGATGTCGCCCGTGCGGTAGAGCCGTCGGCCGGCGGCGGCGGGATGTTCGACGAACCGCTCGGCGGTCAGTGCGGGCAGGCCCGTGTACCCGTGGGCGAGCCTGCTGCCGCCGATCCACAGCTCGCCGCGGTCTCCGTCGGCCACCGGGTGGCCGTCGGCGTCCAGGACGTGCGCCGTGGCCCCGCAGATGGGCCTGCCGATCGGTATCGGTCCTGCGCAGTCCCGTTCGGTGACCCGGTGGGCGGTGGCGAAGGTGGTCGTCTCGGTCGGCCCGTAGCCGTTGACGAGTTCGAGCCAGGGGAAGGCGGTGAGCACCTCGCGGGCCTGTGCGGCGGCCATCGCCTCGCCGCCCACGACGACCGAGCGGAGCTGGGCGAAGACGCGGGAGCGGCGCGCGGCGAGCTGGTGGAAGAGGGCCGTGGTGAAGAACGCCACCGTCACGCCGTGCCGCTCGACGTGCCGGGCGAGGTCCTCCAGGGTGGGCCGCTGTTCGGTGCAGACGACGACGGCGGCGCCGTTGGCGAGCGCGGCCCAGACCTCGAAGGTCGAGGCGTCGAAGGTCATGGGCGAGTGGAACAGGACGCGGTCACGGCCGGTGAGGGTGACGTAGTCGGGCGCCGTGACCAGCTCGGCGATGGCACGGTGCGGCACCAGGACGCCCTTGGGGCGGCCTGTCGAGCCGGAGGTGAACATGATGAACGCGGGGCTGTCCGGGTCGGACTCGTCGACCGGCCGGCCGCTCGTGAGCGGCTCCTCGGGCAGAGCGAGGACGGGTCCGCGGAGTGCGGCCGCTTCCAGCAGTTTCGCGTCGCCGACGGTGAGCGTCACGTCCGCGTCGGCGATCATCGCGTCGGTGCGCGGCCGGGGCTGGGAGGGATCGAGCGGTACGCACACGGCTCCGGCCAGCCACAGGCCGAGCTGGGCCACGACCGTTCGGGACGACCGTGCCGTCAGCAGCGCCACCCGGTCGCCTCGGGTCACGTCGTGCTCGCGCAGGCGCGCCGCGAGGGCGTGGCCGGCCTGGAGCAGGCGGCCGTAGGTGAGGGTGGTGTCGCCGTCCACGACGGCGAGGGCGTCGGGGGTGAGTGCGGCATGCCGCGCGACGAGTGCGGGCAGGGCGGTGCCGTTCCCGGCGTCGGCGGACTGCGGATCGGCGGACTGCGGATCGGCGGGCTTCGGGATGGTGATGGTCATGTCAGGCTCCGGCCGGCTGCGGGGTCCGGCGCTGGTCGAGGAGGGCGGCGAAGGCGCGCAGGTCGGTGCTGCGCAGCAGTTCGGGGGCGCGCAGGCGCACTCCGGTCTCGCGTTCGACGGCTTCCAGCAGCCGTGCGGCGATGATGGAGGTGCCGCCGGCGTCGGTGAAGTTGTCGCCGAGGCCGGTGCCGGGGCGACCCAGGAGGTCGCGTACGGTCGACAGCACGAGCCGCTCGGTGGCGGTGGCGGCGGCGTCCGTGTCGGCGTCGGCGTGCTCGCCCGCGGTGGCGGTTGCGGGGGCCGGGACCCGGGCTGCCAGGGCGGGCCGGTCCACCTTGCCGTTGGCGTCGAGCGGAAAGCCGTCGACGATCCGTACGCCGCCGGGGACGGCCTGCTCGGGGAGCCAGGCACGGACCGCGTCGAGGAGGTCCCCGGTGGCCGGTTCGGCGCCCTCGGCGAGCCGCAGGTGTGCGACGAGACGGCCGTGGCCGGAGCTGTCGCGCTGCACGGTGACGACGGCGGTGCGTACCCGCGGGTCCTGCTCGAAGGCGGCTTCCACCTCGGCGAGTTCGATCCGCACCCCGCTGATCTTCACCTGGTCGTCGAGGCGGCCGAGGAAGTCCAGGCTGCCGTCGGCCTTCATCCGCACCCGGTCCCCGGTCCGGTAGAGGCGGTCGGTCGACGCCAGCTCCGGCTCCTGCGGGCGTGCGGTGAACCGGCGTGCCGTGAGTTCGGGGTCGAGGTAGCCGAGTGCCAGGCAGTGGCCGCCGACGCGGAGTTCACCGTCCTGGCCATGGGGGACGGGGTGGCCGTCGTCGTCGGTGACGACGAGGGTGACGCCCGGCAGCGCGGTGCCGATGGGCGGCGGGGCCTGCACGCCGGCGTCCGGGTCGGTGCTGCGCATGGTGTGGGTGGTGGTGACCACGGTGGCCTCGGCGGGACCGTAGGCGTTGTGGACGGTGGCGGTGACGTCGGGGCCGGGGCGACGGCGCATGCGGTCGCCGCCGACGACGAGGTGGCGGAGCTTCAGGTCCCGCGGCCAGGGCCGGTCCAGGAGCGGTTCGACGGTCGGGGTGGCCGCGACGGCGTGGGTGAGGGCGGAGTCCCGCCACCAGCCGGTGAGTACGTGTGAGTCCCAGCGGGTGTCGTCCGGCGCCGGGACGAGGGCGGCTCCGGAGGTCAGTGCGGCCCACAGTTCCAGCAGATGCGGATCGAACGCGACGCCGATCAGCAGGGACTGGCGGTCGCCCGGTGCGAGGCCGGTCTCGGCCCGGTACCAGTCGAGCGCGACGGAGAGGGAGGCCTCGCCGACGGCGACCGCCTTGGGGCGGCCGGTGGAACCGGAGGTGAGGACGGCGTACAGGGCGCCCTCGGGCGCGCGCCGGGTGCCGCGTACCGAGTCGGTGAAGGCGGCCACGACGGCGGCGGGGGCGTTGACCCCGTCGGTGGGCAGCGGCAGCGCGAGGTGCTCCCCGCCGCGGTGCGCCTCGGGCAGGAGTCCGGGGTCGCCGATGAGGCAGGCGACGTCGAGGTCCTCGGTGACGGCCTGGGTGCGGCGTTCGCCGGGGCGGGGGCCGAGCGGGAGGTAGACGGCGCCGATCCGGGCGAGCGCCACGGCGGTCGCCACCAGGGCGGTGGAACGGTCGAGGCAGACGCCGACCAGGTCGCCCGGGCGGACGCGGTCGCCCAGGGCCGCGGCGACCTGTTGGGCCGCCCCGTCGAGGTCCTGGTACGTCCAGATGCGGGTGCTGTCGACAACGGCCGGGGCCTGCGGGGCGCGCCGCGCCCAGTCCTCGAAGCGGGCGAGCACTGCGGTCGGTTCGGCGGAGGGCCCGTGGGCGACGCTGAGCGGAGCGCCGGCGTCGAGGAGTGCGGCAGGGGCGGTCAGGGACTGGGTCATCACGACTCCGTGGAAAGGGCGGTGGCGGCGAGGGCTTCGGCCTGGTCGGCGAGGACGGGGTTGCGGAAGAGCACCCGCAGCGGCGGGCGCGTTCCCAGCCGGGGCTCCAGCCACGCGGCCAGCTCGGCGGCCAGCAGGGAGTGGCCCCCGCTGTGGAAGAAGTGGGAACGGGCGTCGATCCGGCTGTGGCCGAGTACCTTCCTCCAGCCCTCCGTGAGCAGCGCCGTCATCGGGTCGTCGGAGGCTGCGGTGACCGCGGGCGAGGGCTCCGGGCCGGTTCCGGCCCCGGCCTCGGCGGTGTCGCCCGCGTGGCAGGTGTCGTCCGCGTGGCAGGTGTCGTCCGCGTCGAGTTCCGCCGCCCGGCGGGAGAGGACCGTACGGTCGGGCTTGCCGCCGGCGAGGGTCGGCATGGTGTCGAGCGATGCCCATCGGGCGGGCACGAGGGGGCCCGGCAGGCGGCGGCCCAGCTCGGCGTGGAGGGCCTTCTCGTCGAAGTCCGCCCCGTCGGGCCCGTCTTCGAGGAAGCCGACGAGCCGCGGGCCGCCGGGGCCTTCCCGGTCCAGTACGACGGCGCAGGACCGGCCGCCCAGCACCGTGGACGCCGCGGCCTCGATCTCCTCCAGTTCGATGCGGTGACCGCGCAGCTTGATCTGGTTGTCGCGCCGCCCGAGGAAGTAGAGCAGGCCGTCCAGACCGCGGTAGCCGAGGTCGCCGGTGAGGTAGACGCGCTGCCCGTCGAGGGCGTCGACGGTGACGAACCGGGCGGCGGTCACCTCCTCATTGCCCGCGTAGCCCTCGGCGAGACCGGGTCCGGCGACGGCGAGTTCACCGACCGCGCCGGTCGGCAGCGGGCGGTGGTGGGCGTCGAGTACGTGGATCCGCTCGCCCGGGAGTTCGGTGCCCAGCGGGATCTCGGCGCCCTCGACGAGGGCGTCGCGGGAGACCTCGTGGACGGTCGAGGTGACGGCCGCCTCGGTGACGCCATAGGCGTTGAGGACGGTGGCATCGGTCTCGGCGAGGACGCCGCGCAGTGCCTCCGTGGGAAGACGCTCGCCGCCGAGGACCAGGAGCCGGGGCGTCCAGCTCTCGTCACGCAGTGCGGGGCGCAGGTCCTCGCGGGTGGCGAGGAAGTAGCTGGTGGGAAGGTTGGCGACGGTGACCCGGGCGGAGGCCAGCAGTTCGGTGAGCTCGGCGCCGGTGGGCACCTCGTGCTCGGGCAGGACCAGGCACGCGCCGGCGTACAGGGTGGGCAGTACCTCTTCCAGCGCCACGTCGAAGGACGGCTGGGCGAACATCAGGACCCGGTCGGAGGTGACGAGGCCGAACCGGTCGGCGGCCGCCGTCATGTGGTGCACCAGGGCTGCGGGCCCGACGGCGACCGGCTTGGGGGTGCCGGTGGAGCCGGAGGTGTGGATGACGTACGCGGTGCCGGGAAGCACGGCGCCGTCGCGCGCCGGGGGCAGTACCGGGGCGTCGATCCGGGTGGTCGGCAGTGCGTCCGGCAGGGCCGGGCCGCCGTCACCGGTGAGGACGAGCGCCGGTGCGAGCCGCTCCAGCAGCAGGCCGAGGCGGGCCGGCGGGTCGGACGGGGACAGCGGGCAGTAGACGGCGCCGGTGCGCAGGCAGGCGAGCAGGGCGACGACGGAGTCCGTCCCGCGGGGCAGGACCACGGCCACCGGCCGGCCGGGGGTGACACCGGCGGCCTTCAGGCGCTCGGCGAGCGAGCCGACGCGGGCGTCGAGTTCGCCGTAGGTCAGACGGCGGGCGCCGCACAGCAGGGCCGGCTGCGAGGGGTGGTGCGCGGCCACGGGATCCAGCGGATCGCGGCCGTCCGGGACGGGTACGGGTTCGGCGGCCGGCTCCACGGCGGCCGGAGCGAGATGGGCCAGCGGGGTCTCGGGGCTGTCGAGGTAGGCGCGGAGCAGGTCCAGGAAGCGGCGGGAGAGCAGCCGGGCGACGTCCTCGCCGAGGAGGTCCGCGTCGTAGTCCCAGACGAGGGTCATGCCGGGCGCACCGTGGCGCGGGGTGACGCCGCGCCGGTCGTCCGGGAGCAGGACCACGTCGAGGTCGAAGCGGGTGGTGCCGGTGTTGAAGCCCTCGAAGAGGGTGATGTCGAGGCCGGGTACGTCGATCTCGGGCAGGGGCGCGTCGTGGGCGCTGAACATGACGGAGAAGAGCGGGTTGTCGGCGCCGGAGGTGTGCATGCCCAGTGCCCGGGTCAGCTCCTGCACCGGTACGTCCTGGTGCGGCAGCGCCCGGATGAGGGTGTCGGTGACCTCGTCCATGGTGTCCTGCGCGGGGACGGCGGCGTCCAGGGTGAGCGGCAGCGGGATGGTGTTGACGAACATGCCCACGGCGTCCTCGTAGCCGAGCGGGCGGTTGCCGACGGCGGTGCCGATGACCATGCGGGAGCGGCCGCTGTGCCGGCGCAGCAGTTCCGCGAACAGCCCGAGGAGGGTGGAGAAGGGGGTGAGGCCGCGGGTACGGGCGTGTCCGCGCAGGCGTTCGGCGAGGTCGGCGCCGATGCTCTGGCGCAGCTGACCGCCGTGGTGCCTGCGGCGGGCGCCGGGACGCGTCAGGCCGGGCAGCGGCAGGTCGTGCTGCTGGTCGCGCAGCTCGGTCCGCCAGAAGTCGAGCGATGCGGGGGCGTACGCGGTCTCGGCCCGTGCCTGGACGTGGTCCGCGTACGAGGAGGCGGCCGGGAGTTCCGGGGTCTCGCCGAGGACGTGGGCGCGGTAGACGCGGAAGACGTCGTCGAGCAGGATCGCGAAGGAGTGGCCGTCGTGGATCAGGTGGTGCTCGACGTGGACCAGCCGGTGGTGGCGCTCGGCCAGGCGTACGAGCGTCCAGCGGATCAGCGGTGCCTGGAAGGTGTCGAGCGGTGTCTCGGCCTCGGTGCGCAGGAGGCGGGCGAACGCCGCCTCGGGGTCCTCCGCGCTGCTGAGGTCGACGGTGTGCAGCCGTGGCGAGCAGTGCTCCGCGACCCGCTGCTCCGGTACGGAGCCGGCGGAGGCGACGAGTTCGAGGCGCAGGCCGGCATGGCGTGCCAGGGTGGCGGCGAGTCCGCGGCGCAGGGCCTCGGCGTCGAGAGTGCCCCACAGGTCCAGTGAGGCGGTGAAGTTGTAGGCGCGGCTGCCGGGCTGCATCTGCTCGTGCAGCCAGACGATCTCCTGCGAGGAGGAGAGGGGAAGCATGGGCGATCCCTGAGGTTGTCGGGTCGGTTTCCGGTGCCGGTCACGGTCGTGTCCGGCCGTCGTACGGGCGGCCTCGCGGGTCGCGCGGTGCCGCCCGGACGTGCGGGGATGCTGGGGGGGGAAAGCCCGGGGGCACGGCGCGCGCGGCAGGGTGGGGGCGCGCTGGGGTGCCGGGAGGGCGGTGTGGGGGCCGGTGTACGGCGGCCGCGGGCCGGTGTCGCGTCGGCGGGAGTGCCTGCGGTCGGAGGCGGGTGCTGGGGAGGGACACGTGTGCGCGGACCGTCCGGGCGGCGGGGAGACCGGGCGGCCGCGGGGTCAGTGCACGGTGTGCTCCGAGGGGCGCAGCGCGTGGGTGAGCGCGGCGAACGCCCGGTTGGCGGTCTCGTCGTCGAGTACCGCACGGTCCCACACCATCCGCAGGCGGATCTCCGCTCCCTGGGTGACGGACACGGCGAAGGGGCCGCGGACGGGCCTGCCGTCGACGTGGACCTCTCGTCCTTCGACGCCGGCCAGGGTCAGGGGCGGGCGACGGCTGTCGTCGTCCACGGTGAGCAGCCCGTCGAGGCCGCCGGTCCAGCCCGAGCCGGTGGCCCGTACGGCGGTCACGACCGCGTCGAACGGTACGTCGGCCCGGTCGAGGTCGTCCCACCACGCGTCGGCGGTGGCCTCCGCGTCGGGTCCGTGGCCGGTGTCGGCGGGGAATACGAGGGTGTTGAGGAAGCAGCCGATGACCGGCTGCGCCCCTGCGGGACGGCCGCCCCACGGGTAGCCGAGCGGGACGGTGCGGTCCGGGCCGTACAGTTCGCGGGCCGCGGAGCGGCAGGCGTCGAGCAGTCCGGGGAAGGAGACTCCGCCGTCGTGTGCGGGCAGCAGGGCCTGCGCGGCTCCGCTGGGCGGGGCGCTCTCGGGCGCTCGTGCGGGGCGGGGCGCCGGAGCGTGGGTGTGCAGCGTGCGCAGCCGTTCCGCCCAGTACGCGGCCGCCGTGGGCGTCTCCGCTCGTTCCTCGGCGGCGAGTTGCCGCAGGACCGCGTCCTCGTAGGCGGCGAGTTCGGCTGCCGTCTCCCCTGCCGCGGCGCCGGGTTCGGGCGCCTCCTCGCTGTAGGCGGCGCCGAGTTCGTCGACGATCCGCGCCAGCGACCGGCCGTCGCAGACGGCGTGGTCCAGGGCGATGGCGAGGACGTCCTCCTCGCGCTGCTCGTCGCGTACGAGGAAGAGCCGCAAGGGGGGACCCTGTGGATCCCAGGACGCGAGGGCGCGACGGAGCGCGTCGGCCGCGGGCTCGCCCGGTGCGACGGCAGGCCGGGCCACGGTGACGTCCGCATCGTCGGGAGCGGCGACGCGCAGTACGGGGGTGCCCCGGACGATGGCGGGCCGCGAGCGCAGGGCGGTGTGCCGTGCGGCGAGCCTGTGGGCCGCGGCACGCAGGCGTTCGGTGTCGACGGTTCCCCTGGGGAACGCGAAGAACATGGGCACCACGTCGGGGCGTCCCGTCGGGTCCAGCGAGCGCACCAGCATGAAGCGGCGCTGTGCTCCGGTGACAGGCAGCAGGGCGTCGGACCGGTCGGCGGTGAGACGCCGGTAGCGGGCGAGGTACTGACTCGTGATGCTGAGCACGGGGTCCTCTTCGTCGTGGCGGCGGGCGGTGGTCAGCCGGTGGGCGCGGGGGCGGGCCGTTCGTCCCCGCCGGCACGCGCGTCGGCGTCGGGGGCGGCGTCGGCAGCAGTGCCGTCGTCGGGGGCGGCGGCGTCCTGCGGACCGGGCAGGTCGCGCATCCGGCGCAGCGGGGAGAGCAGCAGCGGCAGTGGTACGGCGAGGATGCCGACGGCGCACCAGACGAGGGCCGTACGCGACCCGTAGGTCTGCGCGAGGGCCCCGCCGATGAGCGCGCCGAGCGGCAGCGTGCCCCACATGAGGAAGCGCAGAGTGGCGTTCATCCGGCCCAGCAGGCGGGGCGGGCACATCCCTTGGCGGAAGCTGACCTGGGCGACGTTGTAGACGACGGCGCCGAAGGAGACGGCCGCGGATCCGGTGGCGAAGAGGACCGCCCCGGCGAGACCGTGCGTGGACAGGGGCCACAGCAGTGCGAACGGGCCGGTCACGAGGAGGGACAGGAGGATGACGCGGGCCTGCCCCAGCCGTGCGGCCAGGCGGCCGGCGCACAGCGCGCCGAGGAGCCCGCCGACGGCCGAGGCGGACAGCACCAGCCCGAGCCCGGCGGCCTGCAGTCCGACGGTGCGGACGAGGTGCACGGTCTGCGTGGCCATGAGGACGGCCGTGCAGAGGTTGGCGAGGCCGGTGGTGAGGGCGATGACACGGAGCAGGGGGTGGCCGAAGACGAAGCGGACGCCCTCGCTGATCTCCTTGCGCAACGAGGCTCCGGGCGCGGCTGGTTCGGGGGCTTCCTCGGCCCGCCCGATGCGGTGGAGGAACAGGGCCGAGAGCAGGTAGCCGATGGCGTCGAGGATGACGGCGAACTGCGCTCCGACCAGCTGGACGAGTCCGCCGCCGATCCCGGGGCCGGTGACGTGCGCGGTGGAACGGACCGTCTCCAGCGCGCCGTTGCCTGCGACGAGCTGGTCGCGGGGCAGGATCTGCGGCAGGTAGCTCTGGTGGGCGACGTCGAAGAACACGGTCGCCACGCCCGTCACGAGCGCGACGGCGTAGAGCTGGGCCATGGTCAGGACGTCGGCGAGGGCGGCGGCGGGGATGCTCGCCATGGCCAGCGCGCGCACCAGGTCCGCCCGGATCATCAGGGGCCGTTTGCGCATACGGTCGGTGAGTGCGCCGGCGGGCAGGCCGACGAGCAGGAAGGCGGCGGTCTCCGCTGCGGTCAGGAGGCCCACCTGGAAGGCGGGGGCGTCGAGTACGAGGACGGCCACGAGGGGCAGTGCCACCAGCGTCACCTGGGCACCGAACTGTCCGGTGGCGGCTCCCGCGAGCAGCAGTCGGAAGTCACGCAAGCGCATGGGGCCACCTGTGCCACCGGTGGCGGCGCGGTTTGTGTCGGACATGTGAACGACATTCACCGATTAATCGCGCAACAGTCAAAGCAAACCTGTCAGTTTCGGACTTGTTTTGCGGCCACCCGGACACCAGTCGGGAAATTTTTCGTACTACCCCGGGTACCGCAACGTAAATTCCGGCGAGTCGAACTGGCGGCGCGAGACGGGTGGGGCAAGGGGTGCCAGGGGTGCGCGAGGGCCCTGAGCGGCGACCCTTACCGTGAGTAACCGATTCTATCCTGGCCGAAAAGGTTCATCTGTGATCACGTTCCTGCGGAATCGGATATTCCGTCCGCTATGAACGCCGCGCGGCCTCCGCTACGCCACCCATGCCGCACGCGGGCCGCCGGGCGCCCGGACGCCGGCCGCCGGCCGCCGGACGCCGAGAAAAAGGGGCCGGGATGTCCGACGGGGATGTCGAGAAGCGGCTTTCGGCTCCGTCCCCGGTGTGAAGGCGACCAGAATGGGTCGCACCAGCACCGAGGAGAAGCACCATGGCCAAGTACCTGCTGCTCAAGCACTACCGCGGCGCCCCGGCTCCGGTCAACGACGTGCCCATGGACCAGTGGACGCCGGAGGAGATCTCGGACCACATGCAGTACATGCACGACTTCGCAGCGCGGCTCGAGGCCACCGGCGAGTTCGTCGACGGCCAGGCGCTCGCCCCCGAGGGGACCTTCGTGCGCTACGACGGCGAGGGCCGCCCGCCCGTCACCGACGGGCCGTTCGCCGAGACCAAGGACCTCGTCGCCGGCTGGATGGTGATCGACGTCGACAGCTACGAGCGCGCCCTGGAACTGGCCGGGGAGCTGTCTGCCGCCCCCGGAGCGGGCGGGAAGCCCCTCCACGAATGGCTTGAGCTGCGCCCGTTCCTGTCCGCGCCGCCCACCATCTCGGAGTGACTCGGTGAGGGACGAGGTCCTCCTGCGGAGCCTCACGCCCGGCGTGCTCGCCGTCCTCGTCCGCCGCGGAGCAGACTTCGCGGCGGCCGAGGACGCCGTGCAGGACGCCCTGGTCGAAGCGGTCCGCGTATGGCCGGCCGACCCGCCGCGCGATGCGAAGGGCTGGCTGGTCACCGTGGCCTGGCGCCGGTTCCTCGACGCGAGCCGTGCGGACGCCTCGCGCCGCCGGCGGGAGGACCTCGTCGGCCAGGAGCCGGCACCCGGGCCCGCTCCCGCGGTCGACGACACCCTCCAGCTCTACTTCCTGTGCGCGCACCCCTCCCTGACGCCGTCGTCCGCGGTCGCGCTCACCCTGCGGGCCGTCGGCGGACTCACCACCCGCCAGATCGCCCAGGCGTATCTGGTGCCCGAGGCGACCATGGCGCAGCGCATCAGCCGCGCCAAGCGCACCGTCTCCGGTGTGCGGTTCGAACAGCCCGGCGATGTCGCCACCGTGCTGCGCGTCCTCTACCTGGTCTTCAACGAGGGCTACTCCGGCGATGTCGACCTCGCTGCCGAGGCCATCCGGCTCACCCGTCAGCTCGCGGCCCGGTTCGATCATCCCGAGGTGGCGGGGCTGCTCGCGCTCATGCTGCTCCACCACGCCAGGCGGGCCGCGCGGACGGCGCCCGACGGCAGCCTGGTACCGCTCGCCGAGCAGGACCGCGGCCGGTGGGACACGGGGATGATCGCCGAAGGTGTCGCGGTCCTGCAGGCGGCTCTCGTCCGGAACCGGCTGGGCGAGTTCCAGGCGCAGGCCGCCATCGCGGCGCTCCACGCGGACGCGCCCACCGCCGAGGAGACCGACTGGCCGCAGATCGTCGAGTGGTACGACGAACTCGCGCGCCTCACCGGCAGTCCCGTCGTACGGCTCAACCGTGCGGTGGCCGTCGGCGAGGCGGACGGACCGCGGGCCGGTCTGGCGGCGCTCGCCGCGCTGGACGATACGCTGCCCCGCCGTGCCGCGGCGGCGGCCTACCTCCACGAGCGCGACGGTGACCTGGCGACGGCGGCGCGGCTGTACGCGGAGGCGGCCCGGAAGGCTCCGAACCTCGCCGAACGCGACCACCTGACGCGCCGGGCAGCCCGGCTCAACGCCCGCCTCAACGGCATCCGTTGCGACTGAGGGGCTGCGGGCCGCGCCCTCGCGGGCTGCGGGACCGCGTCGCTCAGAAGGTCCACCGCGTGTGGCTGTAGACGCCGTCGTCGCGCCCGAAGCCGTACGCCGTGGTCGGAGCCACCGCGAACACCACCGCGGTGCCCTGCCGGAACGCGTCGTCGATGCCGTGGAAGGTGCCCTCGGGCGAGGTGATGTGGGGCCCGTACTTCGTCTCGTACGCCGTGATCACCTCCTCCACCACGGCCGGGTCGGAAACCTGCTCCGCCCTGCCCTCGACGACGATGTCGAGCCCCTCGGTGAGCGAATTCCCCCCGGTGGTCAGCGCGCAGTGGCCGTCGTGAGCCAGGTTCTTCGCCTTCTGCTCCCCCGGTCCGGTGGAGAAGTACATGACGCCGTCGTGCCAGGCGGCGATCACGGGGGTGACGTGCAGGCGCCCTTCGGGCCGGACCGTGGACAACCAGAAGATCTCGGCGGCGCCCAGCTGTCGCTGGGCCTCGGCCCAGTCGGTGGCGGTGACTTCGGCGGCACCCGGGCGGGGGTTGAGCGCCGAGCTGTAGCGGGCGTCGAGTTCGGTGGTGGGGTGCTTCGCGGATCCGTGGGGCGGCATCGTGGATCTTCTTCCTCTCCCCCGTTCGCTGTCGGCACGCTGCCGAGGGGGAACGAGCCCGTGCATCCTCCCGCGCGGGTGCGCCCGCCGGCGCCCTACGCGGCCGTCGACCGGTCCGGGGTCACCCGGCCGGTCGCGTGCCACGGCCGACGGCGGGCAGGGAAGACCTTCAGCCGTCCAGGAGGAGGCGCTTTTGCGGTTTGCCCATCGCGTTGCGCGGGATCGCCTCGACGAAACGGACCTCGCGGGGGCGCTTGTGGACCGACAGGTGGGCGGCGACGAAGTCGGTGAGCTCCGCTCCGGTGACCGCCTCGGCGACGACGAACGCGACGATCCGCTGGCCGAGATCCGCGTCGGGGACGCCGACCACGGCGGCCTCGCGCACCCGGGGGTGGTCCAGCAGTGCGTTCTCGATCTCACCCGCCCCGATCCGGTACCCGCCCGACTTGATCATGTCGGTGGACGCTCGGCCCACGATCCGGTGCACGCCGTCCTTCTCGTCGACGGCCGCGATGTCACCCGTACGGAACCATCCGTCCTCGGTGTATGCGGCGGCCGTCGCCTCCGGTTGGCCCAGGTAGCCGGAGAACAGGGTGGGGCCGGTCAGCTGGAGTTCGCCGATCTCCGCGCCGTCCTCGGCCGCGATACGGGTGGCGATGCCCGGCAGCGGGGTTCCGACCGTGCCCGGGTGGAGGTCGCCGCCCGCCCGCCCGCTCACCGTGATCAGTGTCTCCGTCATCCCGTACCGCTCCACGATGCGGTGCCCGCTCGCACGCTCGATGTCCCGGAAGACCGGCGCGGGCAGCGCCGCACTGCCCGACACCAGGAGCCGGGCCCCCGACAGGGCGGCCGCGGCGTGCGGCTCGCGGGCGATGCGCGACCATACCGTCGGCACGCCGAAGTACAGGCTCCCGCCCGCGGCCGCGTACGCCTCGGGCGCAGGCCGGCCGGTGTGCACGAGGCGGCTGCCCGTACGCAGAGCTCCGAGGACGCCGAGGACCAGTCCGTGGACGTGGAACAGCGGCAGTCCGTGGACCAGGGTGTCCTCGGCGCTCCACTGCCAGGCCTCGGCCAGCGCGTCAAGGTCTGCGGTGATAGCGGCGCTGCTGAGGACCACGCCCTTGGGGGCGCCCGTGGTGCCAGAGGTGTAGAGGATCAGCGCGGGATCCTCGGGTGTGCGTACGCCCGCCGGGGCGGGGGCCTTGTCCGATCGGCGGGCGAAGTCGACGTCGAGGGCGCGGGCACCGGAGTCGCGCAGGATGTGCCCGCGCTCGGCCGGACCCGCATCCGGCGGCAGCGGAACACACGGCACGCCGGCGAGGAGCGCTCCGACCACGGCGGCTACCGTCTCCAGAGAGGCCGTCGCGGTCACCGCGAACGCCGGGATGCCCGATGCGGCGAGATCTGCGGCCACCTGGCGGGCAGCGCCCAGCAGTTCCTCGTAGGAGGCGGTGCGGCCGGCGACGGTGACGGCGTCCGCGCGGTCCCCGTGGACACCGGTGAGGGCGGTCAGCATGGCGGGGCGGCTCCGTTCGGCGGTGGCGTGAGGTGCTGTTAGGCGATGTGCACGGTCCGGCCAGCCTACGCGGCCCGGACCGGGCCGTCGCACCCTATGATCGGCGGGACTCGACCGTTCGAAGACCAGTTCTCGACCTGATTCTCGATCCGGGGGGAAGCAGCACGTGGAAACGGCACGGCTGGCGACGATGATCGCCGCGACGATCACCATCGGCTGGATGAGCGGCCTCTTCTACGGATTCTCCGTGTCCGTGATGCCGGGGCTCCGGGTCGCCGCCGACCGTACCGCCATCGAGAGCATGCAGCGGATCAACGTGGCCATCCTCAACGGCTGGTTCCTGCTGGGCTACATCGGCGCGCTCGCCTTCAGCGCGGCCGCGGTGGTCCTCCACGCCACCGGCAGCGGCGGCCGGGACGCACTGGGGCCGCTCATCGGCGCGCTCGTCGCCTACCTCGCGGCCATGGGCGTGACGGCCCGGATCAACATCCCGCTGAACAGCGCCCTCGAACAGGCCGGCCCCGTCGAGCGCATCGCCGACCCGGCGGCGGTCCGCCGGGCCTTCGAAGCGCCGTGGGTACGTGCCAACGTGTGGCGGGCCGTGCTGTGCACGATCTCCCTCGGCCTCCTCGCCTGGGCGCTGGTCCGGCACTGACGGGACGGCGGGCGAGCCCGAATTCGGGCCCCGCAGCGCGTTGTCGGGCAGAGCGCGGGCAGGTGCGGTACATGAAGACCACAGAGAAGCAGCAGACACGCTTACGGCAGATCGGCGCCCCCGGGGAACGGAGGGCTCTGCGATGACGGTCCCGAGTACGAACGCGAGTGTCGGTGCCAGTGCCGGTGCCGGCGTCGTGGACGCCCCCGTGTGGGTTCACCTGGCGGTGATGGCGGCAGCGATCCTGATCCTCTTCTACAACCTGGCCAGGGACGGCCGTTGACGATCCGCTCGTCCCCCACGGGAAATGCCGGCGTCATGCGGCCGACGTGCCGAGGCCTGTCCGGTCATGATCGACCGGACAGGCCCGATGCGGCCACGGCCGCGTCTACCAGTAGTGGCGCCGGCCGCCGACGGCGTGTCCGACCGATCCCATGATCCACAGCGCCGCACCCACCACGAGCAGGATGACCCCGAGGGTCCACAGGATGGAGATCCCGGTCAGAAGTCCGATCAGCAGGAGGATCAACCCGACGGCAATCATGAGTACCTCGTTCTCGCGTTGGAGTGTCGGCGGAAACGGCGGGATCCGCCGTGGTGCTTCAGTCGCCGTCTGCCCCCGAACGCGGTCCTTATCTGTGCCTCCACACGATCCGACGCGATGGGTTGGAACCCGTACGGCCGGGCAGACGCAGTAGCGCGCGTAACGGCGCACCACCATCCTCGATCGCCGAAAAGCCGAGGTGAGCCGCATGGACCGGGACACGTCCGAACCGAAACCCGACAGCTCCAGGCCGAAGCCGAGGCCGCCGCACCCGACCCCGCGGGACGTCGCCCACGCACAGCGCGGGCCCCGGCCGGACGAGCCCCGCCCCGCTCCCGCCGAACCGTCTCCCGTCAAGCGGCCGCCGGTGGCCGAGCCACCTGACTGAGCCGTCTGAGGCGTAACCCGGGGCGAGCGCCGGACGGCCCACTGTGCGTTGCGGGTCCCTCCCGGCGGACGCATGGTGGGCAGTGCATTCCCCCCACTCGAGTCACTCAAGGAGTACCTCGTCATGAGCAAGGCAAAGGCTAAGGCCAAGCAGGTCAAGGGCAAGCTCAAGGAGACCGCTGGCGACACCATGGACGACAAGCGCATGCAGACGGAGGGCAGCGCCGAGCAGATGGCCGGCAAGGCCGAGGAGATGGCTTCGGAGGCTGCGAACAGGACCAAGAAGGGCATGCACAGGTCCTGACCGGCGCACCTCCCCGCGCCCGACGCAAGGAGGGGCCGGACCCGTCATGCCGACGGGTCCGGCCCCTCCTTCCGTCACCCTGACGGTGCATCGCGACGCCGGTAGTCCTGCCCGCCCGTGCCCGTCGGCCGGGGCCCGGCCGCGCCGCCCCCGCGCTCGGCCTGCCCCGGCAACATGGCCGGTACCTGCCTGGCATGCCACCAAAACGGATGTCGTGGTCGTCGACCCGGCCGCCCTGAACTCGCCCCGCGCTTCGACTGGGTCGGCAAGGTCGTCTTCAACGGGCGCCCCGAGAACATCGATGCGGTGTCCGTGGACGGGCGGCCGCTGAAGCTCGACGGGCGGCTGGTCGGCGTCGACCCGGGCTGCGTCGTCCGCGAGGCGGAAGCGGCCGCCGGCCGCCCCCGCGCAACCGGGTAAGTGCTGCGGCGGGGAAGGTGGCCGGGTCGCGGTGTTCGGTGCGGGGCGTCGCGAGGCGGAGGGCCACGTCCCAGGTCTCCGGCGGCTTCCTCGGCGGCCTCCAGGGCTTCCGCGGTCTGGTGGTGCGTCATGCCCGTGGCCTGTCGGCGTACCCTGTCGCGGGCTGCACGTTCCTCGGGGGTCGGCTCGTGCGGCGGTTCGTTCGTCGCGGTGTCCCGGATCATCGGTGGTACGCCTTCCACCGGTGGCCTGTCAGGCCCCTCGCCTCGTCCCTCCTCCGTACCCGCGGCAGGCCCTTCCGTCTCCGGTGGTGCGGAGCGGCCGGCCGCCGCGACCGCCTTCCTCCAGGAGTCACCCATGACACGCTCGCTCGACGGTCTCGTCTTCGTCCCCGTGGCCGACCAGGCACCCGGCCAGGTCGGTCGGCAGACCCGGTTCGCGTACCACGAGCGCGACGGTCTCGTCTGGGCCGACTACCAGGGCGGGGACGTGGTCAAGGGGCATCTGATCGGCACCCGGGAGGACGACACCGTCGCCTTCCGCTACGTCCAGCTCCGCGTCGACGGCACGACCGCGTCCGGGCGCTGCACGTCGCTCGTGACCGTCCTCGCCGACGGCCGCCTGCGCCTTGAGGAGTCCTGGAGTTGGGAATCCCAGGAGGGCAGCGGCACCAGCGCGGTCGAGGAACCGCTGGACTGACACCGCGACCTCCCTGCCATCGGCCGCCAGGGTGCCGACGGCAGCGGTACGGCAACGGCGGTGCAGCAAGGGCCGTACGGCCCTCAGTCGAGACAGAACTCGTTGCCCTCGACGTCCTGCATCACGAGGCACGACTCGTTCACCCCATCGGCGGCGAGCAGCCGCACGCGTACCGCGCCGAGCGCGACCAGTCGTGTGCATTCGGCCTCAAGGGCGGCCACGCGCTCCTCGCCCACGAGCCCGGTCCCGACCCGCACATCGATGTGCAGACGGTTCTTGACGGTCTTGCCTTCGGGAACACGCTGGAAGAACAGTCGCGGGCCCACACCCGTGGGGTCGACGCACGCGAACGCCGAACCCTGACGCTCGGGCGGCAGGGCGCGATCGAAGTCGTCCCAACTGGCGAACCCCTCGGGTGGCGGCGGTACGACGTACCCGAGTACCTCGCACCAGAAGCGGGCGACGCGCTCGGGTCGTGCGCAGTCGAAGGTGACCTGGAACTGCTTGATCGACGGCATCGGGCCATCGTAGGGACGACCCGGGCCGGTTGTCGGAGAATTTCCCGGTGACTCTCGTATCCGGAGCCGGTGACGGCTCCTCCCCCCGCGACCCGGCCGCCGTACGGATCCGTCTGGTGGCGGCCGGAGCGGCTCTGCTGACGGTCGGCGCGGGGCTCGGGCTGCGGGCCGTGGCGGCCGGCGGCGTGGCCGAGTACGGCGGGGACACGCTGTACACCGTCCTGCTGCTGGCCCTGCTGGTGCTGGTCGCGCCGCGGTGGACGCCCCTGCGCGCTGCCGGTACGGCGCTGGCCCTGAGCTGGGCCGTCGAGCTGTTCCAGCTCAGCTCCGTCCCGGCGGAGCTGTCCCGGCACAGCGTGGCCGCCCGCCTGGTGCTCGGTTCCACCTTCAACGCACCGGACCTGTTCTGGTACGCGGTCGGCGCGGTGGGCGGCGGGCTCCTGCACACGGCGATGAGCCGGCGCCGCCGGACCCCGGTGGCCGGTGGCAGGACCCCCGTGGCCGGTGACACTCCTCACACGTGACGGGCACGGTGGGCCGCTGGGCCCCGTATCGGCGGGGTACGGGCCGCCGGACCGGCCGATCGACCGAGGGGCATCCCGGACATATGACCTAGCCTGGATCGGCAACGCGAGTTCGGGGGGCCGAGCGCAAAGGAAGAGCGCCTTCATGGGCACCACCAGCATCTCCGCACGCCGCCTGCGGCGTACGGGATCCGCCGCCACGGCGGCCGTCCTCGGCATACTGGCCGTATCCGGTACCCCTGCCCTCGCCGCCACGGACGGCTCTGCGGACGGGGCCGCGGGCAGGAAGCCGTCCGATTCCGCCGCATCGGCCGGAAACCCGGGGGCCGCCCGGAGCGCCACGGGGATCCCGTCGGGGATCTCCCGCGTGGCGCAGGGGTCGGGGCGCGATGTCGCGATCACCATCGACGACGGCCCGGACCCCCGCTGGACGCCCCAGGTCCTCCAGGTGCTGCGGAAGAACCACGTCAAGGCCACCTTCTGCATGATCGGGACCAAGGCACAGAAGTACCCGGAGCTCGTGCGCGAGGTCGCCGCCGACGGTCACCGCCTGTGCAACCACTCCGTCGACCACGACGTGACCATGGACCGCAAGCCCGTCGCCTTCCAGAGGCAGCAGATCCTCCAGGGCAAGGCCATGATCGAGAAGGCCGCGCCCGGAGTGCCGGTCGGTTACTACCGCGCACCGGGCGGTGCCTTCACCCCCGACAGCCGGGCGATAGCCGCGGCGAGCGGGATGCGGCCGCTGGGCTGGAGCGTGGACCCCAAGGACTGGAGCCGGCCGGGCCTGCCGGCGATCATCTCCGCCGTCGAGGAGAAGCTTCCCCAGCAGCCGACCGTCCTCTTCCACGACGGGGGCGGCGACCGCAGCGAGACCGTCGCGGCCCTCAAGGAGTACCTGCCCTGGCTCACCACGCAGGGCTACCGCTTCACCTTCCCGGCGCGCACGACCCCGTAGCGGGCCCGCCGACGGCTGCGGGCGCTCCCGTACCGCGCGGACGGGGGCGTCCCACGTCCGGGACGGGCCGCTCCGGCGCCTCCGGAGCCGGTCCCGCTCCCCTACGTCCTCCGCGGGCGTCGGCGCATCGCGCTCGCGGCACGCACGAGGAGCTGCCGGAGACAAACCCGCCTGGCCGCCACCACCCGTGAGGGGGGCGGGGGTGAACAACAGTCGCATTTTTCATCAGTAGTTATCTTCCTTCGTCAGTTTTTATCCTGATGGCGTGAAGCTTTCCGAGTGGGCGGCGCGCAACGGTGTGCACTACCAGACCGCATGGGCCTGGGCGAAGGAGGGCCGTATGCCGGTCCCTGTCGTGCAGACGCCGTCCGGTATGTGGCTGGTCGAAGAGTCCGCTCCCGAGATCGGCGGGCGGACGGTGGTGTATTGCCGTGTTTCGTCCGGCGACCAGAAGGCGGATCTTGACCGGCAGGTCTCCCGTGTCGTCCGGGGGGCCAACGGGCTGGGGCTCGCCGTTGCCGAGGTTGTGACCGAGGTTGGGTCGGGAATGAACGGGAAGCGGCGGAAGCTGCACCGTGTCCTGTCGGACCCTGCCGTTGCCGTCATCGTCGTGGAGCGTCGCGACCGGCTGGCCCGTTTCGGTGTCGAGCATCTGGAATCGGCATTGTCGGCTTCCGGCCGACGCCTGGTGGTGCTCGATCCGCAGGAGACGACCAGCGACCTGGTCCGGGACATCACCGAAGTCCTCACCTCGATGTGTGCCCGACTGTATGGGCAGCGAGCGGCGAAGAACCGGGCCGCACGCGCTATCGCCGAGGCCACCGCCCCGGCGGCGGAGACGACCGGGTGAGCGTGGCGGAGCCTGCCGGGAGCGGGAAGAAGAAGCGCCGGGGGTTCGAGGCGCGGCCCGGCTTTCACGTCGTGGGCCACAGACTCGCCCTCGACCCCAACGCGTCCGCCCTGCAGGCTCTGGCCTCGCATTGCGGGGCGGCGCGGGTCGCCTACAACTGGGCGGTACGGCATGTGCTGGCGAGTTGGTCGCAGCGCGCAGCGGAGGAGACCTACGGCGTCCCCGAGGCAGAGCGCGTTCCGTGGCGGTCGTGGTCGTTGCCGTCGTTGCGGAAGGCGTTCAACGAGGCCAAACACACGGACCCGTTCCTGCGGGAGTGGTGGGCGGAGAACTCGAAGGAGGCCTACAACACCGGCCTCGCGAACGCTGCTGCCGCGTTCGACAACTACGCCAAGTCCAGGCGCGGCGAGCGTAAGGGCGCCCGGATGGGCAGGCCCCGTTTCAAGTCGAAGCGGAAGGCTCGCCTGGCGTGCAAGTTCACCACCGGCACCATCCGCCTCGATGACCGGCGGCATATCGTCCTGCCCCGCCTCGGCCGGATCCGCCTCCACGAGGACGTCCAGCCCCTCGTGGACCCGATCGCCGAAGGCGGGACGCGGATTCTGTCGGTGACGGTGCGGTTCGAGCGGGGCCGCTGGTTCGCGGTCCTACAGACCGAGGAACGTCAAACCATCGCCCCTGCCAACCGGCCTGGCACGGCGGTTGGGATCGACCTCGGCGTGAAGACTCTCCTCGTCATGGCGGACTCGGCCGGCGAGGTCCGCGAGGTCGCGAACCCCAAGCACTACGACCAGGCACTCACGCAGCTCCGGAAGGCCTCCCGGACCGTCTCCCGGCGACGCGGCCCGGACCGGCGCACCGGACAGGCCCCGTCCCGTCGCTGGGAAAAGGCCAACGCGGTCCGTAACCGCGTGCACCACCGGGTGGCGAACCTGCGGGAGAACCATCTCCACCAGGCCACCGCGCATATCCCCGCCGAGTACGGCACCGTCGTGGTCGAGGACCTCAACGTGAAAGGCATGGTCCGCAACCGGCGTCTGTCCCGCCGTATCTCCGACGCGGCGTTCGGGGAACTGCGGCGCCAGCTCACCTACAAGACCCAGCGCCACGGTGGACGTCTGATCGTCGCCGACCGCTGGATGCCCTCCTCGAAGACCTGCTCCCGCTGCGGTGTGGTGAAAGCCAAGCTGCCCCTCAGCGTGCGTGTCTTCGAGTGCGACGCCTGCGGACTCGTCCTGGACCGGGACGCGAACGCAGGCCACAACCTGACCGCCCTCGCGGCGGCCAACCGTAAAACGGGTACCGGAGTGGCCGGAGACCCGGGCCCCGCCCTGGTGGTGGTGCCGAAGCCTCGTGGAGCCAAGCAGAAGACCCGCACCGCCCGAACCCGCAAGGGGACGGGCACGCGGGCAGCTGGCGCAACACCCCACCAGGGGACGGAAACGAGAGATCGTCGACAGGACACCAGGCGCGAGCAACTCGCGCTCTGGTGACACCGTCACGAACCTTCCGGACGGAAACGCCCGGAATACTGAGAGTCGCTGAGACTCGAAGCAACGGCCTCACCCGGCGGCGGCTGGGCGCGATCAGGCGAGTGGGTCGGGGGTGGGGGCCGGGGCGGGTGTGGCGCGGGCGATCAGAAGGGCTACGTCGTCGTGGACGCCCGGGTGGCGCATGGTGTCCAGTAGTAGGTCGCAGGTCTCGTCCAGGGGGCGGCCCGGGTCGTCGAGGGCGTCGAGGAGGACGCCGAGGCGCTCGTCGATCGGATCGTCGCGGGTCTCGACCAGGCCGTCGGTGTAGAGGACGAGCTGGTCGCCCGCCTCGACGGGGAGGCTGATGGTGTGGAAGGCGACGCCGACGCCGCCCAGGGGTGCGCCGGTGGGCAGGTCGAGGAGTTCGCGGGTGCCGTCATGTCGTAGGAGGACGGGTGGGAGGTGCCCGGCGAGGGAGAGGTGCCACCGCGCGGCACGCGGGTCGTAGACGACGTAGACGCACGTCGCGATGGTGTCGAGGCCCTCGGTGACGTGGTCGAGGTGGTGCAGGACCTGTGCGGGGTCGAGGTCGAGGTCGGCCAGGGTCCGCGTGGCGGTGCGCAGCTGGCCCATGCTGGCCGCGGCTCCGACTCCGCTGCCCATGACGTCTCCGACGACGAGGGCGGTCTTGTCCCCGCCCAGCGGGATCACGTCGAACCAGTCGCCGCCGATCTCCATGGTGGCCTGGGCAGGCCGGTAGCGGGTGGCGACCTCCAGGCCCGGTCGGCGCGGCGGTGTGTGCGGCAGCAGGCTGCGTTGGAGGGTGAGGGCGGTGTGGCGTTGCTCTTCGACCGCCCGGTGCCGCTCGGTGACGTCGACGCTGGCGGTGGCCACGCCCAGCACGGTCCCGTTGGGGGCTTCGAGCCGGTAGAACGAGATCGACCAGGCATGGTCGTGGTCCGGGTCGGCCGGGGTACGGCCGACGGTGTACTGGTCCACGATGGGCACACCGGTGGCCAACACCTCACGCATCGCGGCCTCGAAGGACGGGTCCACGGCGGGCAGCACCTCATGGACGTGGCGGCCGATGTGCTCGGCGGCGGGCACCCCGTTGAGGCGTTCCTCCGCCGGGTTGACCGAGACGTAGCGCAGGTCCGTGTCGAGCACGCCGAGGCCGACCGGCGACTGGGCCACGAGCCGGGCGGAGAGTGCCAGGTCCCGTTCGACCTGCCGTACCGTCGCCTGGTCCGCGGCGAGGCCCAGGGCGTAGTACTCCTGCTGGGAGTCCAGCAGCCGCATGTTGCGGAACTCGACCATGCGTGTGCTGCCGTCCTTGTGCCGGACGGGGAAGACGCCGACCCAGCTGACGCCTGCCTCCATGACCTCGGCGAACATTTCCAGTACGACCGGGAGGTGCTCCTCGTGGAGCAGCAGGCGGCCCGCGTACTCCCCGAGGGCCTCCTCGGCGGTGTAACCGAACAGTTCCTCCGCCTGCGGGCTCCACAGGTCGATCCGGCCGTCGGCGTCGAGGAGGATGGCGGCCACGCGCAGCACGTCGAGCAGGCCGCCCGGCCCGGACGCGGCGGGCTGCGGCCCTTCCCGATCGCCGTGCGAGGGCTCGATCGCTCCCATCTGCGGGCTCTCCTTCCGGCCGCCGCAGGCTGCGGCCTCACCTCCCGGCCATCTCATCGTCCTCCTCCACGGGGCGGGCGTGCACGCCACGCGTCGGGGGATGGCGCTCACCACTACGGCGCACTCGATTCGCACACGTGCGCGAAGAACGGTCCTCCGTGTGCGGGGTCCGCGACGACGGGCCGGCAGGAGCCGCTTCAGCAGGGCTCGTCGGCGCACCGGCTCCGGTGTCTTGGCGGGCGGCCGGTGGCGGCCCGCTGCTGGACGCGGCCGCTGACCGGGACGCTGCCGAGGACGAGCGCGGTGGCGAGGCCGGCTCGGGCGAGGGGGACTCGGCCGTGGACGGCTTGGCGGAAGACGCTGTGGACGGCAGCGTGCCACAGCGGCATCTCGCCCCACGGTGCCGCCAGATGCGGACGTCTCCTGTCAGCGCCGGCTGCCATGCTCCTTCTCATGACGGATGAGAGTCGGCCCCAAGTCGCCCAGGTCACCGACGTCCAGGAGGTCGCTCCGGCGCTGCGGCACCAGCTGATCGACTGCTGGATCGAGGTCACCAACTCGGGGGGCGCCGCCGGGTTCCCCTTCCCGCCGGTCGACCGCGGCCACGTGGCACCCGTCGCGGACGAAGTCCTCCGCCGTCTGCATCCGCGGCGGAGCAGGCTCGTCACCGCCGGGTTCGACGGGGTCCTCGCCGGATGGGTCGTCCTCCGGCGTGATCCCGACCGGCTCGTCGGGCACTGGGGCACGGTTCACCATCTTCAGACCCGTCCCGGGTTCCGTCGCCGCGGAGTCGCGTCCGCCCTCATGCGGGAGCTCCGGAAGATCGCCCGCGATGAACTGGGGCTTGAACAACTCCACCTCGCGGCCCGGGGAGGAGAGGGCCTGGAGGACTTCTACGCCGGACTCGGCTGGCGTGAGGTGGGCCGCTGGCCCGGAGCCCTGCGCCTCGCCCCCGACGACACCCGGGACGAGGTCCTGATGCTCCTCGACTCCCTCTGACCCGGCCCGGCGGACACAACGCACGATCGACACCCCGGGCCGCCTCCCGGTGCGGGACCGGGAGGCGGCCGGGTGTGGGGCGGGTGGACCGGCGCGACAGCGTGGATCAGCGGAACAGCATGGACGCGTCCCCGGCCGGGGTGGTCACGGAGCCCGGGCACAGGAAGCTGCCCGAGGTCTTGGTGGCGGTGAAGGCCCGGTTGACGTACTTGCGGCTCGTGCCGTCGCGGTCCCACACGATGTTCGCCGCCTTGTAGCGGCAGGAGATGAAGCTCTGCCTGCCGGTGATGTCGATCAGATCGGTCCGGGCCGTGCCGGCCGCGTCGTCGAAGGTGAAGGCGGGGTTGTTGTTGAGGGTGGCGGCGATACCGCCACCGCAGGCGAGATTGCCTCCGGGCGTGTTGATCGTGGTGCGGTCGACGGTGAGGGCGTTCGGGGCGGCGGCGCTGGTGCTCCCGTTCGTCCAGCTGCAGCTGTTGCCGGCGACCGCCATCACGCCGTCGACCTTCTGGTCGTCGGCCGCTGCGGCGTGGTCTTGTGCGAGGGCGGTGCCGGTACCGGCCAGGCCCGCGGCGACGACGAGTGTCGCGATTGCGGCGGCGCGGGCGAGTCGTGTGGTGCGGGAGATGGGCGTGGTGTGCCTCATGGGTCGCTCCTCCATGCCACGTACTGGTGGGGGTGGGCGAGGCGCTGGGCCTCTCAGGGGGTGCGGAGTGCGTGCCGGGAGCGTCCCACAGCCACCTTGAAGTGTCAGGAGCCTGTCAGGTACATGGCGATAAATGGCTGGAATTACCGGTCGGTACGGGCATGCGGACCGGGGTCCGCTGTGAGACCGACACGAGATTCGCCGTGAGGTCCGCGTCCCGAATGACGGGCACAATGAGGGAAGACCTCGACGAAGGGGGACCCCTGATGTCATCGGACCGGCCGGGGGGTGCGGACGCCGACACCCCCGGTCCGATCCGGTCCGAGCCGGGGTCCCTTCTGGAACACGTCTCGGTGGCCGTGTTCGGTCTGGACGGCGAGGGCCGGGTCCGCTACTGGGGGCCGGGCGCACGCCACCTGTTCGGCTACGCGCCCGAGGAGATCCTGTCCCGGCCGGCCTCCGTCCTCTTCCCCGACCCTGCCCCGGGAACCCCCGGCGGGGCCGCCCAGCTGGTGGAACGCGGCCTGAGCCTGGGTTACTGGCGGGTCCGTATGCCCGCCCGGCACCGCGCGAGCGGGGTCTTCGACTGCGGTTTCCGGGTGTTCCCGGTGACCGGGGTGTCGGACGACTCCGTGATCATGGGGCTGGCCAGCAGGGGTGACGAGCTCGACCGGGTCAAGACGAACCTCGTCTTCCTCGATGCGCTCTTCGAGACCTGTCCGATCGGCCTCGTCATGCTCGACGAGGAGCTGCGCTACGTGCACCTCAACCAGGTGCTGGCCGACATGGACGGACTCCCCGTGCGGGAGCACCTGGGGCGGCGCATGACCGACATCATGATCACGTCCGACGGGGGCGAGTACGAGCGCATGCTCCGGGCCGTGGCCGAGAGGGGACGTCCCCTCGTGGGCGCGCTGGTGGGGCTGCGCACACCGGGCCGGCCCGACCGCGACCAGGTCCGCTCCGTGAGCTTCTTCCCGCTGAGCGGGGCGGGGGACACCCGGCCCGGGGTCGGCGGGCTGCTCGTCGACGTGACCGACCGCGAGCAGGCCCTGCTCGAAGCGACGGCCGCCCGGCAGCGGCTGGATCTCCTGGACCGCGCGTCGGCCCAGGTCGGCACGACCCTGGACCTGGAGGTCACCGCCCGCGAGCTGATCGCCGCCGTCATGCCCGACTTCTGCGACGGCGCCGTCGTGGAAATGATCGAGTGGATGTACGAGGACGAGCGGTACGACCCCGCGCTGCCCCTGACCACCCGGCGGATCGCCTCCGGGACCGTCCTGCCGCCGCCCGCGCCCGAGCTGGTCGGCGGCCTGGAGCGGGTCACGTACCCGCCCGGCTCCGGCATCCACCAGATGCTGAGCACCGGCCGCCCGCTCCACGTCGTGGTCGACGAGGAGTTCGCCACCCGCACCGCCGCCCACCACGCCCGTGCCCGGCTGCTGCTCGACAGCGGTCTGAGCGGCATCGTCATCGCCCCCCTCATCGCACGGGGCACGGTGCTGGGCATCGCGATGTTCGGCCGGTCCGCCGCCCGCACACCCTTCGCCGACCAGGACATCACCCTCGGCGGCGAGCTGGCCTCCCGCGCCGCGCTGTGCCTGGACAACGCGCGCCTGTACGGGCGGGTGCAGGACATCGCGCTGACCCTCCAGCGCGCCCTCCTGCCCAGCGCCGTGGCGTCGGGCGCCCATGTGAGCGTCGCCCACCGCTACCTTCCGGGCAGCCGGATCACCGAGGTCGGCGGAGACTGGTACGACGTGATCAGTTTGCCCGGCGACCGGGTCGCGCTGGTCGTCGGCGACGTCATGGGGCACGGCGTACCGGCTGCCGCGTCAATGGGCCGGCTGCGTATCACGGCCAAGGCCCTCGCCACCCACACCCGCACCCCCGAGGCGCTGCTCGCCGAACTCGACACGTGCGCCCAGGATTCCGGCATCCAGCTCGCCACCTGCCTCTACCTCGTCTACGACCCGCACACCGGCCGCGCCCGCATCGCGAACGCCGGCCACCCGCCGCCCCTGGTACGCCTCCCGGACGGCACGGTCGAAACCGTCGGCGAGGGACTGGGGGTCCCGCTCGGGGTGGGCGGAGTCCCCTTCCGGTCATCCGCGGTCGACCTGCCCGAGGGGGCGGTGCTCGCCCTCTACACCGACGGCCTCATCGAGGCGCGCGGCCAGGACATCGAAGCCGGCCTGGACGCGCTGCGGGAACAGCTCCGTACGGTGACGGGCCCGCTGGAGGAGGCCGCGGACCGGATCATCTCGAAGCTGCTCCCCGACGAGGCCACCGACGACACGGTCCTCGTTCTGGCCCGCATCCGCCGCGCCGCCGCCTGATACCTCGTACGCACGCGCGGGGTATCAGGGGCAAGGACACCCCGCTTGCCGTGTCGGTCTTCACGGCCTGGGACCGACGGAGGGCCGCCGGGCGGGGGGAACCGGCCGCGACGGGCACAAGGGCCCGCGTCGTCTGTGCTCAAGCCGGTCCCGCGGGACGTCCCGGAACCCCGCCGCGACCTGGAGCTCCACCCGAGGATCACCGAGCTCTACCGGGGAGACCCGGCCGGGACGGCTCCGACCGCCACCCGGGAGTCGGCCCGCCCCCAAACCAGCGCCTGGATCTGGCTCGGCGCGGCCGCAGCAGCCGGAACCGCCGGAAGGAGGCGGGGCGTAGAGCTGTGAGCCGGGCGGTCCCGACGTAGGCTTGGAAGACGGCGGTCCACCGACCGCGCAGGCGGCAGGCCTGTGCCCGAGCGCTCGCGAACGCTCGGGACTGCGTTCCCATTCCCGTTCGGCAACTGGAGGTAGGGACGTGGTTGACCCGACGATCTGCGCCGGAGCGCAGGAGCGGGCACTGGTGGCCGACCTGGTAGCGGCTGTGCTGCAGGACGCCGCCCCCGAGGAGGTGGAAGTCTTCCGACAGGACCGGGACGGCTTCCTGGACGGGCGTTCCCCGCATCAGGAGCACAGGGACGAAGAGCTCGGCTTCGGGGTGGAGGTCGTGGCCCTCCTGACACCGTTCGTCGTCGCGGCAGCGCAAGCGGCGGTACGCCTGATCGCCGATGCCTTCGCCACATCCTTGCAGGAGGAGGCGCAGTCCACGTTCTCTCATTGGCTGCGCCGGATCCTGCACCGCGGGTCCGGTGACGCAACCGGGGTCCGCGACGACAACCCGGCTTCCCTGACACCCGAGTTGGTGAAGCGGGTTCGCAGTGCCGCGTACGAGGTCTGCTGTCGCATGGGCGCGGACCAAGGCGACGCCGATCTCGTGGCCGACGCTGTGGCGGGTCGCTTCGTGGTGGGAGGGACGGGTTGAGGAGAGTCCTGGTATGGCTTCCGCCGCTCAACCTCCCACCGGTGCCCGGCCGGCCGGCTCATGGTCGGCAGGAGTACTGAGGTACCCGGCCGGAACCAGCGTACGTGTGGCCTTGTTGCTGGCCGCGGTCCTCACCGCCGGAGTGTTCGTGGGCGACTGGCTCTACCTGGGCAGCACCACCGGCCCGCCGCGGCTCGTCGCCCCGTTGGTGTGGCTGGCGCTTCCGCCACTGCTGGCGCTCGTCGCGTTGGTGGCCCTGGTGGCTGCCACTCCTACCGTGCTTGAGCGTCGCCGCCGTTGGGCGGAGGTACCCCTTGACGTCGGCCGGGCCGCACGCAGGCGGGTGGGACGTCTGTCGGCTCAGGCGGGGCTGAAAGACGCCCCCCGCCTCATGTGGAATGCTGCGGCTGCGGGAGCGACGGCACAGGCCTACGGTGTTCCCGGACGGTACCGTATCGCGATCGCACCAGCCCTCCTCGGCGCCGCCAGCCGACGCCCGGACGTCTTCGACACCGTGCTCCGCCACGAACTCGCGCATGTGCGCAACCACGACGTCGTCCCGGCTGCGGTTGCCCGCGTCGCCGGTTACGTCGTCATCGTTCTCCTCGCCGTACCCGTGGCAGGGCGCATAGCCGACCACGACCTGTCGCTGCTTCCTGATTTCCTGTGGCGCGCGGTGCTCCTCGCGTTGCTGGTACGAGCCATACGAGCGGCGGTGCTGCGCTGTCGCGAACACTACGCCGACGTTCGCGCCGCCTCCTGGTCCGACCAGCCTTTGCACATCGCCGAGATCCTCAGCTCCTCCCGGGTGGTTCTGCGCAATCGGCCGTGGAGGAAGCCAGGTTGGTTCGCACTCCATCCGACGCCCGACCGGCGTGCCGCGATCGTACGTGCCCCGGAGCTCTTGGGGCGTCCGCAGGCGGTGGAACTGCTGACCGCCGCGCTGCTGGCCGCGGCGGCCCAGCCGCTGCTCCAGGAACTTCTCGTCGCCTCCGGCGAGAGCAGTGCCACGGCGGACCGTACCTCCCACACGGTGGCTTACGCCGCCGTCGGCACCGTGGTCGCGTCCGTCGCCCTGAGAGCTGTCGGCACGCGGACCCTCGACTACAGAGCGCTGCTGGGCTCGGCAGTCGTACTGGTCGTCGGTGCGGGAAGCGGCGCGGCGATGTCTCTGGCCGGCACCGGGGTCCTTTCGCCGCTTCCGGGTGTCCCCGCGGAACTGGCGGGGACAGCCCTGTCCTACCTGCTCGTGGAGGTGCTCACCTGTGCGGTCGCGGGGAGCGCACTGCTCGTCCTGCTCACTGACGGACTGCGCCTGCGCCATGACAGCGGCGATCGGGAACCGGGCACCTCATCGACACTCCTCCTCGGCACGCTGGGTGGAGGTCTGGCCGCCGCTGCCACGTTCCCTGTTGCTCTCTTGTTCACCAGGGCCGGTCCTGCCGTCACGCAGGGGGTCCTGCTCGACAAGGTCGGGAACGACCTGGCGGCCGGCGCGCTGGGCCTCCTGGCAGTCGCCGGTGCGGTCGTCGTGCTGCTGGCAGCACGCAGGAGAAGCTCCTTGAGAAGGGGTCTGTGGACCGGCGTCGCCGCAGGCGTCATCGCGACCGCGGGATCGATCGCCCTGCGGCTGCATATGCTCCCCTTCCCCGACGACGACGCGGCGTGGCGCTACTACGCGGGGATGGCCTGGATCGCGATCACGGCGGCGGCGGTGGCGGCGGTGCTCGTCAGCGCACTGGGGCGGGAGGGCGCCCCCCTGGGCATCGTGGCATCGGCCGTCGCCTGCGTCACGGCCACGGTCGGATTCGCGCTCACCCAGAGCATCGCGGTCAGGCTTGTCGACCCGCAGACAGCGGTCATGACGTTTCAGTACATGGGGAACATGGCGGCTGTGACCAGTCCGCCCCTGGCCGCCGCGGCGTCGATGCTCACCGGGGCGACGCTACGTGGAACGGCACAGACGTCCCCGTAGCCGTGCAACGGGTGGGCTTGGCCGTCGCGGTGTACTTGTCGGAGGACGACCAGGCCCGCTCTTCGTGGTCGGTGCTGGGTGGTCGGTGCCGCCTCGCGGCACCCGGACGGTTGTGGGCCCCTCGGCGGGGCTCCTGACAGTCAGCCCTGCAGCTGCTTGGTCAGACCCAGTTGGCTCATGATGGCGCCGGTGTCCAGATAGACGCGGCCCTCCTGGATCTTGCCGTCCTTCACCTCGTAGATGTCACACGCGTGCACCGTGACGGGACGCCCCGTGGCGGGTACGGTGCCCGCGTGCAGGACCAGGTCCGCGGTCTGTGTCCCGCTGCCCGTGTACTCGACGACCACCCGGTCCCCTTGGGAGGTGAGGTGGTCGAGGGTGAACGTGCCGTCGGGCATGGCGTCGAACAGGGCCTTCGCGAGTTGGGTGAAGCCGTCCGGGCCCTGCAGTGTCCTTCCGCTGCCCTCCTCCACGACAGTGCAGTCGGGAGCGACGGACCCTGCGATGGACTCGAAATCACGGTCGTTCCACGCCCGGAAGAGCTCGCGGACGAGAGTTTCATTGTCAGCCATGGGAACCTCCAGTTGGGAGCATGCCTTCCCTTCCATGCTGACTCCCCGCCTGCGACTGTGCGACCCGATGACGGGACGGCCGGGGTGCGCCGGTTTCCCGAGGCCGCTCAGGCCCGTGAACGGTCTGCCTCAGGACCCCGCCGTCCCCGACGGCTGCTGCGGTGCCGCCCGGGCCCGGCGCGGAATGATCAGGTACGCCGCCACCGCCAGGGCGAGAGGCAGGAGGCTCACGATCAGCATCGTGAGCCGCAGGCCGTCGGTGAAGTCCAGGTCCAGATCCAGTCCGGACTGCCGGAGCAGGTTCGGGTCGTACCCGGCGGAGCCAGGACTGCGCGCCATCGCGCTGCGCGTCGCGTCCACGGCCTGATCGGCTTCGGTCGCCGAGATTCCGCGCTCGTCGGCATCGTTGAGCCACTGCTGCTGGAAGAAGAGGTTGAAAAGCAGGAGGAACACGGCGGGGCCGAGCGCGTAGCCGCTCATTCCGAACGCCGGCTGGACGGAAGCCACGGCGCCCGACTTGCCGGGCGGGGCGTGCGAGAGGATGGTCTCCGCCACAGCGGCGGACGTCACCAGTGATCCGAGGTTGGTGAGCCAGGTGGCCAGTACGACGATCCACAACGCCATCGTGGGTTTGGCGGTGGCCGCCATCAGCAGCACGCCCGCCGCCATCAGCAGCAGGCCCGTGATGAGGACCGGCCTGGGGGTGTACTTCCCGATCAGGCGCCCTGCGAGGATGACGGCACCCGCGATGGCCAGTGTGCCGGGCAGATACAGCAGGCCGATCGTGCTCTGGGGCAGCGACATGATCACAGCGCCGAACTGCCCCAGGGCGAAACTGAACCCCGCGACGATGAAGTTCAGCGTCAGGCTGGCCAGCGCGGCCACGGTGAACGGGCCGCTGCGGAACAGCGACAGGTCCAGGACCGGTTGCGGTGTCCGGCGCTCACGGAGTACGAACAGCACGCCGGCGACAGCACTGACCACCAGCGGCAGCCATGCCTGGAGCTGGGTGATCCCGGTCTCCGCCTCGGCGATGCCGTGCACGAGGGTCAGCAGGGTGACGCCGACCAGGCTGACGCCGAGGAAGTCGACTCGGGGACGGTCCAGGACGGGGGGTTCGACGACGTACCGGGCCGTCAGCCCGAGGGCGATCAGTGCGAGCAGGGGGGCCAGCAGGAACAGCCACCGCCAGCCCCAGTTGTCCACCACCCAGCCCCCGGCCGCCGGGGTGACCCCGCACAGCAGCATTTCGATGGCCATGAAGAGGCCGATGGCCGCGGGCCGCTTCTCCGCCGGCACCGACAGCTTGAGCAGGGCCAGCGACACTCCCAGAACCGCGGCCAGTGCCAGGCCGTCGAGGAGGCGCATCACCAGCAGGAAGATGTAGCCGGGGGACAGCGCTGACATCAGGTTGACGGCGATGTCGCCGACCAGCCCCAGCATCAGCGTTCGCTTGAGTCCGAAGGCGTCCCCGAGACTGCCCACGGCGAGCACGGCGGCGGCCACGACCAGCGTGGCCGCGCCTCCGAGGAACCCGACGGCCTCGGGCGGCACCTGGAGCGCCCGGGTGATCTGCGGCATGTTCAGGCTGAGGACCAGCGGGTCGACCGCCGTGATCGTGAAGGCGAGGGAGAGTCCGGAGATGACCGGGAGCATCGCGAGCGTGGAACGCGAGTCCGCAGGCGACACAGCAGTACCTCCCATAGGGCCCAGTGCCCCCGCCGTCGACCGACGGTAACCCGCACTCCGCTTCCGACCGGCCCGTCCCGGCAGGTGCGCGCGGCTCGACACCTGTTCGGACCAGCGGACCTGCGCGTACCGGCCCGGACCGGTCACGCCGCGTCGGTCAGCCGGGCGTGAGGGTCGTCACCAACACGTCGCGGTGGGCCGGGCGCGCGGCGTCGACCGGGCAAACGGGCGACACATCGTGCAGGGTGCTGCGGTCGTCGGAGACCAGCAGGCTCGCCGGTTCGCGCAGTGTGACGGAAAGGATCTCGTCGCCCTCGGGGGTGTAGACGGTGCTTTCGCCCCCGGCCGCGTTGTCCCGGTCGAGGAGCAGCGAGGACACCAGGCTGACGCCGTCCCGGTGCCTGCCCTCGGGTGACGGCTGCCCTGCCCCCTCCGCCGTGGCGACGACCCGGAAGGGATGGACCTTGACGCTCCACCACTCGGCGACGTCCAGCGCGCCCGCCAACCGGCCCAGCAGACCGATGACCTGGCGCAGCACCGGATCGGCCACGAAGTCGTCGGTGAGCGGATCGAAACTGCGGTCCACCGACGCGTAGAGCGGATTGGTCTTGCCCGGCTGGACGAACACGGTGTGGGGCAGCAACCGCAGCTCCCCCGTCACGGGCGACAGCGAGAAGTGCCCGTAGCGCCGGAGTCTGTGGGTGCCGCGCCGGGCCGCGTACTCGTCCTGCGTCAGATCCTGCCAGTGGGCCGCGAACCGTGCCCAGGACGATGCGTCGGCCCCCAGGCAGGCCAGTACGTCGGCCGGAGGCATGAGGTAGGCGCCGGCGCCGGCCAGCGCGGCGCGGGCCGCCGCCTCCGCGGCCCTGGTCCGCTCGTCCGCCGGGGGGAAGAGGAAGCCGGTGTCGGTGTTCACGGTCTGCCACCACCCATTCTCTGGTGGGGTGGAGAAATGCGGGCTCAAGACATCATCGGTCGGCCCCGGACACCGCGCACCTCCGTGCGGACGGCATCGGCTCAGGAGGTCCTGGTGGCGCGGAGGACGCCGATCTTGTCGATGCGGTGTTCCGGGTTGCCGTGGGCGTCGCTCCAGAAGTTGCCCTCGGCGTGGTCCTCCGGGGTGGCGCAGGTCGAGATCGTGATCATGGCCTGGGTGGGGGCCGCGCCGGGTGCACCGGGTACCGCCGCGCGCTGTTCCTCCAGTGAGCGCGCCGACCGGAAGGACGTCTTGCGGGTCTCGATGACCTCGTAGGTGTACTCCACTGCGCCCACGGCCACGAGGACCGTGTCGCCGGCGCCGACGGCGGGCAGGTCGCGCAGCGGACCTCCGGCGGAGAGGCGGTGCGCGGTGACCAGGAAGTTCCCCACCTGGCCCGGTCCGACTCCGCCCCGCGTCCCGTACGGGCTCGCCGCGACCCCGCGGTCCTGGATCCGGGTGCCCGGTACGTCGTCGGTGGTGCCCTCGTAGGGCACGACGCGCAGCCCGGATATGCCCGCGGAGGGTATGGACAGCGTCGACTCCCGAATGTGGTCCTCGCCGGGCTTCGGATCGGCCGCGCGTGAGGGCGTAGGTGAGGGCGCGAGTGAGGGCGCGGGTGGGGGCGCGGCGGCGGCTGATGCGGGGACCGCAGCCGACGGCGGCGGCGCCGCGGGTCCCGCAGCGGCCGAGGGCCCGCAGGCCGCCAGCAGGGCGGTCATGGCTCCGGCCAGCACGACGGGAACGGCTCTGGACGAGAACGGCGGGGGCATGGGCGCATCCGTGGGGGGTCGGTCGCCCGGGTCGAGCGGCAGGTGGGTGACCCGGCGGACGGCCAGGGTGACATACGGAGCAAGAAGTCCATAAGGGTCCAGGTCTGTGACCTCCCTCCCCTGGGCGCCGGAGGGAGGTCGGCCCCCGCCGCGTGCCCGGGGGCGGTGCGACCAGATCGAGGGCGGTGTGGCTCGTCGGCTCGTCCAGATGAACGGAGCGGGAACGGGAACGGGAAGCGCCTATTCGACCTTGGCCCAGTCGAGCGTGCGCTCCACCGCCCGCTTCCAGCCCTCGTACCCTTCGGTGCGCCGTTCCTCGGACCACTGGGGGTCCCAGCGCTTGGACTCCTGCCAGTGCGTGCGCAGTTCGTCGGTGTCCCGCCAGAAGCCGGTGGCGAGGCCGGCCGCGTAGGCGGCGCCGAGCGCCGTCGTCTCGGCGACGACCGGACGGCTGACCGGTACGCCCAGGATGTCGGACTGGGTCTGCATGCACAGGTCGTTGGCGGTGACGCCGCCGTCGACCTTGAGCACGTCGAGGTGTACGCCCGAGTCCTGTTCCATGGCTTCGACGACGTCGCGGCTCTGGTAGCAGATGGCCTCCAGAGTGGCCCGCGCCAGGTGGCCGCCGTCGTGGTAGCGGGCGAGGCCCACGATCGCGCCGCGGGCGTCGGAGCGCCAGTACGGGGCGAACAGGCCGGAGAAGGCGGGGACGAAGTAGATGCCTCCGCTGTCCTCGACCGTCCGGGCCAGGCGTTCGCTCTCGCCGGCGTCGTTGATGATCTTCAGCTGGTCGCGCAGCCACTGCACGGCGGAGCCGGTGACCGCGATGGAGCCTTCGAGGGCGTAGACCGCGGGGCTGTCGCCGAACTGGTACGCCACGGTGGTCAGCAGGCCGTGCTGCGAGCGGACCAGTTCCGTCCCGGTGTTGAGGACCAGGAAGTTGCCGGTGCCGTAGGTGTTCTTCGCCTCGCCGGGCGAGAAGCAGACCTGGCCGACGGTGGCCGCCTGCTGGTCGCCGAGCACTCCCGTGATGGGAATGGCCTCCCGCAACGGCCGCGAGGTGCGCGTGCGTCCGTACGCCTCGGCGTGGGAGGACGGGTTGATGGTCGGCAGCATGGACCGGGGAATGTCGAAGAATCCCAGGAGCTCGTCGTCCCAGTCGAGGGTCTCCAGGTCCATGAGCATGGTGCGGCTGGCGTTGGTGACGTCGGTGGCGTGGACGCCTCCGTCGGGGCCTCCGGTGAGGTTCCACAGCACCCAGCAGTCGGTGTTGCCGAAGAGGGCGTGTCCCTGCTCGGCCGCCTCCCGCACCCCGTCGACGTTCTCCAGGATCCACTGGATCTTGCCGCCGGAGAAGTACGTGGCCGGGGGCAGACCCGCCTTGCGGCGGATCACGTCGCCCTGGCCGCCGCGATCCAGTGCGGCGGCGATGGAGTCGGTACGGGTGTCCTGCCAGACGATCGCGTTGTAGTACGGGCGCCCGGTGCGGGGGTCCCAGACGACGGTCGTCTCGCGCTGGTTGGTGATGCCGACGGCCGCCAGGTCGGAGGCGTCGAGGTTGCCGTGGCGGAGGGCGTTCTGGATCACCGAGTTGGTGCGCTCCCAGATCTCCACCGGGTCGTGTTCGACCCATCCCGAGCGGGGCAGGATCTGGGAGTGCTCCAGCTGGTGCCTCGCCACTTCGTTGCCGGCATGGTCGAAGATCATGAAACGGGTGCTCGTGGTCCCCTGGTCCACTGCGCCGACGAAGTCAGCCATGGGGTCCCGCCTTCTCTTGAGGATGCGGTGTGTGCGGGCCGAGGCCCGGACGGGTGCCGCGGAACCGATACTGATCCACGGACCCGGGACCGGCCGGGACGGACGGGCCGTGGCGCGTCCGTCCCGGGTGCGGTAAGCCTTCTTCGGGTGGTCAGCCCTCTTCGGGTGCCGGCACCCGTCCGGGGGGCTCCGGTTCGGCGGTCGGCAGGAACCGGCCGACGAGGAACTTGTAGGCGGCTCCTCCGAGCACCCCACCGATCAGGGGGCCGATGATCGGGACCCAGAAGTAGAGGTTCCCGTACTGATCTCGCCATGCCCCGCCGTAGCCGGTGAGGAAGCTCGCCAGGCGCGGGCCGAGGTCACGGGCCGGGTTGATCGCGTAACCGGCGTTGGTGCCCCATGCCATGCCGATCGCCACGACGATCAGGCCGACGATGAACGGGGCGAGGTTGGCGCCGGGGGGCGTGCCCAGCAGGTCCGTGACGGCGAAGATCAGGAAGAGCAGGATGGCGGTGCCGATGATCTGGTCGCGCAGTGCGCCCCACTCGGTGACCGGCAGGTTCGTGTTCCCGTTGGCCGGGAGCGTGGAGAAGACGCCCTGCGTCTTGATGGTGTGACCGGGGTCGGCCTTGGCCAACGCCTCGGTGTAGTTCCAACGGACGAGCAGAGCGGCCACGAAGGCTCCGGCCAGCTGGGCGGCGGCGTAGGGAGCCACGTTCTTCCAGGGGAAGCCCTTGAACGCGGCCAGCGCGACGGTCACCGCGGGATTGAGGTGAGCACCGCTCAGCCTCGCCGCGACATACACACCCAGGGTTACGCCGAGACCCCAGGCCCAGGCGATGCTGTCGTGGTTCCCGAGTCCGCCCGCGGGGTCCGTGAGGGCTCCGCCGGCGACCACCTGGGCCACCACACCACAACCGAAGAGGATGAGGATCATGGTGCCGGCGAATTCGGCGAAGAGTTCGCCGACCAGACCCGATCTATGGAGGCGCTCCGTCATGGGTGCCCTTTTCCGCCGGGCCGAAGGCCGGCTTCGACTGCCCCGAGTCCTCTGTGTCTGACCGCGGCACGGAGTACACGCCGCGTGCGAAAAGCCGATTCGGCCTTACGCAGCGCACACGCCCGTGTGCGGGAACACCCATATTGCACTTCCCTCCGCTTCCGCGCTCCTCAACCGGAGCCGAACGGGGCGTGACAGGGCCCGGCCGGGGTGACTACAGGCGCCGGCCGGGCCCTGCGTGCGCGGGATCCGAGGATTCCGGTTCCCACGCTGACACAGGCGGCTACATTCCGCATCTTTTCGACTACCGCACGCAACACGGCGGGGTGGCGTGGACGGCGGGTGTGCGGGCGACACCGGACCTCAGCCGGCCGAGTCCTCCCGCCGCCGGGGGCACTGGTTCGCCCCCCGGACCGGGCACCGCTCTCGATGCACTTCCCCTGCCGGGCCTCCCCAGCCGCTCGCCTGTCGGTTCACGCCCGGGGACCCTGGTCGCCGGGGGTGTCGTCCGGCGTCTGCCAGGAGTCCTCGCGGCCCCGCGCCACAGGATTCTGATCGGCCGAGCGGGCGGGGGCCCGGCGTCGCGCGGCGCGTCGGCTGCCGTACCAGAAGGCGGCGATCAGAAGAACGGCCACCACCACCCCGGCGAGAATGAGGAACAGGGCTCCTTGGCCTTCGGCCGCGAGAATCTCGATAGCAGTCATGGCCCGCGCCTACCCGCTCTCGCCGGGAGTACGAGCTCGCCACGGCCTTTCACCGGCATGCGCGGCTGCGCCAGACCAGCAGGGCGACCAGCAGAGCTGCGCCGGCCACGAGCAACGGCTTGTGGTTGGCGCGTGCCGTCGACGCGACCCGGCCCGCCGCGTCCAGGACCGGATCGGGCGTCGCGTCGTGCACCAGCTGCGCCGTGTGCGCGGCCTTGTCGTGGATGCGGTCGGCGACCTGCGCGGTCTTCTCCTTGGCCTGCGCCTTGACGTCGGCCTTGCCCGCCAGCGCCTCGATGGTCCGCCCGAGTTCGTCACGCGTACGTTCGACCTGTTCGCGCAGCTCGTCGGGGGTGTGCGTACCGCTGTCGGTCCGGCCGTCGTCGGGGGTGTGGGGCGCGTCAGGTGTGTCGGGTGCGTTGGTCATCGGTGCGCCTTCTCCCTCATCTCGGCCAGGTCGGCCTTTACGCTGTCGATGGTCTGCGCCGGCACCGGGGAGCCGGCCCTGGCGACCTGCTTCTTGCCTGCCATGGCGATCACCGCGGCGACGAGCGCCAGTACCGCCGTGACGATCAGGGCTGACGCCCACAACGGCAGTACCAGGGCGAGAGCCGCGATACAGGTCGCCGTCAGTGCCTGAGCCGCCAGGAATCCCAGCATGCCCGCCGCGCCGAAGAGGCCGCCGCCTTTTCCGAAGCGTTTCCCTTTCTGCGTCATCTCGGCCCGCGCCAGCTGCATCTCCTCGCGGACCAGTTCCGAGATCTGCCGGGAAGCGCGCGAGACGAGAACGCTCACGGATTCATCGGCGATACGGGTCTGCCGTTCTATCGTGCTCATACGGAGCCTCCTCTTCGCGATGGACACGTCACTGTCGATGCGCGCCTACCCGGTATACGAGGCGACACCCGTTCCACCTGATCGGATCAGCGGTTCATACGGCGGCGGTCTTCGGCGTTCCACGCGCGGGTGTCGCGGGGGCGGACATAGGGCTCCTCGCCCTTGGGCAGCCCGCCGGCCGTCGCCCGCTGGCGGGCCAGTTCCGCGTCGAATTCCAGCCCGAGGAGGATGGCGAGGTTGGTGATCCACAGCCAGATCAGGAAGACGACGACACCCGCGACGGTTCCGTACGTCTTGTTGTAGGAGCCGAAGTTCGCGACGTAGAAGGCGAAGCCGGCCGAAGCCGCCATCCAGATCAGCAGGGCCAGGAGGCTGCCCGGCGTCACCCACTTGAATCCGCGGCCCTTCGCGTTCGGCGCCGCCCAGTACAGGAGCGCGATCATGATCGTGACGAGGAGCACCAGGGCCGGCCATTTCGCGATCGACCACACCGTCAGCCCGATGTCGCCGATCCCGAGGGCGTCGCCCGCCTGCCGGGCCAGGCGGCCGGTGAAGACGACGATCAGCGCGCCGGCACAGGCGAGAACCATCAGCGTGACCGTGAGCGCGAAGCGCAGCGGCAGCACCTTCCACACCGGGCGGCCCTCGGGCACGTCGTAGACGGCGTTCGCGGACCGGATGAACGCGGCGACGTAGCCGGAGGCGGACCACAGGGCCACGACGAGACCGACGACGGCCATCAGCGATCCGACGCCGCTGCGGCCCTGCAGCTGCTCGACCGCATCCGTGATCACCTCCCGGGCGGAGCCGGGAGCCAGCTGCTGCAGGTTGTCCATCACCCGCCCGGCCGTCGACTCGCCGGCCAGGCCGAGCAGCGATACGAGGACCAGGAGCGCGGGGAAGATCGCCAGAACTCCGTAGTAGGTCAGTGCCGCGGCCCTGTCTGCCAGCTCGTCGTTGCCGAACTCCCTGGCCGTGCCGCGGAGTACCGCTTTCCAGGAGCGTGCGGGCAACTCGGAGGGGTCGTCCGGGGCGCGTTCCTCGACCAGCGGGCTCGGGCCGGCGCCGGACTCCCGGCCGGTGTCGGCACTTTCACGGTCCTGCTCGCCCTGGCGCTCAGGCTCGCGCTCGACGCTGCGGTCTTGGTTCGGTGGAGTTCTCATACCGTGCGGCTGTCCAGCGCGGCGCCGGTCATGTCAGTCCGGCAGTGGGCAAAACCGGGCGCGGCGCAGCCTCCCGGCCCTCAGAGCCGGCCGTTGCGGCGGAAGGCGCGGTAGAGGAGGCCCGACGCCGTCGCCTGAGACCGACGGCGAGCGGGTGGCCTCAGCTCCAGCCCGGTTCCGGCATGTGCTCGACGTGCATCCCGTACACGCCGGCGACCATGGTGGGGAGGGCGAAGATCGCGGCCCATGCGGAGATGCGCCTCATGTCGCCGAGCCGGAAGGGGGTCCATCGCATTTCTTGCGACATCAAAGCCGGGTGCGGGGGTAGCCGGTCTGAACGACGTCGGCTTCTCCCTGGCCCCGAACGCCGTCACCTACTGGGTCGGCGAGGCCATGCACAGCACCGACTACCAGGACCTCGACAAGACGCCCGAGAAGACCGCCGCCACGACGGCCACGCTCGCCGCCAACACCGCCCACCTGGCCCGACGGCTCAAGGGCGCCTCCTACCCGGCGAGCTGACCGGCGCTTCCGTACGACCGTGACCGTGCCCGCCGCCTGACCTCTGCCTGACCGCCGGCCTGACCACCCGCCTGACGGCTCCGCACCGGCACGGCGCCGTCACCGTCCGCGTGCCTCCTCCTCCGCCGCCGCGATGGACGCGAGCGGCGACCCCGGGTCCCGTTCGACTTCCAGGTCGCCCAGGGTGACGATGCCGACGAGCTCGCCGCTCCCGGTCTGCACCGGCAGGCGCCGCAGTGCGTGTCGGCGCATGAGGTCGACGGCCTCGTCGACGTGGGCGTCCGGCCCGACCGTGAGCGGTTCGGTGCTGCATATCGCCTGCACGGTCGTCTCCGCCGGGTCGCGGTCCTCCGCGAGCGCGCGGACGACGAGGTCCCGGTCCGTGAGGATGCCGCAGAGCCGGCCCTGCTCGACGACCAGTACGTCCCCGATGCCGGCGTCCCGCATCACCCGCGCCGCTTCCGCCAGTGAGGTCAGGCGCTCCACGGTCACCGGGTTGCGCGTCATCACCTCGTGCACTCGTCGGGTCATCGGTCCTCCCGATGGTCGAAGCGGCGATGCGGCACGACACGACACGTGCCGCGCTGGGGCCTACCCCCTCCTACGGAGAGGTAGGCCCCACGGTGTTCCTTCCAGTATCCGGGTGAAATCGACCGGGCGCCTTGTGTGCGGGCAGCAGCCCCGGGTAGCCGCGTCCCATGCCGACACTCAAGAATCCTCCGTCCGTCTGGACCGACGGCACTCTGTCGCTGCTGGCGCAGGGCTACGCCTGGCTTCCCGACCACATGCGCGCTTCTGCGGACGGTACGGTCCGCACCCGCCTCCTCGGCCGCCGGACGCTCGCGCTGCGCGGCCCGGAAGCCGTCGCCTTCTTCTACGACGAGCAGCACGTGCAGCGGCGGGCCGCGCTCCCGGACCCGGTGCTCGACACCCTTTTCGGGCAGGGCGCCGTGCACACCCTCGACGGGCTCTCCCACCGCGCCCGCAAGGCGATGTTCATGTCCCTGCTGAAGGACGAGAAGGGCATCGAGGCGTTGCGGGAGCACGTACTCCTGCGCTGGCGAGAGGCCGTGGTCCGGTGGCGGGACAAGCCGGATGAGCCGGTGGTCCTCTTCGACGAGACGGCCAGGGTCCTCGCCCTGGCCGTCTGCGACTGGACCGGGGTACCCGTCACCGGGGCGGGCGGCGCGCGGCTGGCACGGGACTGTGTGGCGATGGTCGACGGGTTCGCGACGGCCGGTCCGCGCCACCTGCGCGCCCGTCACGCCCGCAAGCGGCAGGAGGAGGCGCTGGGGGAACTGATCGTGCGGGTGCGGGAGCAGCGGGAGACGGCTCCCGACGGCAGCGCGCTGGACGTGGTCGCCCGGCACCGCGACGCCGACGGCTCCGTACTGGACCCGCATCTGGCGGCCGTGGAGCTGCTGAACATCATCCGGCCGACGGTCGCCATCGCGTGGTTCGTCACCTTCGCCGCACACGCCCTGCACCGGTGGCCCGAGCACCGCGGCCCGCTCCGCGGTGACGTGTCAGGGCACCTCGCCGCCGGTTTCGCCCACGAGGTCCGCCGCTTCTACCCGTTCGCGCCGTTCGTCGGCGGGCTCGCCGCCCGCGATCTGGAGTGGCGCGGCAAGACCGTTCCGGTGGGCACGCTGCTCCTGCTGGACCTGTACGGGCAGCATCACGACCCGCAGTGGTGGGCTCACCCGTACCGGTTCGATCCCCACCGCTACGGAACCGGGGAGAGCCTGCGCAATCTCATCCCCCAGGGCGGCGGCGACGCGGCGGAGGGCCACCGGTGCCCGGGCGAGGACATCACGGTCACGCTGCTGGCGGCCCTCGTCACGGAGCTGGCCGGGCTCGACGTCAGCGTTCCGGACCAGGACCTGACCATCCCGCTGTCCCGGATGCCCACGCTCCCGCGCAGCGGATTCCGGTTCCACCTCGCGTAGGCGCCGTAGGCGCGCAGGCGCGTAGCGGTGCCGCGGTGGACATGATGACGGACATGAGGGGCCCCGACCGGCCGGGGGGTGGCCGATCGGGGCGGCCCCAGCCGGCCGGGGGGGAAGGCGGGCCGGGGCGTTCTCGGGCGGGGGCGGGAAGAGCGGCCGCCTCACGACGCAGGACCCTGCGCCGGGGCGGGCCGGGGACATCAGCCCTCCCGCACCTCACACATGGGGAACGGTCAATAGTCCGTCGTTGTTCCCGAAAGGCTGGCGCTCGACACGAAGATCAGTAAGGCTTGCACACATGGTTTCGACAGTGCAGAACGTGGCGGTCGACTGTGCCGATGCCTACGAGCTGGCCCGGTTCTGGAGCAGCGTGACGGGCGGCCCGCTGCATCCGGACGTCAGACCCGGTCACCGGGAGACCCTGGTGCTGCTGCCGGAGGGCCCGGTGCTGTACTTCAACCAGGTGCCCGAGCCCAAGACGATCAAGAACCGTATCCATCTGTGCCTGCGTCCCGAGACCACACGCGACCAGGAGGTGGACCGGCTGCTGGGCCTCGGCGCCACTTTCGTCGCCGACCACCGCAATCCCGACGGCTCGGGCTGGGCGATCCTCGCCGATCCCGAAGGCAACGAATTCTGCGTCCTGCACGGCGATTCCGATCGCGCGACTGCAGACTCCTGAGGTCCTGTCGTCGACGTGGCGACGCTTTCGACGACAGAGCCGACGACAGGCCGACGACAGGGCCAAGCCAAGCCTGCCTGGATCGCCAGGACCAGCAGCCGCTCCCGTTGGTCGTCGGAAGTCGGACGCTTACGTGGGGCCCATCGTGGCTACATGGGATCCATCGTGGCGCTTTCCGGGCCGCCCAGCTCCTGGCACCGCGCACGCAGGCGCACGGCCTTCTCCATCAGCTGCTCCCGCTCCGCGCGATCACCGGCCCGCTGCGCAGCCAGCTCCAGCTCCTCGGCCTGCTGCCGCAGCTTCCCGACCTCACTCGCCTGCCTGTCACCGCTCACGTTGGGTCCTCCTCCGGCACGTGTGGTGGGTTTCCGTCAGTCCTTCGGGTCGATCCCGGTGTAGGCGGACGCGTCCTTCCCTCCGCTGGGACGTTGCGAGCGGCCGCGGGTTCCCATGTCGTGGTGGCCTTCCTGGCCCTTCTTCGCGATGTCCTCACCGCGGCGCGAGTCCGACTCGACCGGCGTCCCCTCGTCCTCTTTCGCAGCGTCCCGCCCGCGACGCTTGCCGCCCGTGGCGGCGTCGGACTTCTTCGGCTGGTCGAACGAGCGCCGGGCGCTGGGGTTGTCCTGGGTGTGCGTGGAGTCGACGTCCGGGGACCAGCCGTGCTGCTCGGTTCCCTCGTGCCGGCTCGGTCCCTCTCCGTGGGGGACGTGCGACTTCGGGCTGCTGGACATGAGCGGTCCTCCTGCCTTGCGATCTGCCTTGCGGCCCCCTGATGTGCCTCTGCCCCGCCCTTGACAGGTCAACCGCCGACACCGGACGCGCGGGCCGCGCCATACGTGCGCGCAATCCGGGTAGACACGTGGCGTGACTCAGCCGAACCCCCACCCGCACACGTCCGACGACCTGCTCTCCGGCCTGAGTGTGGACGCCCGCCGGCCGGAGCAGCCCGTGCTCCTGGACGGCTCTGGGGCGCCCATCCGCACGTGGCAGGAAAACTATCCGTACGACCACAAGGTGGGACACCGGGAATACGAGCGGACGAAGCGGATCCTGCAGATCGAACTCCTGAAGCTGCAGCGCTGGGTCCGGGAGACCGGCGCCCGGCTGGTGGTGATCTGCGAGGGCAGGGACGCGGCCGGCAAGGGCGGCACGATCCAGCGGTTCACCGAGCGGTTGAACCCCCGCGGGGCCCGGATCGTCGCGCTCGCGAAGCCCACCGAGCGGGAGGCGGGGCAGTGGTACTTCCAGCGGTACGTCGACCATCTGCCGGCAGCCGGTGAGATCGTCTTCTTCGACCGTTCCTGGTACAACCGCGCCGGCGTCGAGAAGGTCATGGGGTTCTGCACGGAGGACCAGTACGAGCTGTTCCTGCGGCAGTGCCCGGCCTTCGAGGCCATGCTCGTGGAGGACGGCGTGCTGCTGGTCAAGTTCTGGTTCTCGGTCTCCCGCGCCGAGCAGCGCACCCGCTTCGCGATCCGCCAGGTCGATCCGGTGCGGCAGTGGAAGCTGTCGCCCACGGACCTGGCCTCTCTGGACCTGTGGGACGCCTACACCACGGCCAAGGTCGCGATGTTCCGTGCCACCGACACCGCTCACGCGCCCTGGACGGTGGTCAAGAGCAACGACAAGCGGCGAGGCCGGCTGGAGGCCATGCGCAGCCTGCTGTGGCGCATCGACTACGACCGGAAGGACGGGAAGGCGGTGGGCCGTCCCGACAGCCTCATCGTCGGGGCCGCCGACACGCTCCTGGAGTCCGGTGAAGAACCCACCGACCTCTCCCCCACCCCTCTGGCCGGTCCGTCTCTCGGCCCCGGCCTGCACCCCGACCCCTGACTCCCGACCGGTCGGCGGTCGGTCGGCGGTCGGTCGGTCGGTCGGTCGGTCGGTCGGCGGCAGGTCGGCGGGGGCGATCGCATCGTTTCCCGGCTGCCGATCGGGATCCTTTCGCGGAGTGGCTTTCGCCGCTGGCGTCGGCTCGCTGAAGTGGTGGCATGCATCTCACACCGGCCCATGCCACGCAGGCCGCGACGGACGTCGAGCCCCGGACGGAAGGGGGCGACGACGCGTGCGAGCGGGTCAGGCAGGCCCTGCGCCGCGCGGGGTTCGACACGTCGACGCCTACGGAGGACGGCCTGCGGGTGTGGACGGCCCCCGAGGGGGTGATGGTGGGCTGGGTCGCCCGTGAGGTGCTGCGGCCCACCGTGCAGATACACGGCCATGAGGACGACATCGACCGTCTCACCTCCCTGACCGGCCTGCACAAGGCGCTCCGGACGGCCCTCGCCGTGATCCTGCGCGAGGCGGGCCTCGACGCCTCCGCGCACGGGGAACACCTCGTCGTCGTGCGGCCCGCGGACGCCCGCCCGGCCGAGGAGGGTGCGGGGACGCCGGAGTGACGCCGGTCCAGTCCGGTCCAGTCCGATCCAGTCCAACGAATCCGATCGAATCCGGTCCCGACGCCGCGACGACCGGTCACGATCCGGCGAGCGCGTCCCGGGGAGGAACCCCGTAGGCCTCTCGGTAGGCGGCGGCGAAACGCCCCTGGTGGTGGAAGCCCCACCGGTGGGCGATGGCCGTGACCGTCTCCCGCGTGGGATCCGCCGCGACGAGATCCGCGTGCGCATGTGCCAGGCGTACGCGACGCAGATACGCCATGGGAGTCGTGGCGAGGTGGCGTCGGAAGGCGTACTGGAGGGCCCGCGGGGTGACGCTGGCGGCGGCAGACACATCGGCCAGGCCGATGTCGTCCGCGGGGTGCGACTCGATGTACGCGACGGCGCGGCGGACGGTCTCCGACGTCGCGTCGCGGGTGTCCGCGAGGACGGGCTCGGGGCGGGCGTCGGTGGGGAAAGCCGCCAGGACGGTCGCGGCGAGCAGCCGGGCGGCGGCGTCGACCACCAGCGATGCGCCGCCGGACGGCAGCGCCAGGATGCTCGCTTCGACGTAGTCGACGGTCCGCTTCCACTGGTCGGCCATGGCGCGGGAGACGGGGGTGAACCGGGTGAAGCGCAGCGGGCGGGCCTTCTGGCCGGGCAGTCGTCCCGCGAGCTCCTGCACCAGCGCGAGCGGCACGGTCACGGCCCGCAGGTCGGCGCAGTACACCCGGCCGGCGTAGGGCAGGTGGGGCTGCGAGATCGCCAGGACGTCGCCCGGCCCGGCTCGGGTGACGTCGTCCTTGCACTCCCGGACCATGCGGCCGCCGACGACGTGCGTGATGGCCACGGCACCGAGGGGGTCGGTGGCGTAGGAATACTCCGTCGGTAGCGCCAGCGTGCTGAGCGCCAGCGGGCCGGCGCTCGTACGGGAGTACTGGAACGGCCTGTGAGGTGCGGGCGTTCGCATGCGCAGGCTCGTCCCGTATGCCGTCTTCAACCAGTCGCGTGCGACATCGACTTCGGTGGTCCGGAAGCTCTCCCTGCCCGGCGGCCTCCCCTGTAGCTGCTGTGGCATGGCAACGGACGTCCTATCGCGCGGCGTGGCGCGGCACGGAGGAGCAGCGCGATCTCAGGATAAGTCGAGCGGCGGACGAATCGTGCGGGTCGAGTCAACGAGGAAGTCCTGCTGTGGGTTGGGCGGAAGGCCGAGGCGCGTGCCGCCTCGGCCTCGGCCGGCATGCCGAGCCGTACGGGGCTGTGCACCCCGGCGGCTTCCGGCGTGCACAGCCCGTACTGACGGTGTCTCAGCGCGTGGTGTCAGACCTGACCGCGCCAGGCGCCGGAGGCGGAGCCGCGGTCCTCGATGAAGTGCTTGAAGCGCTTCAGGTCGCCCTTGACCTGCCGGTCGACGAAGCCGAGCTTGTCCCCGAGGTTTTCCGCCATCCCCTCGGGGTCGAAGTCCATCATCAGCGTGACCTGCGTATGGGACGGGTCGATGGGCTCGAAGGTCACCAGGCCCGACTGCTCGCTGTCGCCACCGACGGTGACCCAGGCGACCTTGGTATCGGGGATCTGCTCGGTGATCTCCGCATCGAACTCCCGTTCCACCCCCGCGACCTTCGTCACCCAGTGCGTGAGGGTTTCGGTGCGCTGCTCGATGCGCTGCACGCCGTCCATGAACTGCGGGAAGGACTCGAACTGCGTCCACTGGTCGTACGCGGTGCGGATCGGGACGTCGACCTCGATGGATTCCTTGACCTGCGACATTCTCAACCTCCTGGGTGTCGGCTGCGGACCCCGGACCCGGTGACGGGTCACGACCGGTTTCACGGCCGGGCACTCCATCCATCGGTGCCCTGCCACGCCGCACCTGCCCCACCCCGCGAACGGCACACACCGAACGAGCTGTCTTACTGGGCCACACGGCCCGAGCCCAGTCGGTCGCCGGTCGCTCCGGGGCGACATCATTGCCCCATGGACGCCACCCCGACAGAGGCCACCCCGCCACACCCCACTCCGGCGGACGCCACTGTGACGGTGCCCGAACTCCTCACCGAGCGGCTGCGGTTGCGCGCGGCTCACGACGAAGACGTCCCGGACCTGATCGCCTGCCCCCCGCTCGTCGCCTCCGGCGGAGGCCCCTTCGCGATCCCCCTCGTGGTCGCGACCACCGCGTTGCTCGCCGTACCGCCGGCCCTCCACGCGCGGCCGGCCGCCTTCGAGCGGGCCGCCGCGACCCTCGCGGCAGCGCTGCTGCCGTGGCCGCTGATCGGCTCCTGGGTGGGTATGTTCGCCTTCCTCCCGTCCGCCCCTCTCCTGCTCCTCGCAGCCGTCGCGGACCCGCGGCGGCGCCCGAGGGCCGCCAAATTCTTGGCAGCGGCGGGCCTCCTGCTGGCGGTGGCGGTGTCGCTGTCCTGGTGGAACCGCGGTTACCAGGGCGACGTCCGGGGTGTCCGCTCGCGGATGCCGGCGGGGGTTCGAGCGGCCGGTTCGCGGCCCTCAGGCCTTGACTCCCCCCGACAGCGCCTGCAGACTCACCACACTTGTTGATCTTCGCCACGGGGGGCGTGAACGACTTGATGGTCTTCTACACATGTCTGGGACTGCCCGTCGCCGCACTGGTCGCGTTCCTGCTCTGGAGCGACAGGGCCACGCGGACGAAGAACGTGGACGGGCTGCAGATCGAGGAAGAGGCCCGCCGGGAGGCCCGCTTCGACAAGCTGTCCCCCGCACGCCGGTTCTACGCACCGCCCAGCCAACTCAAGTCCCGCCGCTGACGCGCAGTTTCAGAGCGCAGCCGGGTCGGGCACACGGCGGTGTACGGCCTCATCCGCGTAGTAGGTGGCGCGGCAGACGACGAGCGAGGCGTCTGATCGACCGGCGCGCGCCCGCCCCACGGCTCCGCCCCGTCCTTCCGCAGGGGCGCCGTGGTGCGGTGGACGCCTTTCCCTTTCGCAGTCGCACGGGCACGGGCACGCATGCCGCAGGCGCGACGGGCGTCGGGGCCCAGGCCGCGGACCACGAGCACGGCCACACCCGGCCGGCAGGACCTGAGGCGTCCGTGGCCGAAGGCGTGAGCGGTCACGGGAGGGGCGAAATGCCCGTAGTAAGGGATTCGGATCAGGCTGATTTCTTAGCATCAGAGGTCAACAATTGTCCCGGCCGCCACTCGGGCGACTACAAAGGACCCCATCGAACCGGACCCGACACGGACGGGGTGATAAACCCGTAGGCGGTCGGAATGATGGCGAAGGTGGTGGTGTGCATGCGCGAGTGCGGCACGATCGAAGCGATTGCGGTCAGATTACTCACTAAAAGCCCGAGTCCGGGACCTCTCCCCTGAGGGGCCGGCCATGCTGATGCCGATCCTGTTCTCCCCGGCACAAGCCTCGGCCGACGAGTACCGGTCCCTGACTTCGACCATTCGGTCGAAGGCGGAAGATGCGCAGGGATTCTTCGGTGGAGAGGGACGCAAGGAGGGCGAGATGCCCCACCTTCCCCTCCACATCCAACTGCGGGGGCTGTTCATCGAGCTTTTCATCGAGCTCCGTCCGCGCAATACGAGCCTCCGTATCTCCGGATTCCGGAAACTCTTCGAGAACGGCCATGCGCCGCCTGAGGCGTCCGTCCACCACGTACGGGACTCGACCGCGCCGCAGGAACTGCCCCGAACGGAAACCCTGCCGTTCGGCGGGAGCCGTGCCGACCTGGAGACGGCCGCCGCCGTCCGGCGGGCGGGGATCCTGATCGGGCGCCGGCCCTTGAGCCTCGCGGTGATCCGGCTGCACCAGAACTGCGATCCGCGGAGCACCGCTTACGGGATGCTCGTGCTCTCGGAAATGCTCTGCGAGGCCGCTCGCTACCCCGCCCTGGCCGATGCGATGTCACGCCTCTGGGTAACCGGAGGACGACTGTAGTCCGCACCAGCCGCCCTTGTTCCCACCCACCCACTGACCCGAGGCGTTGGGGCGCCGACGGAGAAAGGACGTCGCTGTTCGGAAGGCCGGGGCGGAAGGCGCCGCCCCGGCTTTCGCCGGTCCGGACCGGCATCCTGCAGAGGCGGACACCGGCGGGTGGTACCCGTGTCCCTGAGACTCCTCAGCGCGCCGGCACGGTGTCGTCTGCTTCACTCTGGTCGTCATGGCCTGAGGCAGAGGGTTCGTGGACCACTTCGACATCCACGACCTCGGCGTCCACGACCACGTGCGTCGGCTTCGTCAGGTCGAGGCCGGACAGGTGCCTTTTGAGCCTTTTGGCCATGGGGAGGTAGGTCGCGAGAGTGAGCCCGCCGGACACGACAGCTCCGACGACAGGGATGGCCTTCGAGACGGTCTTCGCGAAGGTCTGCTTCGTCATCTGAACACCGAGGTAACCCGCGACCTTTTTGACTACGGGATAGATGACGCCCTGGGTGAGTGCCTTCTGCGGCAGCTTCTTCGCGACCTGCTTCGACATCATCCCGGCGACCTTGCCCACGGCGGCGTTCGCCGATTGGGTGCCGAACATGACGCCGATGAAGAGAGTGAGCACTCCCTTGGTCGCGTCGTCGAGGTCGTCGTTCTCGTCGGACAACAGGTCCGGCCAGCTGTAGAGGTAGGCGAGCTTCTGCGCGATGCGCAGCATGTGGCCGAAGTACTGGACCACATCGGCGGGCACGGTGGCGGGAAGGAGGAGCAAGCCAGGTATCCCGGCAGCCGCAGAGAGGGCGCTGGTTTTGGCAGCTTCGTAGTTGATGGAGTCGTTGGCCGCTTTGTCCAGAACCTCGACAGGGATACCCGCCGCTGCGGGGGTCTCTTCGATTGCTCGACGGATTTCTTCCTCGGAGCACTGGCGGCCGAGTGCCTGCCGGAGGTACGCCTCCCGGTTGATACGCACACCCGGAAGGTTTGCTGCGCGCACCAGGGCTGCGGAGAAGCGCAATTCCGGGTTCTCGATCCCTTTGCTTGTGGCCATGGCAGGAACCTACAGCAGCCGGGGGATGCGGCGAGGTCTTTCCAAACTCCTCGTGGTGTACGGCAGTTATGGCCCGGGGGCAGGGTGCGGGTGCCGGGCACCGGGTGCCGGGTGCCGGGTGCGTCGGCGCGTACGGTCAGGCGGGGTGATGCGGGGGTGCGTCGGGTGGAGGTACCGCACACAGGCGGCCAGGCACCGGATACGGCGGCAACTGGGGTATCGTGCGGCCCGGTTCACGATCAGCTCTCGTGCCGTGCGGTCACCGATGACGATCCGCAGGGTGCCCGGTGCCGGCTTCCGCAACTGGGCCAACCCTCGGCACGTCGAGGAACTCGCCAGGATCTGGAACATCCCGCCCGACCGCATCCCGCACGACGGGCCGCCCACCCACGTGGTGCGGATGGTCCACCTCGCCGAGGAAGGCTCCCTGCGCATGCTGTGGGTCTGCGGCACCAATCCCGCGGTGTCCCTCCCGGATCTGGAGCGCATCCGCGCCGTGCTCGGCCTGGAGGGGCTCTTCCTCGCCGTCCAGGACCTCTTCCCCACCGAGACGACCCAGTTCGCCGACGTGGTGCTGCCCGCGCCCGGCTGGGGTGAGAAGACCGGCACGTTCACCAATGCCGACCGCACCGTGCACCTCTCCCTCAAGGCGGTCGATCCGCCCGGCGAGGCACGCCCCGACCTCGACATCTTCCTGGACTTCGCCCGCCGGATGGACCTGTGTGACGCCTCGGACGCGCCGCTCCTGCCCTGGCGGGGCCCGGAGGACGTCTTCGAGGCGTGGAACGGGTGCAGCCGCGGCCAGCTCTGTGACTACAGCGGCCTGAGCTACGCCCTGCTGCGCGAGCGCGGCGGCATCCAGTGGCCCTGCACCGCCGAGCACCCCGACGGCACCGAGCGTCTTTACACCTGCGGCGACTTCCGCAGCGGGCCCGCGGACTGCGAGAGCTACGGCCGCGACCTCCTCACGGGTGCCTCGCTCGACGAGGAGGCGTACCGGTCGCTGAACCCGGACGGCAAGGCGGTCCTGCGTACCGCCGCCTACGCCCCGGCACCCGAACAGCCCGACGCCGCCTACCCGCTGTGGCTCACCACCGGGCGCACCCTGTACCAGTTCCACACCCGCACGCGCACCGGCCGCGTTCCCGAACTGCGAGCAGCCGCACCGGACATGTGGATCGAGATGTCCGAGGCGGACGCGGTGCGGGCAGGCATCGGGGAAGGCGAACGACCTCGCCGAGGTGACCACGCGGCGCGGGGCGGTCCGGGCCCGCGTCCGGGTCACCGGCATCCGCGAGGGCGTGCTCTTCCTGCCGTTCCACTACGGGTACTGGGACGCCCAGGACAGAACCGGGCACCGCCGGGCCGCGAACGAACTCACGCCCACCTCGTGGGATCCGGCGTCGAAGCAGCCGCTGTTCAAGTCCGGCGCGGCCCGCATCACGCCGGTCGCGCCGCTCCCCGGCCTTGCCCCGGCTCCCACGGTGGCGGCCTCCGCGCCGGAGCCGCCGTCGCGGCCCCGCCCCGGCGAGGACTGACAGTGGGCGTACGGCTGCGTCCAGCGACGGCACTGGGGGCGCCGGGCGAGGGCGGCTCCGTCGCGCAGTCGCTCACACATTCATAGGTTCATACGTTCAGCATGATGGCGTAGGCGAGGAAGAAGAGCGCGCACGCCAGGGCCACCAGGCAGATCAGGACGAGGGGGCCCTTGCCCCAGCCACGGGTCAGGGGGCGGTACGGCCCCGCGCCGGAGCCGGTGCTTGACTCACCGGGCGGTGTCTCGCCGGGCGGCACCCCGTCGAAGGGCCGGGTGGTGTTGCGGGGGTCCGGGTCCGGAACGCGTGCGGACATGACTGCCTCCCTCACCTCGGGCGCCGCGCCCGCCCTGCCGGCGGGGCGGCTGGGGTATCCGGCGCCTACCCACGGCGGGGCGCCCCATCCCTCGGCCGACCGCCGGGGGGTGTACCCGTCAGCCGGAGGCGAGCACGGAGTCGTCGAGGGTGCCCGTGCCGGGCAGGTGATGGCGGGCGGCGATCAGGGCTGCGTGCACGTCCGTCGTCCCGGTGGCCACGCACAGGGCTCGCTCGACCGCCTCGATCTCCTTGCGCACGGGCGAGTCGCCTTCGGCTGCATCGAGTACGGACAGCGCCCAGTAACGGTCGACGAGGCCGGGCAGCACGGCCGGGTGAGCCATCAGCATGGGTGTTCGCCTTTCGCCAGCGGATCGATCAAGTGGCCGTCGCCTACCCTGCCGATCACCGTTGAACCCTGCCGGAGACGATCACCGCCCGCAGGTCACTCCGGCCCGGCGGCGCTGTCGACGTCCGGCTGGAGGGCGAGGCCGGTGGATGTCCTGCACGCTGAAGCCGCCGCGGTAGCCGACGTCGTCGATGGACCGGGGGGAAGGCGCGACCATCACCAGAGCGCCGATCCGCTGCGGGGCCGCGACCGCGGCTGCGGCTGCGGCCGGCACCCCGATCAACGCCTTCGGGGCAGTGCCGACATCTGGTGCGTTTCACGTGGAATGCCGCGTTTTCTGGGTACGCGCAGCATGACCGTGGCATCTCACCGTCGACGAAAGGTTGCGTCATGCCCCGAGGATCCGGCCCCAAGCGCGAGCGCCAGTACGAGCACATCAAGGAGTCCGGGGAGCAGCGCGGCATGTCCGAGGACCGCGCGAAGGAGATGGCGTCCCGGACGGTGAACAAGGAACGCGCGCGTTCGGGTGAGAGCAAGACCGCGAGCCGCAGCTCGACCCAGGGCAAGTCCGCCTCCCAGCGCGGTGGCGAGAAGTCCGGCGGCGGGGGCAGCTCGTCCGGGCGCACCAAGGACGACCTCTACCAGGAGGCGAAGAAGCGCGGCATCGAGGGCCGCTCGACGATGACCAAGCAGCAGCTCAAGAACACCCTCGGCCACTGACCGCGGGTCGAGGAGGGGGAGGAGGAACCCCTGTGGCCGTCCGCCATCAGCTCGTCCGCTGTCCGCCGCGTCGCGTGTGGGCCGTACTCGCCGATCCGAACCTGTACGGGGAGTGGGTGGTGGGGCCCTCCGGGTCCACCCCGCTCGACGCCACCTGGCCCGCGCCGGGGTCCCGGCTGCGCTACACGGTCCGGCTGGGCCCCTGGTCCGCCGAGGGCACCACGACCGTACGCCACCAGGAGGCCGGCAGGGAACTGGAGTTGGAGGCGTCGTTCAAGTCCCTCGGGACGGCGCGGATCTTCCTCCAGCTCAGGCCGTGGGGCGAGGAGACCCTCGTCGTCTGCGACGAGCACCCGCTGCGCGGCCTGGGCGGCTTTCTGCACAACTCGGTGAGCGAAGCGGCCCTCCAGCTCCGGCACCGCGGCATGTTGGCCCGCCTGGCCCGGCTCGTGGAGCAGCAGCCCGACGAGGTGCTCCGTGCCTGACGCGGTGGTGATCGGCGCCGGCCCCAACGGGCTGGTGGCCGCGAACCTGCTGGTCGACGCCGGGTGGACCGTGGAGGTTCTGGAGGCCCAGGAGGAACCGGGCGGGGCGGTGCGCAGCGACCGGGGGGTGCACCCGGACTACGTGTCCGATGTCTTCAGCGCCTTCTACCCGCTCGCCGCGGCCTCCCCGGTGCTCGCGCGACTCGATCTCGGCGGCGAGGGCCTGCGCTGGAGCCACGCCCCGTCCGTACTGGCCCACCCCCTGCCGGACGGCCGGTGCGCGGTGCTGGAACGCCGGGTGGAGGACACCTGCGCCGGCCTGGCCGGGTTCGCCGCCGCCGACGCCGAGGCGTGGATGGACATGTACCGGACGTGGAGCCGGCTCGGGCCGGATCTCGTCCAGGCTCTGTTCACGCCCTTCCCGCCGATCCGGTCCGGACTCCGGCTGGCTGTGGGGCTCCGCGCCTCCGGCGGGCTGCGGCTGGCCCGGAAGCTGGCCCTGCCGGTACGCCGCCTGGGCGAGGAGGAGTTCGCCGGGGAGGGCGGTCGGCTTCTGCTCGCCGGCAACGCCCTGCACGCCGATCTGGCCCCCGAGGCGGCGGGCAGCGGTGGATTCGGCTGGCTGATGTCGATGCTGGGGCAGAGCCACGGCTTCCCGGTGCCCGTCGGAGGGGCCGGCGCCCTCACGGGGGCGCTCGTGAGCCGGCTGCGGCGCCGCGGCGGTGTGCTGCGCTGCGGGGAGCGGGTCACGGCTGTCCTCGTACGCGGGGGTGCCGCGGTCGGGGTCAGGACCGCGGGCGGGGAGACGGTGGGCGCGGGCCGGGCGGTCCTGGCCGACACGTCGGCGCCGGCCCTGTACCGGGACCTGGTCGGCGAGGAGCACCTCCCGTCCCGCCTGGTGTGGGACCTGGAGCGGTTCCACTGGGACTTCGCGACCTTCAAGGTCGACTGGGCACTGACCGGTCCGGTGCCGTGGACGGCACCGGGAGCGGCCGGCGCGGGGACCGTCCACCTCGCGAGCGGTGTCGACGGGCTCACCCGCTTCGCCGCTCAGATCGCCGCAGGACGGGTCCCCGACGAGCCGTTCACGCTGTTCGGCCAGATGACCACCGCGGACCCCGGCCGGTCACCGGCCGGTACGGAGTCGGCGTGGGCGTACACCCACCTCCCGCAGGACATCGCCGCCGACGCCGGCCCCGACGGCATCACCGGCCGCTGGGACTCCCGGGAACAGCGAGCCATGGCCGACCGTGTCGAGGCGCAGGTGGAACGCTTCGCACCCGGCTTCCGTGAGCGGATCGGCGCCCGCCGCATCCTGGCCCCCACCACCCTGCAGGCCATGGACGCGAACCTCCACAACGGCGCCGTCAACAACGGCACCACCGCCCTGCACCAGCAGGCGGTCTTCCGGCCCACGCCCGGGACCGGCAGGCCCGAGACTCCCGTGAAACGGCTCTACCTGGCCTCCGCCGCCGCACACCCCGGCGGCGGCGTCCACGGCGCACCGGGCGCGAACGCCGCCCGGGCCGCCCTGCGCCTCCACGGGCTGCCGGCCGTTCTCCACCGGGCCCAGCGCGTCTGACGGCCTGCGGGCAGCCGGGTGCGGCGTACACCGGCGCCCGCCCCACCGCCCTGCGAGAGTTCGGGTCCGCCCCTCGCCGCCGCGGCACTCAAGGCGCGACCGTCATCTCCGCACACCGGGTGACGACGGAGGCGAGGGACCGGCCGTCGGCGTGGAGGCGCCGCTGGATGCGGGCGCCGTTGCCCCGCTCGTGCAGCCGCGCGATGGCTTCGCGGACACGCTCGTCGTCATCGTGGTCCTTCAGCGCCTCGCGCACATGCCGGTACAGGGCTTCGACGGCATGCTCGGCGGACGTCTCGCGCATGGTCTCCGGGTGCAGCAGCGGTCCGTCCAGGCCCGAGCGGGCGGCCCGCCAGGAGGCGAGGCGCAGCAGGCTCGTATCGACCCGGGCCGGAGGCCGCCCGTCCTGCCAGGCGCGGGACTCCGTCTCGACGAGGCCGCGGATGAGGGCGGCGAGCAGGACCGGCGTGGCGGCGTCCAGGCAGACGTCGGCGACCCGGACCTCCACGGTGGGGTAGGTGGCCGACAGCCGGGCGTCGAAGTAGATCATGCCCTCGTCGCGCAGCACCCCGGTGTCGATCATCTCGCGTACCTGCTCGTGGTAGCGGTCGGCGGAGCCGAAGACCCCGACGGGGCCGGCGGAGGGCCATCGGTTCCACACCCTGCTGCGGTAGCCGGCATAGCCGCTGTCCTCGCCCTGCCAGAAGGGGGAGTTCGCGCTCATCGCCGCCAGGACGGCCAGCCAGGGCCTGATGCGGTCCAGGACCGCGACGCCCTCCTCGTCCGAGTCGACCGATACGTGGACGTGACAGCCGCAGGTGAGCTGTTCCTGGGCCGTGAGGCCGAACTGCTCGCCCAGCCAGCGGCAGCGCCGGCCGACGTTGAGCGACGGCTGCACGGGCAGCGGCGAGGTGGCGACCGCCGCAACCACCGCACCGGCGCTGGCGGCGTGGCGGGCGGCCTCACCCCGGATACGGACGATCTCATCCTGGAGTTCGCCCATCTCCGTGACCGGTTTGGTGGCGAACTCCAGCTGCTCCTTGTGCAGTTCCGTCTCGAACTCGTGCTCCGGTCCGCCGTCGGCGCCGGAGCGCTGCCGGTTCTGGCGCTCTGCGGCCGCCAGGACCGCTCCCGACACGGCGCGGGGAGCCCCGCTGTCCGCGTCCACGAGCAGCAGTTCTTCTTCCACGCCTACGCTTCGCATGTCGCCGCCTGTGCATCGATCCGTCAGATGTCCCGCACCTGCCCCGGCCGCCCTCGGCCATGCGGCCCGGCGAGGGCTGCCCGGCCGTGGCGTGGATCTGCTACCGGGGCGCCCTGCTGAGGGGCGCGGGGCCTGGCGGCGGTGGTCCTCGCGGCTGCGGGGACCGCCGGTGCGCTCACCGGCGGCGGATGAGACGCCGCGCCATCCGGTGAACCCGGTTCGCGGAAGCGGGCGCTCAAGTCACCCGCGCGGGGGCGGCCACTCGGGTGACCTGGGCCCGGCCCCCGGCCCCCGTACCACCGCGGGACGGGTCGCCGCCGTGAGGATGACCGGGCCGACGCCAGTCGGTGCAGGTCCGCACATCCGCAGACTCGGAGGACAGACATGGACGCGATGGTGCTCCTGCGCGACGACCACAGGACGGTCGAGGAACTGTCCAAGCAGTTCGAGAAGACCGAGGACGAGGACACGGGCGAACGACGTCGGATCGCGGACGCCGCAAGCCGGTGACACCGGCCGGCACCGGGCCCCGGCCCCGCCCTCCCCGGCCCGCTCGGAGGGTACTGGGCGCCGGGGTACTGGCCGGGGTGACGGTCACGCTCCTCACGGGCTGCGGAGCCTCGGCCGTACGGGTGGACGGCGCACGCGACGCGGCCCACGCGTTCGAACAGGCACTGGCCGCCCGCGACTACGCCGCGGCGTGCGAGCTGCTGGCCCCCGAGACCCGCACCCAGCTGGAGCAGGACGGGAACAGACGTGCGCGCAGGCGCTCGGGAGCCAGGAACTGCCGGTGTCCTCAGCGGTGAAGTCGACGGAGGTCTACGGGCGGATGGCTCTGGTCCGCGCCGAGGGGGACGCGATCTTCCTGTCCCGGTTCACCGGCGAGTCCAAGGAGATCCACAGGACCGGTACGGAGTCCGACCGCGAGCAGCGCGTCGGCAATCACGCCACGGCGCAATCGCCCCGCTGGGCCGGCACGAAGGACTGGCGCCAGAGCGTGTACGCGCGCTCGCCGGGCCTGGTCATGGGCACACTGTTCATCCTGTCCTGGACCGCCCAGTCGATCACGGGCATGGCCGCCTACGACGAACAGCAGCTCCGGCAACTCCAGAACCCGGTCGGATGGGACGGCTATCTGGCCTCGCCGGACTTCTGGAACAGGAGCCTGCAGAACCGGCAGTCGGAGCTCCTGGCCGTGGCGGCCGTGGTCATCCTCTCCGTGTACCTGCGCCAGCGCGGCTCGCCGGAATCCAAACCGGTCGGCGCCGCCCACACCTCCACCGGCGTCGAAGGCTGACGGCCCGCCGCTCTTGCCGGGCGGGCGGCGTCGGACGTGAGCGGTCAGGTCGCCGGGTGGGGGTCCAGATACCTTTCCAGCCAGTCCGCGGCAGCACGCCGGTAGAGCCTCCTGTTGTCCGCCCGCAGGAACTCGTGGCCCTCGTTGCGCAGCGTCAACTGCCTCGCGGACACGCCGCGTTCGCGGGCCGCGCGGACGAACTGCTCCGACTCCGTCGGCGGCACGTTGGTGTCGTGTTCGCCGTGGACGGCCAGTACCGGCGCGCGCAGTTGGTCGACGCGGCTCATCGGGGACAGTGCGCGCAGCAGCTCCCGGTCGTGTTCGGGGTGGCCGTACTTGGCGGTGGCGGACTGGGCGATCCACGGTTCCGTGCCGGCGAAGAACGTGGCGAAGTCCGACATCCCGCAGACGGCCACGCCGGCGCGGAAGAGGTCCGGATGCCACACGAGGGAGGCCATGGTGAGGTAACCGCCGTACGAGCGGCCCATCACCCCCAGCCGCACGGGGTCGGCGTAGCCGAGCGCGACCACGTGCGCGGCGCAGTCGGCGACGTCGTCGATCGCCGCGAACCGGCCGGCGCCGAGGTCGGCGTCCACGAAGGACCGCCCCCAGCCGGACGAGCCGCGGACGTCGGGGGCGAACACGTCCAGGCCCCTGCCGAGGAGCTCGTGGTAGAGCGGGCTGAAGACCGGCCGTTCCTGTTCCTCGGGACCGCCGTGGAGGTGGATGACGCACGGGGCGGGCCGGCCCGGATCCCGGCCGGGCGCCCGGTAGTACCAGCCTCCCAGCGTCAGCCCGTCCCGCGCTCGGCAGCGCAGGGGCACCGGCCGTACGGGAGGCCGCCCGGGCGGGACCGCGTCCTCGTCGCGGGCCGACCAGCCGGCGCGTGCCGGCACGAGGCCCTGGTCCAGTTCCCAGATGCCGGGCCTGCGCCGGGAGCCCGCCAGTGCGGCGAAGAGGCCGCCGCGTTCCAGGGGCGCGATGCGGGTCACGACCTCGTGCGGCAGGACCGGCCGGTGTCGCGGCCCGACGCCGTCGTCCTCGTCGGCGAGGGGGAGGCCCACGCTCTCCAGCTCGGTCGCCCCGTGCGCGTTCCAGGCGAGCAGGGCCCATCGGCCGTGGTCGGGCACGCTCAGCAGGTCGAGGGCGGACCCGTCGCGTTCGGCCGCCACGGACACGGCCCGGCCCGCGCCCTCCTCGTCCAGCCGGACCTTCAGGAGCGCCGCGAACTCGCGGTCCGTGTCGCTGCGCAGCCACACCGTTCGCGCGTCGGCGGAGAACCGCCCGATCCAGGGGTCCCCGTCGGCGACGTGCAGGGAGAAGGTGGTGCGGCCGGAGGCGGTGTCGAGTACGAGGGCCTCGCGCCGGCCTCGCGGGCCGCGGCGGACGAGCGCCAAACCGCCGTCCGGGCTCGTGTCGCACACGCGCAGCGACGCAGCGCCCTCCTCGGCGTACAGCAGGACGGGCGCGTGTGCTCCGTCCGGGTCGACCAGGTAGGCGGCGAGCCCGCCCCCGCGGACCTGGCCGGGGTCACGCACCTGGCCCAGGTCCGGAACCTGGGCCCGGTTCGGGATCTGGCCGGGGTCCTGGTCCGCGGAGGCCCGGTTCGCCGCCCCGGCTCCGAGCAGGGTCGCGGGGCCGCCGCGCTCGGGCCAGGCCACGCCTGGAGCCTTCGCGCCGGGCGCGGCCGGCGCGCCGTCGGCGTCCGCCGCGAGGTGTCCTGCCCCGGTGTGCTCCGAGCCCGACGCGGAGGGCTGGGCGACCGTGACCGCCAGCGCGGTGCCGTCGCGCGTCCAGCAGCCGAGGTGCGCCGAGCTCCCCGGCTCGGCCCCGGCGAGCACCTGCCGGCCGGTTCCGTCCGGGCGCACCACCAGGACGCGGGTGTGCTCGCCGCCGCCCGGCGCCGAGGTGTAGGCGATCCAGCGCCCGTCGGGGGACCAGGAGACCTCCGTGACCGGATCGGGGTCGCCGTCCAGCACGTGGGCACCGTCCCCCCGGGCGGGTCCGCTCCACAGCTGGGGCACGCCGGACCGGTCGCAGATGAACGCGACCTGCTCACCCGTGGGGTTCGCCGACGGATACCAGCATCCGTGGGCGGTGAGCAGGGTCGGCGGGTCGGCGCTGCGGTGGTCGGGCATCCGTACCGGCACGGGCGCCGGCGCGGGCGCTGCGGCGTCGCGTTCCTCGGCGGCCGGGGCCGCCGAGGTCCCGGCCGCCGAGACGGGTACGTGATCCACAAGGTTCGTCTGCTCCAAGGGCATGGCCACCTCTCCCAGGCTTCCGCTTCCGGAGTGCTCCCACCACTCAGTGCAGTGTTCCCACCGCTCAGCCGATGCCGTGCGCCTGGAGCCAGATCTCCAGCGTGGCCACCTGCCACAGGGTATTCGCCCCGCGCCGGGCGCGGTGGCGGTTGGGTGCCGCGAGCAGCTCGGCCACGAGGCGCTCGTCGAAGATGCCGCGCCGGCGTGCCTCCGGGGCCGTCAGGGCGTCGCGTACCCGGGACAGGACGGGCTGGGCCATGTTCCGCACCGCGGGGACGGGGAAGTAGCCCTTCGGGCGGTCGACGACCTCGCGGGGCAGCACCGTGCGTCCGATGTCCTTGAGCACGGCCTTGCCGCCCTGTGCGAGCTTCAGCTGCGGCGGACAGGCCGCTGCCAGCTCGACGAGGTCCTGGTCGAGGAACGGCACCCTGGCCTCCAGCCCCCAGGCCATCGTCATGTTGTCGACCCGCTTGACCGGGTCGTCCGGCATGAGGGCGTGGACGTCCATGCGCAGGGCGGCGTCGAGGGCGGTGTCGGCGCCGGGGGTGGCCATGTGGTGCCGGACGAAGTCCATGGAGGCGTCGTGGCCGACGGCGAGGTCGGGGTGGATCATGGCGTTGAGGTCGGTGTGCGTCCGGTCGAAGTAGGCGCGGGCGTAGGCGTCGTCCGCACCGGTACGGGGGGCCGAGGCGATCTGCGGGTACCAGTGGTAGCCGGCGAACACCTCGTCGGCGCCCTGGCCGCACAGGACGACCTTGACCTCCTTGGACACCTGCTCGGACAGCATGTGGAACGCCACGGCGTCATGGCTGACCATCGGCTCGCTCATGGCGCCGATCGCGTCCTCCAGCGCGGCCGGAAGCCGGTCGGAGGGGATCATGAGCTGGTGGTGGTCGGTCGAGAACCGGTGCGCGACCAGGTCCGAGTACAGGAACTCGTCGCCGTCCTCCCCGTTCTCCTCCTCGAAGCCCATCGCGAAGGTCGGGATGTCCTCGTACCCGTCCTCGGCGAGCATCTGGACCAGCAGGCTGGAGTCCAGACCGCCGGACAGGAGCACTCCTACCGGGACGTCGGCGACCGTACGCCTCTTCACCGCGGTGCGCAGCGCGTCGTGCACGGCCTCGCGCCAGAGCGCGGGGTCGTCGCCGAGTTCGGTGTGCCGGGTGTACGAGGGCTGCCAGTAGCAGTGGTCCTCACGGGTGCCGTCGGGCTCGATGACCCGGACGGTTGCCGGCGGGAGCTTGCGTACGCCGGCCAGCACGGTCCGGGGTGCCACGACGGTGCCGTGCCAGCTCAGGTACTGGTGGAGGGCGACCGGGTCGAGGGAGGTGTCCACTCCCCCGCCCGCCAGCAGGGCCGGGAGGGAGGAGGCGAACCGGAGGCGGTCGCAGTCCTCGGTGACGTACAGGGGCTTGATGCCCAGCCGGTCACGGCCCAGCACGACCCGGCCCGTGTGGTGCTCGACCACGGCGAAGGCGAACATGCCGACCAGGAACTCGACGCACTCCCGGCCCCACTCCGCGTACGCCTTGACGACGACTTCGGTGTCGGAGTCCGAGAAGAAGCGGTGCCCGAGCCGTTCGAGGCGGGCACGCAGCTCGCGGTGGTTGTAGATGCAGCCGTTGAAGACCGCGGTGAGGCCGAGCTGTGCGTCGACCATGGGCTGGGCGCCGCGTTCGGACAGGTCGATGATCCGCAGCCGCCGGTGGCCCAGGGCGACCGCCGCCTGCGACCAGGTTCCCCGGCCGTCGGGCCCCCTCGGCTCCAACACGTCGGTCATGCGTTCGACGGCGGCCAGGTCGGGGCGCCTGCCGTCGAAACGTACCTCTCCGCTCAGACCGCACACGGGGCACCTCCCCGCGCCGCGGAACGTCGGGACACCCGGGAGACCCCGCTCTTCACAGAGGACCAGGTCGCGTACACCATGCGTCTGCGCTCCTGTGCCGGTTCGGCCGACACGTGCGAGTCGGTCCGAACGGGCGATCGACATATCCGGCGCCTGCCCGCAGAAGAGCCCGATAAGCGGACGCTCTCCCCGCTCGATGCCGGGGCGGCACCGTCACGGGCGCCGGAGCCGGGCGGGGGCCGGGCTCCAGTCTCACCCAGGAACCGGGCCCGCGCACGAGTTGCGAGCCGGGCCGCCCGTCGGCCGTGGCGGTGTGCGCGGTGTGCGCGGGGCTCGTCGCCGCCGTGGCCGCGTGTTCACCGCGTGCCGCCGCCTGCGGCGGAACCGCGCCGGGGCGGCGCTCCCCGCCGGGCGGCCGCGTCATCCGGATCGACACCCTCAAGCAGGCCGAACATCTGGTCGAGCACCCGCTGGAAGTCCCTCCACGGAGTCGCCCGGTCGTCGCCGTCGGCGCGGGTGTCGGCAGGGTTTGCGCCCGCTCGTTTCGAGGCCATGATCCACCTCTGGGCTCTCGTCGGCCGGCTCCGCACCGGACCGGTTCGTTCGGTTCGTCTCGCGCGCGTCACGCGTGCCCGGGGCACCTTCCCCGGTGCCGGAGGTTCATGCGGAGCCCGGTCAGCCGTCGAACACGACGTCCTCGACCGCGCAGACGTCGGCGGACATGTTGCGGCTCATCATCCGCAGGGCCGCCTCGGCCAGGTCGGCGTCGATGTGGGCCACCGCGCCGTCCGCCACGACGACGTCGAAGTGCCGGATGTGGGCGTCCAGCGCCGAATACAGCACGCACTGCTCGGTCACCTGGCCGCACAGGACCAGGCGCTCCACCTTGAGCTGGCCCAGCAGGTAGGCCAACGGGGTCTCGAAGAAGATCGAGTGGCGGGCCTTGACCACGAAGAGCGAGTTCTCGTCGGGGGCGATCGGCTCGACCAGGCTCCTGTGGCGGCCGGCGAGGGCGGCGCCCAGGATCTCGCCGTGGTGGGAGCGCCACTCGCCGAAGTTGTCGTTCACGTAGACGACGGGCGATTCGCTGGCGCGGGCGTGTTCGAGCAGTGTCGTGATGCCGGGCAGCGCCTCGCGGACCGACGCGACGAGGGCGTCGGCGTCCTCGTGGTCGTAGGTGTTGAGCATGTCGATCACGATGAGCGCCGTACGGGGCATCGATGCCGCCACCTCTCGTCTCTCGTCCTGCGGCCGGTCTCCTCCCCGGTCTCATCCTGTTCCGGGCCCGGCGGCGACGCGACCGCGCCAGGTGTGCGACTTCCGCTGCCGGGCAGACGCCTCTCGCAGCCCCGCTCCGCGCGGGGCTGACCAGCGCCTTTCGTTCCAAGGAGGAGATCATGGCTCCGCGCGAGAAGGACCGGGTCACCTATCGCGACGGCCGTCAGGACCTGCACCGCGGCCGGATCGAGGAGGTGCGCGATCCCGGCCCGCACGCGGTCTACCGGATCCGCAACGAGCGCACCGACGAGCTACAGGTGATCACGCAGGACCAGATCGAGGGGGACCCCGACGGCGCCGTCTCCTGAGCGTCCGAGCACCGTCGGCCGTCGTGTCGGCCGGGGCGACGCGCGGCTTCGTGTCCAAGATGGCCGCATGGGTTCCCGGCGCTGGAGGAGAGGCATCCGATGGTCTGCGACGGTGTAGGGCGTTGGTGGTGAGCGACGGGGCCCCCGAGGAGCTGGGGCCGGTGCTGGCGTGGGTACTCGACCGCTCCCACGAGGCGTCGGCCCTGGACATCGCCGAGCTGATCGACGAGGCCGCCCGCCGTCTGGGCATCGGTTCGACCCGGCTGCTGCTCGCGGACATCCAGCAGCTCCGGCTCAGCCCGCTCCCCCGACCCGGTGGCCCGAGCCCGGAGGCGCCGGCCGGTGTCGACATCGACGGGTCCCTGGCCGGCCTGGCCTACCGGACCCAGCGGGTGCAGCAGAACAGGGACGGGGACACCAGCTGGTTCCCCATGGTCGACGGCATCGAGCGGGTCGGCGTCATGCAGGTCTCCGGCTCCGGCTGGGCCGCGGACCGGGTGGAGGCGGGCCGTGCGCTGGCGAGCCTGGCGACGCTGCTGGTGGTGTCGCAGTCCTCCCACAACGACCTCCTCGTCCGGCACCGGCGGACGAGCCCGATGAGCCTGCAGGCCGAACTGCTGTGGGCGTTCCTGCCCCCGCGGACCATCGGCACCACCCGGGCCACCTCCGCCGCCATGCTGGAACCCGCCTACGACATCGGCGGCGACGCCTTCGACCACACCTTCGTCGACGGCACCCTGCACCTGACCATGCTGGACGCGATGGGCCACGACCTGGCCTCCGGAGGCGCGAGCGCCGCCGCCATCGCCGCCTGCCGCTCCACGCGCCGGTCCGGCGCCGCCCTCCCCGACATCGCGACCACCATCGACCGCACGCTGGCCCGGTGGATCCCCGACCGGCTCATGACCGGGGTCATCGCCGAACTCGACACCCACAACGGCGACTTCCACTGGATCAACTGCGGCCACCCGCCGCCGCTGCTCATCCGCGACGGCCACGTCCTGCCCCGAGCGCTCGAACGCGCCGCCGAGCTGCCCCTGGGCTTCGGGTTCCATGACCCGGAACCTCCCGCGCGGCACCACGTACGCCTCCAGCCCGGCGACCGGGTCGTGATCCACAGCGACGGCGTGACCGAGGCCCGCTCCCCCGAGGGCGACCTCTACGGCGAGGAACGGCTGACCGACACCGTGATCCGCTCTCTCGCCTCGGGACACAACGCCCCCGAATCCCTGCGCCGGCTCGTGCAGAACCTCCTCGCCCACCGGGAGCACCGCCTGCGCGACGACGCCACCATCCTCCTTGCCGAATGGCACCCGGCCCCCTGACCCGGGCCGTGCCCCCGCGCCGCGCCGTGCCTCCGCTCCGCGCCGCGCCGCGCCGCGGGGGGACGCGTACCGGCCCGCCGGTGCGGGCAGACGCCCGGGGGTGGCGCGACCCGATCGCCCTGCGGAAGGAGGGTGGCGAATGGCCTACGGCATCGTGTGGGACGAGGCGGCCCTGCGCGGGGCCGCGCGGCACCTCGCGGACGATCCCGCGGGGCTCCGGCAACTGCTCTTCGCCGTCGATCTCCTTGCCGCCGAGCCCCGCCCGCAGGGCGCCGCCCCGTACGGCCCGGGGCTGCGCCGCATCCACGTCGGCCGCTACCGCGTGCTGTACGCCATCACCCGTGACCCGAGGGCCGTCGTCGTCCTGCACGTCGGCCGCCTTGAGTAGACCGGCACGGCTGGACCGGCACGGCGTTGGTGCGCCCTTGGGACGGCTCCTCTACCGTCGAAGTGAGCGGTGCGCGCTCGGCATGCCCTCGGACAGTCGGACGGTCGGACAGTCACCTGTGAGCCCCACTGGGAGATGCGCGATGAAGATGCTGATCAACAGTCCTGAGACCGTCGTCGCCGACGCCCTGCGCGGGCTGGCCGCAGCCCACCCGGACCTGGACGTGGACCCGGAGGCCCGGATCATCGTACGGAAGGGCGCGAACGAGGGCGGGCGGGTCGGCCTGGTGTCCGGCGGCGGCTCCGGGCACGAGCCCCTGCACGGCGGCTTCGTCGGCCCCGGAATGCTGTCGGCCGCCTGTCCCGGCGAGGTGTTCACCTCCCCCGTGCCCGACCAGGTCCTGCGGGCCGCCAAGGCGGTGGACTCCGGCCAGGGCGTGCTGTTCATCGTCAAGAACTACACCGGGGACGTGCTGAACTTCGACATGGCCGCCGAACTCGCCGAGGAGGACGGCATCCGCGTCCTGCGCGTACTGGTCGACGACGACGTGGCCGTGACCGACAGCCTCTACACAGCCGGACGGCGCGGCACCGGGGCCACCCTGTTCGTCGAGAAGATCGCCGGGGCCGCGGCCGAGGAGGGCGCTGCGCTGGAGCAGGTCGCCGCGGTGGCCGAGCGGGTCAACAAGGCCTCCCGCAGTTTCGGCGTGGCGCTGAGCGCCTGCACCACGCCCGCCAAGGGCAGCCCCACCTTCGACCTGCCGGACGGCGAGCTCGAACTGGGCATCGGGATCCACGGCGAGCCCGGCCGGGAGCGCCGCCCGATGATGTCGGCCCGGGAGATCGCGCAGTTCGCGGTGGGCGCCGTACTGGACGACCTGGCGAAGGTGGCCCCGGCCGACGGGCCGGTCCTGGCCCTGGTCAACGGCATGGGGGCGACACCGCTGCTGGAGCTGTACGGGTTCCACTCGGAGGTGACGCGGGTCCTCGCGGACCGCGGTGTACCCGTGGCGCGCACCCTCGTGGGGAACTACGTCACGTCGCTGGACATGGCGGGGTGCTCGGTGACGCTGTGCCGGGCCGACGACGAAATCCTGCGGTTGTGGGACGCACCGGTGCAGACCCCGGCACTGCGCTGGGGCCGCTGACCGCTGACCGGAGGGAGGGGGGCGGAAGCCGGGCCGAGTCCTGTCGTCGAGGTGGCGTCGCGAGCCCGGTGTGTCCACAGGGCACGGCCTCACGGCCTACGTGGCGGGATGGCCTCCGACCGCCTGTCGGTAGGCGATGTGGCCGCCCAGTGCGCCGGTGACGGACACGGCCGCCAGTCCGGCCCATGACCACAGCCTGCCCTTCGCCGGACGGCCGCCCAGGCGCGCCGCAAGGGAGACCGCGTAGCAGCTGACGGCCGCGGCGTTGGAGACGGCGTGGGCGAGGCCGACCCGGGCCTGTTGGGGCGGCAGGTCGGCCCAGTCCGCCCAGCCGGCGACGGCGGCGGGGGCCACACCGGCGAGGCCGACGGCCGTCAGGATCGTGGCCGCCCGCCGCTCCCCGGGTGCGACGTCGACCACCGCGGCGGAGAGCCAGCATCCGATGGGCACCTGGACGAGGACGGGATGGACGGGATGGCCCAGTGGCCTTCCCCTGAGCACGTCCCTCACGCCGCCCAGGGGCAGCGAGCGGATCCCCCGCTGGAGTACACGGATCGCGGGATCGGCCAGGGTGGTCCGCTCAAGGCGGTCCAGGGTCGTCAGCCACCACCCGGAAGCGGCGTTCAGGGCGGGGGCGACCTTCGCGGGGTCGAGGGTTTTGGTGTTCATGGAGGGCGCCTACCCGGCTTCGGGCCCCCGCCCCACGTTGGTGTCGCCCGAATGGGGCGCCGGCGGACCGCCGGCGACCGGGCGACGTGCCGCCGGTCAGCTCCGACGGTCGGCTCCGACGGTCAGAGGGTCTCGCTGAGCGAGTCCGCCAGCCGCCGTCGTGCCGTCCGGGTCGCCGGCAGCACCGCCGCCGCCACGGCGCCCAGGACCGCGCCCACGATCACCGTGAAGAGCACCGGCAACGGCGGCAGTTGGGCTATCCCCGCGCCGATGCCGCTCGACGCGCCCTGCGTGTCCACCAGCCAGCTGCCGGTCAGGACGCCCACCGTCGTCCCCACCAGGGCGGACACGAGCGCGGTCAGGCCGGCGGCCGTCACGATCATGGCCCCGATCTGCCGCGGCGTCAGCCCGATGGCCTTCAGCGCGAGCAGGTCCCGGCCCCGGTCGCGTACGCCAGTGCCGATGAGCGTGAGCAGTTCGATCAGCCCGATCAGCGCCAGTACGGCGATCAGGGCGCCGATCACCCCGCGTGCCGGTTCCAGCCGGTCGGCCGGGTTCGGCGTCTCACGGATCTCCAGTGCTGCGCCGGCCGCCGTGGCGAGGGCGCCGCTCACGGCCCGGGGGTCGGCCCCCTCGCGCAGTTCCAGGGCGTGGAAGGCGGGCCGTAGCCGGGGGTCCCGCTCGCGCAGTGCGTCGAGGGTGGTGGTGATCACCCGGCCGCCGGATTCGGGCTCGATGGTGCGGCCGACGAGGTGCAGGATCTGCGGGCGTCCGCCGACGGTCATCCGTACCCAGTCGCCGACCCGTACGCCGAGGAGGTCCAGCAGCCCCTGGCCGGCCACGGCCTCGTCGGGCCCGGCGACCGCGCGCCCCTCGACCACTGCGGAGGGGTAGGGGTGCGGGGCCGTGCCCAGGCCGCGCAGGGTGATGGTGCCGGTCTGTCCGGGGACGAGGGCCGCCATCTCCGCGCCCGGATGGACGGCGGCGATGTCCGGGACCGCCGCGAGGGCCTCCTCCAGCTCCGCGTCGGAGGGTCCGGCGGGCTGCTCGGACCGTACGGTCAGTGCCGCCGCCAGCCCCACCTGCGCGGGGCGGCTGCGGAACTGGTCCAGCGTCGACCAGGCCACGAGGGCGACCGTGATGAGCACCAGCGGCAGCGCGAGCCGCACCACCGGTACGAGCGTCCGCCCGCGTCGCGGGAACGCCGCACGCCACCCCAGGACGAGGGCGGGCGGCACCCGTACGCCGAGCGCCCGCTTGCCGAGGGCGGTCATCGGCGCGGCGGACGGCAGTGCCGCCCGCGCCACCGGCACCGGCGGCACCCGTCCGGCCCGCCAGGCCGACAGCCCGGTGGAGGCGGCGATCAGCAGGACCGCGCCGCCGGGGATGCCGATCATCAGGGCGGTGTGACCGGGCAGGTCCTGCCAGACGGCCGCGGCCTCCCCGATCCGCCCGGGTATCCGGGCGCCGAGGAGGGTGATCGCCGTGGTGCCGAGGGCCACGCCCAGGAGCGCGAAGGCCAGGTGCTGCACGAGGAAGCCGCGGGTGACCTGGCCGGGGGTGAAGCCGATCGCTTTGAGGACGGCGATGTCGCGCAGCTGGCCCCGGACGCGGGCGGCGACCGCCCCGGACGCGGCCAGGGCGGCGGCGAGCAGCGCGCCGAGGCCGAAGACCGCGAAGACCGTGCCCAGGAGCCGGTCGTCGCCGCCCGCCTCGGCGCGGGCCTGCTGCCACTTGGTGACCTCGGCGACCCGGTCGGCGCCGAGTACGGTGACGGCGCGCTGAACGATGAAGTCGGTGTCCTCGGGGTCCTCCAGGCGCAACCCGACGCTCTGCCCGGTGTCTCCCCGGGCGATCTCGCCGAGCGTTGCGGGGAGTACCCAGCCGATGCCGGCCGAGCCGCCCGGCTGGTAGCGGGGCTCGGCCGCGTCGGCCGTGCCGCTCACCCGCAGCAGGTGCGGGGCGCCGTCCGGTCCGGTGACGCGTACGGTGTCGCCGGGCTCCGCCCAGAGGGCCCGTGCGACGGAGGTCTCCAGCACGACGGAGCCGGCGGCCGAGCCGGCGCCGGCGTCGCCGGCGTCCGGGCGGGCGAGCCAGCTGCCCTCGGCGACGAGCGGCCGTCCGGTCTGCGGGGGCTCCACGTCGGCGGCGCGGAGCGTCACCCCGGCCCTGGCGCCGCGGGACTCGATCGTGGTCGCGGCCGTGCGGTAGGGCCCGGACAGCGCCGCGACGCCGTCCACGCCGGCCAGGGCGTCCGCGTCGGTGTCCGCCCCGGCGCGGGTGTGCAGCCAGATGTGCGCGCCCTGGGACTGGTTGAAAACCCGCTGCCAGGGGTTCGCGGCGTAGCCGAACAGCGCGCCGGCCAGCAGGAGCGAGGCGATCACGCCGGCGCTGGCGAGGACGACGAAGAGGGCTTCGCCACGGTGTGCGCGGAAGTCTGCCTGCGCCCAGCGCAGAGTGGCCCGCACGGTCATTCCTTCAGTTCGAGTACGCCGCAGACGCCGCCGGCCGGGCCTGGGCGGCCCCCGCCGAGCTGTGCGTCGTCGGCTATTCGGCCGTCGAAGAAGCTGATGACGCGGTCGGCGGCGCTGGCCATCCGGGCGTCGTGGGTGACCATGATGATCGTCTGGCCGCGCTGGTGGAACCGCGTGAGCAGCCGCAGCACCTCACGGGTGCCCTTGCTGTCGAGGCTGCCGGCCGGTTCGTCGGCGAGGAGCAGTGCGGGGTGGTTGACCAGGGCGCGGGCGAGGGCGACCCGCTGCTGTTCGCCGCCGGAGAGCTCTCCGGGCATGGAGCGTTCGCGGCCTTCGAGGCCGAGTTCGGCGAGCAGTTCGGCGCGGGAGTCGCGGGCGGCCTTCGGGGAGGCGCCGGCGAGCAGGGCGGGCAGTTCGACGTTGTCGGCGACGGTGAGGTTGGAGACGAGGTTGAAGAACTGGAAGACGACGCCGATGCTGCGGCGCCGGAGAACGGCCCAGCGTGCCTCGCGGTACGCGTCGACGCGCTCGCCGTCGAGCCACAGCTTTCCGCCGTCGGGCCGCTGGAGGCCGCCGATCAGGTGCAGCAGGGTGGACTTGCCGGCGCCCGACGGCCCGGTGATCGCGACGAACTCGCCCGGCTGGACGGACAGGTCCACGCCGCGGACCGCGGGCACCGGGGCGCCTTCGCCGTGGTGCGTCTTGGTCAGGCCCTCGGCGCGGACGATGGGCACGACAGGAGCGGCGGCGGTGTCGTCGCTCATTCCAGCTCCTCCTGACAGCGTTCCAGCCAGTCGAGGTCGGCCTGCAGGTGCAGCATGGCGCCCTCGATCAGCAGTTGGGAGACCTTGTTGTCGCGGTCTTCGGCCGCGGCCAGCTTCGACAGGTCCCGCATGGTGTTGAGGTACTGGCGCCGCTGCCTGTTGATCAGGGCGATCGGATCGGCCAGACCCGACTGCGGTGCGAGCGCCAGTTTCATGAAGAACTCGTCCCGTACCCGGGGTTCCTCGGCGGTGTCCTCGAACCAGGCCAGTACGGCTTCGCGCCCGGCGTCCGTCAGCTTGTACGTGCGCTTGTTGGGCCGGCCCGACTGTTCGACGTCCTCGCCCTCGATCAGGCCGCTCTTCTCCAGCCGGCCGAGGGTGACGTAGATCTGGCCGACGTTCGGCTGAGGGTACGCGGCGCCCAGGAGCTTCTCAAGGTCCTGCTTGAGCTCGTAACCGTGCGCAGGGCTACGGGTGAGGAGCGCAAGGAGCGCCAGCCGCACTCGCCCCCTCCTTCCCGCTGCGTAGTCAACCGTTCACTGGCGCCGGGCCGGATGTCTCCTACGTCCGGTCCGTCTGCCTGGACGTCTAGTATCGCCCATGCCTAACGGGTATATATAGGCCACGATGGGTCGGCGGCGCAGCCGGATCGTGCACTGGGAGGAATCTATGCGGTGGATGCGTGCCGCGGGTAGAGCTCTCCTGGTGGTGGCGGTCGTCCTGGCGGGGTACGCCGGTCTCGGCGTCCGCCCCGACGCGGTCACGGCCTCCGGCGCCCGCGGCCCCCTGACGCTCGTGACGGCGGGCGACCTGACCGACTACCTCGGCCCCCTGCTCGACGACTGGAACGACAGCCGTCCCGGCGAGCGGGTCACTCTCGTCGAGCTGCCCGACTCGGCCGACGAGACCCGGGCCCAGATGATCAGCGAGCTGCGATCGGGCCGTGACCGGTTCGACGTGCTGAACATCGACGTCGCCTGGACGTCGGAGTTCGCGGCCGCCGGGTGGATCTCCCCGCTCGAACGGGCCCGGTTCCCCCTGGACGCCTTCCTGCGGCCGGTCGTGGACACGGCGACCTTCGACGGCCGGCTGTACGCGGTCCCGTACGTCACGAACGCGGGGCTGCTCTACTACCGCAAGGACGTCCTGGACCTCGCCGGCGAGCAGCCCCCGCGGACCTGGTCCGAACTGGCCCGCCAGGCACGCACGATCGCCCCGCAGCACGGGCTGGACGGTTACGCAGGCCAGTTCCTCCCGTACGAGGGGCTCACCGTCAACGCCACCGAGGCCGTGCACTCCGCGGGCGGTTCGATCCTGCGCGACGACGGCGCCCGCGTCACCGTGGACTCCGACGAGGCGCGCACCGGACTGCGGTTCCTCGCGGACGGGGTACGGGAGGGCTGGATCTCCCGTGACGCGCTCGGCTACAAGGAGGAGGAGTCCCGGAAGGCGTTCCAGGACGGCAGGCTGCTCTTCCTGCGGAACTGGCCCTACGTGTACGCGGACGCGGGCGCGCCGGGGTCGAAGGTCGCGGGCCGGTTCGGCGCGGTGCCGCTGCCCGGCGCCGACGGGCCCGGCACCAGTGTGCTGGGCGGCTCCAACCTCGCCGTCAGCAGTCATGCGCGGCATCCGGCGTCGGCGGCCGATCTGATCTCCTACCTCACCAGTGAACGGGTACAGAGGCGGGTGCTCACCGAGGGTTCGCTGCCCCCGGTGCGCGCAGCGCTGTACGAGGATCCCGAGCTGGTCCGCGCGTACCCGTATCTGCCGACCCTGCGCGAGAGCGTGCTGTCGGCGGTGCCGCGCCCCAAGAGTCCGCGCTACGACCAGGTGAGTCTCGCCGTGCAGGCCGTGGTGCAGGACGTGATGGCGTTGCGCCAGACGCCGGACGAGGCGGTGGCGCGCCTGGCTCGCGAACTCGGGGCCATTTCCCGCACGGGCTGACCGCGCGCATCGGACGCATCGCACACTGAGCACCTCCTCAAGGGCTTCTACTTACATGTTAAGTAGAAGCCCTTCTTCATGCACGTGGGCATTCACGGACAAAACACCCCAGCTTTCGCCTGTTTCTGGACACATCGTTGACACCTTCCAGTCGCTGCTACTTAACATGCATGCATAACAGCGCACCTGATTCAGGGCGCTCTCGCATTCAGCAGACAGGTCGACGCGAGATGCTCAGCACCCTTCCGGCCGGTACCGGTCACCCCTCCCGCAGCGCCGCCTCCTCCGCCCCCTGGTGGCGCGACGCGGTGATCTACCAGGTCTACGTCCGCAGCTTCCTCGACAGCACCGGGGACGGCGTCGGCGACCTCGCCGGCGTCCGCGCAGGGCTCCCCTACCTGCGCAAGCTCGGCGTCGACGGCATCTGGCTCAGCCCCTTCTACCCGTCGCCCCAGCACGACCACGGCTACGACGTCGCCGACTACTGCAATGTCGACCCGGTCTACGGCGACCTCGCCGAATTCGACCGGTTGGTGTCCGACGCCCACCGGCTCGGGCTCAAGCTGCTGCTCGACATCGTCCCCAACCACTGCTCCAGCGAGCACCCGTGGTTCCGTGAGGCACTCGCCGCGGCGCCCGGCAGCGCACCGCGCTCCCGCTTCCACTTCGCACCGGGCCGCGGCCCGGACGGTGCGGAGCCGCCCAACAACTGGCACGCCATGTTCGGCGGACCGGCCTGGAGCCGGACCACCGGGCCCGACGGCACCCCCGGCGACTGGTACCTGCACCTCTTCACCCCCGAGCAGCCGGACCTGAACTGGCGCAACCCCGTCGTGGGCGACGACTTCGAACGGGTGCTGCGCTTCTGGCTGGACCGGGGCGTCGACGGTTTCCGCATCGACGTGGCCGCCGGACTGTTCAAGCACCCCGAGCTGCCCGACTCCGACGACCCCGAAGCGGACGAGCGGGCCCGCGACGCCGTCAACCAGCTGGCCTGGAACCAGCCCGAAGTGCACGGCGTATGGCGCCGCTGGCGCGCGGTCTGCGAGGAGTACACCGCCCGGGACGGCCACGAGCGGCTGCTCGTCGGCGAGGTGTCCGTGCCCACCGCACGCGAGCACGCCGATTACGTCCGCCCCGACGAACTGCACCAGGCGTTCTTCTTCGACCTGCTCAGCGCTCCCTGGGACGCCGACGCCTTCCGGACGACGATCACCGAGGCGATACGCGACATCGCCGGCACCGGGTCCACCGTCACCTGGGTCCTCAACAACCACGACCAGGTCCGCACGGTCACCCGCTACGCCGGTGAACCGGGGGTCGAGGGCAGCGGACTGGGAGCGGCCCGCGCCCGCGCCGCGGCCCTCCTGATGCTCGCCCTGCCCGGCGCCGCCTACGTGTACCAGGGCGAGGAACTCGGCCTCCCGGAGGTCCTCGACCTGCCCGACGAGGTCCTCACCGACCCGATCTTCCGCCGTACCGGCAGCCGCAAGCACGTGCGGGACGGCTGCCGCGTGCCCTTGCCCTGGTCCGGTCACGCCTCCCCGTTCGGCTTCAGCCAGGAGGCGGCCGGGGTCAAGCCGTGGCTGCCGCAGCCCGAGTGGTTCGCCGACCACGCCACCGACCGCGCCCTGGCCGACACCCGTTCCTTCTGGCACCTCTACCGCGACGGCCTCCAGCTGCGGCGCACCCTGCCGCAGCTCGGCGACGGAACCCTGCGCTGGCTGGACGCTCCCGCGCAGGTCCTGGCCGTCTCCCGCGGCGAGGGCCTGATCTGCGCGGTGAACTTCGGCACGGAGCCGGTGCCCGCTCCGGTCACCGGTACTCCGCTGCTCGCCAGCGGGCCCTGCCCCGAAGGGGTGCTGCCCGCGGCGACCGCGGCCTGGTGGGCGGGCGAGTACCCGGCCCCCGCACCGGCAGCCCCCCGCACGTGACCCCGCAGCACGTCACCCCGTAGCAGCCCCTTCCCTCCCCAGACCCGGACTTCCCCGAGAGGACTCCTCATGCGACGACCGAGCAAGACGACCCGCCGAAACGCCGCCACCGCGACGGCCGCCCTCGCCCTCGCCCTCGGCGCCACCGCCTGCGGCGGCGCCACCGGACCCGCGAGCAGCGGCGAACTCGGCGGCCAGACCGTCACCGTGGCCGGCGTCTGGACCGGCGCCGAACAGCAGAGCTTCAAGAAGGTCCTCGACGCCTTCACCGAGAAGACCGGCGCCGAGACGGTCTTCGTCCCCTCCGGCGACAACGTCTCCACCTTCGTCGGAAGCAAGATCGAAGGCGGCAACGCACCCGACGTGGTGATGGTGCCGCAGGTGGGCGTGCTCCAGCAGTTCGCGAAGAAGGGCTGGCTCCAGCCCCTGTCCGACCAGACCGCCCGGACGGCCGGGTCCACCCTCGCCCCGGTGTGGAAGAACTACGGCACCGTCGACGGCCAGTACTACGGCCTCTACTTCAAGGCCGCCCACAAGTCGACCGTCTGGTACGCCCCCGAGGCCTTCACCCAGGCCGGTGTCGCCGAGCCCAAGAGCTACAGCGACATGCTGAAGGCCGGACGCACCCTCGCGGACTCCGGCCGCCCGGCCTTCGCCATAGCCGGCGAGGACGGCTGGACCCTCACCGACTGGTTCGAGAACATCTACCTCTCCCAGGCCGGACCGGAGAAGTACGACCAGCTCGCCCAGCACCAGCTCAAGTGGACCGACGAGAGCGTCGTCAGGGCGCTGACCACCCTCGGGGAACTGTTCAAGGACAAGCAGCTCGTCGCCGGCGGCGCCCAGGCCGCGCTGGGGACCGACTTCCCCTCCTCTGTCGCACAGGTCTTCGGCCCGGAGCCCAAGGCGGGCATGGTCTACGAGGGCGACTTCGTCGGCGGCGTCGCCAAGGGCCAGTTCGGCAAGAAGCTCGGGCAGGACGCGAAGTTCTTCCCCTTCCCCTCGGTCGACGGCGGCAGGCCGCCGGTGGTCAGCGGCGGTGACGCGGCGGTCGTCCTGAAGGACGGCAAGAACGGCAAGGCCGGCATGAAGCTGGTCGAGTTCCTGGCGAGCGCCGAGGCGGCCGAGGTCTGGGCCGGCGCGGGCGGCTTCCTGTCCCCGAACAACGAGGTCGACCTCGCCAAGTACGGCGACGACACCACGCGCAGCACCGCCAACTCCCTCATCGCGGCGGGCAACTCGATCCGCTTCGACATGTCGGACCAGGCCCCGGCCGCGTTCGGCGGCACCAAGGGCGCGGGTGAGTGGAAGCTCCTCCAGGACTTCCTGCGCGACCCCTCGGACCCGCAGGGCACCGCCGCGAAGCTTGAGGCCGAGGCCGCCAAGGCCTACGGGAACTGAGGCGACCGACATGGCTGACACCGTGACCGTCCGCCCCGCGGCCGACGGGCGGCGCCAGGCACAGCGCAGGAAGCGCCGCCTCGCGGTCGTCTTCGTCCTGCCGGCCCTGCTGCTGCTCGGCGCGCTGGTCGTCTACCCCGTCCTCTTCTCCTTCGGTCGCAGTCTCTTCGACGCGGACGGCGACCGCTTCGTCGGAGCAGCGAACTACGCGGCGATCGTGCAGGACCCGGCCACCCTCAAGGCGATCCGCAACAGCGCCGTCTGGGTCGTCGTCGCCCCCACCCTGCTCACCGGGCTCGGGCTGATGCTCGCCGTCCTCACCGAGAAGGTGCGCTGGGCGACCGCGTTCAAGCTGGTGCTCTTCCTGCCGATGGCCGTGTCCTTCCTGGCCGCGGGCATCATCTTCCGGCTCGCCTACGAACAGGACCCGGACCGGGGCGTGCTCAACGCCGCCGTCGTCGGTGTCCACGACGGCTTCCACGACGCCGCCGCGTATCCGACGGCCCGCGCCCGGGAGGGCCACGGCCTGACGGGCGGGGCGGGCGGCCCGTACAGCACCGCGGAGACCGTACGCCCCGGGGGCTCGCTCAGCCTCGGGTTCATCGGGGTCGCACCGGATGCGATGCCGGCCGGTGCGAAGGCCGCCGCTGCGGACGCGGCGGCCGACGCGCCCGGCACGGACGCGATCGGGGGCGTCGTCTACCTCGACTTCGCCCCCGGTGGCGCGGGCACGCCGGGCCGGGTCGACCCCGGGGAGAAGGGGCTGCCCGGCATGACGGTCGAGGCCGTACGGGACGGCCAGGTCGCCGCGACCGCCACCACGGCCGACGACGGCACCTTCCGCTTCACCGGCCTCGCCGACGGCGACTACACCGTGCGGCTGCCCGCGGCCAACTTCGAAGCCCCCTACCAGGGGGTGAGCTGGCTCGGTCCGGCGCTGGTGACGCCGGCGATCATCGGCGCCTACCTGTGGGTCTGGACCGGCTTCTCGATGGTCCTGATCGGCGCCGGCCTCGCGGCCATCCCGCGCGACGCGCTGGAGGCGGCGCGCATGGACGGTGCCACCGAGGGCCAGATCTTCCGCAAGATCACCGTTCCGCTGCTCGCGCCGGTGCTCACGGTCGTCTTCGTGACGCTGGTGATCAACGTGATGAAGGTCTTCGACCTCGTCTGGATCATCGCGCCCGGACCGGTCCAGGAAGAGGCGAACGTACTGGCCACCCGCATGTGGCTGGTGTCCTTCGGCGGCGGCAACGACCAGGGGCTCGGCAGCGCCCTCAGCATGGTGCTCCTGCTGCTCGTCGTCCCGGCGATGATCTTCAACGTCCGGCGTTTCCGAAGGAGTGGAGCATGAGCGGCCACAGCACCGTCGAGCGGCGCGGCCCGTCGCCGTCCCCGGCGTCCCCACCGGCGCTCCACGCGCCGTCCCCCCCGGCGCCTTCCGCGTCCGCGCCCTCCTCCGCGCCCGGGCGGCGCCGCGGGGGCCGGCTCTCGCGCCTCCTGGGCAGCTCCGTCGTCCAGGGCGTCCTGATCCTGGTCGCCCTCGTGTGGATCACACCGCTGGCGGGCCTGCTCCTGTCCTCGCTGCGCTCGGAGCAGGACAACGCCACCGACGGCTGGTGGACCGCGCTCACCGACCCCTCGCAACTGTCCCTGGACAACTACAGTGCTCTGCTGCGGGATTCGGGCATCGGGGCGGCCTTCTGGAACACCGTCCTGATCTCCGTGCCGACCACCGTCATGGTGGTCGTCATCGCGGCGCTCGCCGGATACGCCTTCGCGTGGCTGGAGTTCCCCGGCCGGGACGGCGTGTTCCTGGTGGTCGTCGGGCTGCTCGTGGTGCCCGTACAGATCGGCCTGCTGCCCGTGGCCAAACTCTTCGGCGCGGTGGGCCTGTTCGGGACGGTCGCGGGCGTCGTCCTCTTCCATGTCGCCTACGGGCTGCCGTTCGCGATCTTCCTGTTGCGCAACTACTTCGCCGAGATCCCGCGCGAGATGCTGGAGGCCGCCCGGATGGACGGCGGCAGCGAGTGGCGGATCTTCTCCCGGCTCGTGCTGCCGCTCGGCCGCCCGGCCATCGCGAGTCTGGCCATCTTCCAGTTCCTCTGGGTCTGGAACGACATGCTCGTGGCGCTGCTCTTCGCGGACAACGGCTCGCAGCCGCTCACGGTCGCCCTGCAGTCCCAGATGCGGCAGTTCGGCAGCAACATCGGCGTCCTCGCCCCCGGGGCGTTCCTGTCGCTGGTGGTCCCGCTGGTCGTCTTCTTCGCCTTCCAACGGCACTTCGTCCAGGGCGTGATGGCGGGCTCGGTGAAGTAGCCGCCGGGACGGGCCCCCTACACCGCCTCCGCATGAGTGCACGTAACTCATGCGGAGGCGTCCTCGCGCCCGCCCGCCCTCAGGTGACCGGCAGCCGCGGGCGGCTCTCCACCCACGGCCGGGCCTCCTCCAGCTGCGCCGCCACCCGCAGCACCGACACCTCGTCGTCGCGGCGGCCCACCAGCTGTACGGCGAGCGGCAGTCCGTCCGCGCCGAAGCCGGCGGGCACGGACGCCGCCGGGTGTCCGGTGACGTTCCACAGCGCGGTGTAGGCGACCATCGGGCGCGAGCGCGCCAGCGCCGTCAGCAGGCCGGCGCCGTCCAGCGCGCCCACCGGGCGCGGGCGGGCTGCGATGACCGGGGTCAGCAGCAGGTCCATGGAGGTGAACATCCGGTCGGCGCGGTCCGCAAGCCGCTCCCCCGCCCGGATGCCGCGTTCCACGGCGGATTCGGGGACCAGGCGGGCGAGCGCGAGGGTGCTCTGGGTACGCGGCTCCAGCAGGTCGGGCCGTTCGACGGCGGCGGCCTCCGCGCGTACGCCGCCGCAGAACTGCGCCGCGAACGGAGCCGTGGCGTCCGGGTAGCGGGGATGGACCTCGCGTACGTCGTGGCCCAGTGCACGCAGCGCCCGTACGGTCTCCAGCAGGGCTCCGACGTGCTCGGGGTGCGGGCGGACTCCGGGCACGGCGGGCTTGGCGGAGTACCCGATGCGCAGCCGGCCGGGCGGAGTCCCCAGGGCCCGCAGCCAGCCGGTGGTGACGGGGCGGGCGCTCCAGCGGTCGGCGGGGGTGGTGCCGGCGAGGACGTCGTAGAGCAGGGCGGCGTCGCGGACGGTGCGGGTCAGCGGCCCCACGGTGCCGAGGGCGTACCAGAGGTGGGGGTTCGGGGCGGTGGAGACGCGGCCGCGCTGGGGTTTGAGGCCGAACAGCCCGCAGCAGGCGGCCGGGATACGGATGGACCCGCCGCCGTCGCCGCCGAGCGCCGCCCCGACCAGTCCGGCCGCGACGGCCGCGGCGCTGCCGCCGCTGGATCCGCCGGGGGTGCGGGAGGTGTCCCAGGGGTTGTGGGCGGTGCCGTGGGCAACGGACTCGGTGAAGGGCCACTGGCCGAACTCGGGCATCGTCGTCTTGCCGATGACGACGGCGCCGGCGGCGCGCAGGCGACGTACGGCCTCGGAGTCGGCGGCGGCGGGGGTGCGGTTGGCGGCTCCGCCGAAGGTGGTGACCTGCCCGGCGACGTCGAGCTCGTCCTTCACGGCGACGGGCACGCCGTGGAGCGGGCCGTACGTCTGCTCCGCTTCCGCTTCCGCGTCCCGGGCATCGGCCTCGGCGAGCGCCTGCTCGGCGAGGACGACCCGGAAGGCCCCGAGTGCGGGGTCGAACCGGGCGATGCGGCGCAGCGCCGCCTCGACGAGGGCGCGGGAGGTGACCTTGCCGGTGCGCACCAGCTCGGCCTGCCGCTCGACTCCCTGGAACATCAGCTCCGCGTCGTCCCTGTCCATGCCCACCCCTTCACCCCTACCTTCCGGTAACCCGGGCAAGGCTGGCGCCCCGCCGTCCCCACGTCAAGCACACGCCGGCACTTTCGGCCTCGCCTGCGTTCGAGGCGCGGGTAGGGGGACATGACGGGGTGGGCCGCGACCGTGACGGGCTCGGACGGGGGCGCCGCGGCACCAGGCCACGGGCGGAAGCGTCCCGGGACGCAGGCGTCCGTGCGACGGCGGGGAGCGGACCGTCGCCCGCGAGGTTTCCAGCCCTGCAGGGAACCAGGCTGCGCGGGCTCGGCGTCTCTTCGCGAGTCCACAAGATCGACTTCGCCGAAGGATGCCCCATGACCGGTACGGCCGCCCGCTACCTCTACCTCACCCGACACGGCGAGGCGTCGTCGGACGAGAGTGAACTGACGGATGCGGGACGCCGCCAGGCCGCCCTGCTCGGGCAGCGGCTCCGGGGCGTCCCGCTGTCGGCGATCCACCACGGGCCGCTCGCCCGGGCCGAGCAGACGGCCCGGCTGATCGGTGAGCAGCTGGACGGCGTCCCCCGCCGCCGCACCGAGACGGCCGGCGACTACGTCCCCTACCTGCCGGCACGTGAGGAACTGCCGCCGGAGGCGGCCGACGCCTGGACCGAGTTCCTCGGCCGGTTCAGCGCCGAGGAAGGGGAGCGGGGACCCGGGCTCGCGGCAGCGGCGCTCGCGGCGTTCACCGGGCCCGTCGCCGGCGACGCACCGCGCCACGAGCTCGTCGTCACCCACAACTTCCTCGTCGGATGGCTCGTGCGGGACGCGCTCGCCGCGCCGCAGTGGCGATGGCTGGGCATCAACCACGCCAACGCGGCTCTGACCGTGATCCGCTACGCCCCCGACCGACCGCCGGCGGTTCTCCTCTTCAACGACACCGGGCACCTCCCGGCCGAGCTCCGCTGGACCGGCTTCCCACAGGAGCTCCACGTCTGAGCCCCGGGTGACCGCCTTCATCCCGTCACCCTGCAGGGCAATTCGGCGGACGGCGCACCGCCGTCACCAGGGAGGGAGGGATCGCGGCGCGCGGCGGCCCCCGTCCCGTGAGCCGCGCGGGGGCCCGGGATGTACCTCGCCAGCTGCGTGAACGGCCGTCGGGCATCCGCTATGCGAATGATCTGTCCGTAAATCGACCGCCCGTTGGCGGCCGCCCTTCGGACCTGCCAGGCTCGTCTTCAGTTGAGCGTCAGATCACAGGCATCGAACCGCAATCAACCTTGAATCGAAGGCGAAACCTGTCATGCGTCACCACATCATCGCCGTATCCGCCCTGAGCCTTCTCTGTCTCGCAGGCAGTACCGGTCTCGCGGAGGCTCAACCCGCCAGTGCGCACGGCCCGTCCGCGATGGTCTTCACCATCGCCCAGGGGACCGGCGAGCCCACGGACACCGTCCTGCGCGCGTCCACCCTCAGCTGCGCCTACACCGCCGAGGGCACCCACCCCGACCCGAGGGCCGCGTGCGACGCACTCAACGCCACCGACGGCGAGCTCAACCGCCTGCTGGCGGCGCCGAGCCCGTCGCGGTTCTGCCCGATGTACTTCGACCCCGTCACGGTCACGGCGGACGGCGTACTGCAGGGCAGGCGCGTCGCCTGGAAGCACACCTTCTCCAACGCGTGCGTGATGTCCACGACCCTGAACGACAGCCCGGTGTACGCGTTCTGACGCCGCGCGGCCGACCGGCCGAGGCGAAGTGCGGCCCGGGAACCAGCGGGCTCCCGGGCCGCCCTCCGGCTGCGCGGCGCAGGACCACCCCCGTCTAGGACCTGTATCGAGTTGCCCCGCGACGTCGCGACGCCCGGCACGCACCCTCGGCACGCACCGAACGCCGCTCCTTGCTCCACGGGGCAACTCGATACAGACCCTAGTGACCGCAAAGGTTCACCGGGTCACAGCACTAGAACGGCTCCGCGGCCTGCAGGAGACGCACGGGGAGATAGGGGGACTCGACGCGGACGGCCCAGCCGCGGCGGCGGGCGTGACAGGCCAGGGCGAGGATGTCGAGGTTGACGGCGGCATCCGGTTCGTCGGCGCGGTCGGCGACCGCGTAGTAGGCGCGGTGGGCTTCGAGCGCGTCGGCCAGGGCCAGGTTGAAGCTCTCCTCGTCACCCTCCACCAGCTGCGACAGCAGCACGGCCGGCGGCATGGCGAAGCCCCAGTCCGCGGCCCTCTCGGTCTGCTGGAGGGCCCGTTGTACGGCCTGTTCGGGCTCGGCGCCCGTCAGGTAGGCGTGCAGGGCTTCACGGTACGCGCTGAAGGCGGAGCCGTCCGGGCGGGCGAAGGTGGGGCCGGTGAGGACCAGGGGGGCGAGGTCCTCGCGCGCTCCGGTGATCAGGGCGAAGGACACGGCCTTCTGCCAGTTGTGGGCGCCGGCCTCCTCGGCCCGCTGGGCCGGATAGCGCAGCGTGCGGCCGTCGATGGTGACCTCGGCCTCGGTACCCGGCTCGGCGAGGGCGATACGGAACAGGGCCGCCCCCATCCGGGAGGCCAGCCGCAGGGGCGCCAGCTGCGCGTCCGTGAGATCGCCCAAAGCCCCCGCACGCCGCTTGAACAGGCGCTCCTGATCGCCCATGACGCTGTCGAGCCGCCAGACGGCGAGGGGCTTCCCGTCGACGGCGGTGAACGCCTCCTCGACATACTTGTGGTACCTGGCCTCGGTCTCCGGGTGGACGGTCCGCTCGCAGTCCGGCCGCTCCACCACCAGGGCGCCCGCGGCGAGCGCGGCGACCGCGTCCGGCCGCCGGTCCCGGCCGAAGCCCGCGACCCGCGGCCCTCGGGTCTCGAAGCCGGTGACCAGCGCGTGCGGGAGGTAGTCGGTACGGACGGCGGGCGCCCAGCCCAGGCTCCGGTACGCGAGCGCGGCGAGGGAGATGGGGACGAGCGGGAGAAGGTTTCGCGTGGAGGCCGAGGAGCCGTGCAGGGCCCGGTGGCTGACCAGGAGCTCGGGCAGCGCGGCATCGAAGGCCTCCCGGTCCTCGGCGGCCAGGGCGCGCAGCGTGCGCAGCGCAGCGCTGTCCGGCCGGTCCAGCAGCGGCTCGCCGCTCTCCTCGGCGCGGCTGCGTACGCGGTCCAGGGCCGCGTCGACGGCGGCGAGCTTGGCCTGCGCGCTCGGCGGGTGGTCCCCGTCGTCGCCGGTGTCGTCCAGGACGACGGCCATCAGCCCCGTGGCGAGCTCGCCGGCGGGTGTGCCCTGCAGCCGCTCGGCGAACTTGTCCCGGGCGAAGCGGAAGGCCTCCCCGTGCCACGTGGCCTTGTCCCTGAGGACGGCCAGGCAGAGCGCGTCGATCCACTCCCCCGGCGTGACGCTCTCCTCGGGGTGGTCCTCCCCCGGGTCGTAGCTCATGCCGAAGTTCACGTATTCCAGGAAGATCTGGAAGCTGCAGTGCGGGTGGTACGCCGCGTAGGCGACAGCGCCGGCGGCGGCCTCGGAGGCGTCCTTGAGGGCGGCCTTGGCCTCCGGGGTGTCGAGGTCGGGGGTCGCGACGGAGAGAGCGCCCAGGTATGCGAGGAACTCGTCCGCGATGGACTGCCACGCGTAGGTGGTCATCCGGCCGCCCCTCGACATGGAGCGCACCTGGCCCCCGATGCGGTTCGTGAAGTCCTCGCGTGCCGCCGACACGGCCGCCTCGCCCACCTGGTGACGCTCTATCCGCACTGCCTTGCTCCTTGATCAGAATCGTTGCGGACAGCCTAGGGGTGGGATCTGACAGACCGGCGCCTGCCGGGCACGCGGTGCACGTGACTTCCCCGGGTAGCAGGCGCCGACCAGCGTGCGTCCTCGTCGAGGGACTGCTCGATCTCCGTCAGGCACGCGGTTCCTCTCCGCATGCCCCTCCACTGACCCCCTTTGCACCCGTTCGGCGAGGGTGGCGTGGTCGATCAGTCCGACGTTCGGCGCAGGACGAGGCAGAGGAAGCCGAAGCTGTCCCGGTACCCGCGCAGCCATTGCGAACGCTGGGCGTCGGCCGTCTCCAGCGCCTGTGCGGCGGCCGGATCGGCAGGGTGGTCGAGTGCCCATGCGGCCAGCGAGCCCCAGCAGGCCCACTCGTAGCCGTCCAGTTCTCGGCGGGTGCTGACATGGCCGTGGACGGGGGTCCAGCCGTCGGCGACCACGCGGTCCACGGTGGTCGCCAGGTCGTCGAGGTCGCCGAACATCTCGACGGCCTCCGGTGAGGGGGTGCGGTCCCAGAACGACTCGCCGATCAGGACACGGCCGCCGGGAGCCAGGTGCTTGCGGGCCGCCGCGAGGGTGGGCAGGAGACCGCCGAAAGCATGCGTGGCACCGACACTGATCACCAGGTCGAAGGGCTGGTCGGAGGCGAAGTCCGCCGCCTCCTGGTGGTGGAGGACCAGCCGGTCGTCCACCCCCCGTCCGCTCGCCGCCCGGCGGGCCTGGGTGAGGGCGACCTCGGAGACGTCGACGCCCTCGGCGTGCAGGTGCGGGCGTGCCGCCAGGGCGCGCAGGAGCCATTCCGCCGTGCCGCACCCGAGGTCGAGCACTCGCTCGTCGCCCCGGGGGAGGCCGCGCTCAAGCAGCACTCTGACCGAGTCGTCGTCGAGCGGTGCCTTGATCGGGTGGTCGGCGTGGGCGATGCCGGAGATCTGTTCGCGGCTCACGGCCGGCACGGCGTCAGCCTGCTCCGCGGGCTCCATGGGCTCCATGTGCTCCGCTTGCTTCGCGGGCTCCGCGTGCTTCGCGGGCTCCGGTTCCAGGAGCAGCCTCGCGGCCACCTCCGTCCCGTCGGTGCGGATCGTGCCGGCGACCGCCTTCGCCCGTGCTTGCGCCTCTGGGGTCAGGGCCGTCCCGAGCGCGGCCGACAGCGACTCGAAGGTCGGGGTCGGGCCGTCGTGTGCCGCGCCGATGCCCAGGTCGGCGACGCGGGCGGCCCAGTGCGGCTGGTCCACGAACTGGGGTACCACCACCTGCGGTGCGCCGGCGAGTGCGGCGGTCGTCGTGGTCCCGGCGCCGCCGTGGTGCACGACGGCGGCGACCCGGCGGAAGAGGGCCTGGTGGTTGACGTCGCCCACGGCGAGGCAGTCGTCCGCGTCGTCGATCGGTCCCAGGTCGGCCCAGCCTCGGGAGACCAGTACGCGGCGGCCCTGCGCGCGGACCGCCTCGACGGTCGTCCGGCCGATGTCGTCGGGCCCGCCCAGCGGCATGCTGCCGAAGCCGACGTACACGGGCGGGGTGCCGGCGTCGAGGAAGGCCTCCAGGTCGGCGGGCAGGGGGCGCTCGTCGGGCAGGATCCACGCGCCGGTCTGTACGAGGTCCAGGTTCGTCAGGCCCTGCCACGGGCCCAGAACCGGGTCTGCGGCCAGCCAGGGCCGTTCGGTGAAGACATGGTCACGGACGTTGTCCACGGGCGCGAGGCCGATCGCCTCGCGGTGGGCGTTGAGGGGCGCGAGGTAGAGGGCGTTGACCTTCTGGGCGTCCAGGTCCCACAGGGCCTGGTTGTCGGTCATGCCGGGCGGGGCCGGCGGGCCCGGGCGCGACGCCGGCCGGTAGTGCGCCGAGGGCATCTCGAACGGGTGGAAGGCCACGTACACGTAGCGTATGCCCAGTTTCTCGGCCACGGAGCGGGCCCCGGCCGGCATCAGACCGCTCGCCACGAGCACGTCACAGCCCTCGGCCGCCTTGCCGACCGTGTCGAAGTGCGCGGCGACCAGCTCTGCCGCGAACCCGGCAGCGTCCGTCGGCGGCGCCACCGTGCGCAGCGCGCGTACGTCGCGCCCGAAGGGCACGACCTCGGCGCCGACACCGGCCAGCAGGTGCGCGAACTCCGCGTCCGGCGGCGCGCACACGCGTACCTCCGCGCCCCGCTTGCGCAGCTGCGCCGCACATCCCGCCAGCGGCGCGATGTCGCCGCGCGATCCGTATGCCATCAGGAGCACTCGCATGTTGTCTCTCGTTTCTGTGGAAGTCAGACGGTGCGCACGTCGAGCTGGAAGTCGCTGGTGCGCCGGTAGGAGCGGAAAGCCCGGTGCGGTGTCGACCGCAAGCATGTGGGTGTAGTCCTCGGCGTTGTCGGACTCGATCTCGACGACGTCCGGGGCATCGGCGCGCAGTCGGCGCAGCACGGCTGCCTTGGCCCGCAGCCCCAGCCCGTGGCCCCGGTGCGCGGGAACGACCGCGGTGTCGTACTGCCGGGCGCGCCAGGGTTCCCCCTGGGGGCCGGCGCACCCCAGGTGGTGGTCCCCCCGGATGGCCGACCAGCCCTACGGGGCGGGCCGGGTGGCCGGGTTGGGCGTCGGCGTGGCGCACGACGGGCCGGCCGTGGCCTTCGAGTCCCTGTCTGCCGCACTCCGGACGGCCCTCACTGCCGAAACCCAGGGCCGGGCAACGGCCGTGGCCGGCACGGTCCGCACCGACGGAGCAGCGGTGGCCGCCGGACTGCTCCTCGCCACGGCCGGCCGGTGGTAGCAGCACCCTCAGGTCCTGTCCGGAGTTCCAGCGCAATGCCGCGGGGGAACTCCAGACAGGACCTGAGGGGCGTCGTCCGGGGGCAGGTCGGGCACACCGCACGGAAGTGGCCGACCAGCAGCCCGTACGGCTCCCCCGTGCCCGGGGTCCCTGGACAGCCGGCGTCGGACGCGGCGCCGACATCGGACTCGGCGGTGTCGGCATCCGTTCCCGCAGTGTGCTCAGGACGCGGGGGTGGTGCCCGGCGCCGGGGTCTCGGCGGACCAGAAGTCGGAGCGGACGTTGGGGGTGGGGATGGCGGTTTCGCCTTCGTACGTGGCGCCGTTCGCCACTTTGGTGGGTGCTGCCACCTTCGAATTCTTCACGCAGGGGCTGGTGACTTCGAAGAAGGCCTGCCCCTGGTGGCCGAAGAGGACCATGATGCCGAAGCCGTCCGGGGACGTGGCGACGATCTCGGGCGTGTCCTTGTCCGGATTCACCGTCTTGATCTGGTAACCGCTCGCCTTCCAGAAGTTCTCGACCACACCGAGGAAGTTGCCGCGACGCTGCTCGGAGACGACAGTCATCACGGTCCAGTAGCGCGTCACGTCGCAGCTGCCGGTCGTCGTGGTGTCGTGGACCCATTCGATGTCCGGCTTGATCGCCCCGACCGTCGCGTAGAACATCGCGTCGGCGCGCTCCGCCGCTCCCTGCATGTCCATGCCTGCCACTGTCCCTCGTCCGTCCTTGGTGCCGTCCGTCAGTCCGCATCCGGCGAGCAGCGCACCGGCCACGGCCAGCGCACAGGTCAGGCGAATGGTCCGTGTGATGCGCTTCATCGGTGTTCTTCCCTCACGATCTTCTCAGGCTGCCCGGCCACGATCCTGGCGATGTTGTTCGCCGACGTCTGGTCCTTCTCCGGAGTGAAGTACTGGGAGTGGGCGTCGAACCCTCCACCGTCGACGACCATCCTGGGTCCGTCGTCGACCAGGAAGCGTTGGGCCCCGAAGGCCTTGCTCGCCGGGTCCTTGCCGAAGTACACGTCGTCGTCGCCGATGTCGAAGACGTCCCGTCCGACCCCGACCCCGACCGGGCCTGCCAGCAGCCAGCCGAGCCTCGACGGCCGGGTAGCTGACGGAGCCGTCGTCGTGGACGGTGAAGTTCAGGGCGGCGGCGTCCGCGAGGGCCTGCTTCAACTGGGTCTGGGGCTCGGCGAGATCACTGGCGAGCCCGTTGAGCGCCGTACGGACGAGCCCGCACTCGGTGTGCAGGTACTGGAAGTTGCGGCTGAGGCGCTGGAGCCTGCCCAGGGCCGCCTCCGCCGACTCGCTCTTCTGGGTCTCGCGGAGCTTCGCGGACATCGCACGGTCGACCCGTACGCGGTCGGAGTCCGAGCGGTCCGAGACCTCGTGCCACTTGTCGCCCGCCTCCGTGAACTCGGAGGTCTTGAGGTCGCGCAGCTGCTTCCAGGTGAGGGTTCCGGTCATCGCTTCTCGTCCGCCTTGGAGCCGCCGTCGACGCCCTTGAAGGACGTCTCGATCGCGGCATCCGTCTCGCCCATCTCCTTGGCGACCTTCAGCAGGGTCCCCTTGAGCTGCTCGCACTCGTCCCGCACCGACTGGAGGCGTTCCTCCCAGGAGGTCAGCACGCTCTTGAGCGCGGCGACGGAGCTGAGGCCGGCGGCTCCCGAGGCGACGCCCTCGTGACCGGGTCCGAGCGCCGAGCGGCTCGTCTCCGTCCTGGTGCGCAGTTCGCCGGCGGTGCCGGAGGCGCTGGTCCAGGGTCCTTTGCTGTGCTTGAGGTCGATGTTCCCGCCACCGCCACCGCCTCCGCCCCCGCCGCTCCCGGAATCGGGGGCTGTCGAGGCGAGGTTCATCGCGGGGCCGCCGTCGATCGGCCCGAACAGCTCCTGCCAGCGCTCCGAATAGGACACGGCTCCCCCGTCTTCGTCTGCGTTCGGCTCCTGCGCCCCGAGAGACTAACGCAGGCCACGCACGCGTGGGCGATCGGGAACAGGATGCGCAGAAAGGTCCCCTGTGCCACTCCCGTACCACGCACCACCTCGGATCCGTCCCGGGGACTGCCATGGGCGGCTGCCCCCGGGACGGCGCCGGGCGCGACGTGAGGGCCGGCCCTCCGTCAGCCCTGGGGGCCGGCCGGCTGGGCGTCCTTGGACAGCGGCACCTCTCCGGTGTTGTCGACGTGGCGGGCGGCGACCCACACGGGCTGGTCGCGCAGCAGATACCAGATGCTGTTGCCGTCGATGGTCTGCGCGTGCACCTTGCTGTGCAGGCCGACTTCGGCGCCGTGGGTCAGGTTGCCGACGAGGGACGAGTCGGTACTGGGATACCTCCGCAGGTTGACGCCGGTGCTGCTGACGACCGTGCCGAACGGCTTGGCTGGACTGGGCATCATGACCTCCACGGGAACGGGAACGCCTGTGCGGCGGGACGTGGTCCGGAATGCGGACGGGTTGTCTGCACGGTAGAGCCCATGCCCGTCGGGGAGCCGGAGGCGTGCGGGGCATCGGGACGCCCGGCGGCGGGTGTCATCCCGTTGGCCCGCCGTCGCCTCTGCTTCAACGATCCACCTGGACAATGATGACAGTTCAATTACTCGGCGTGATGGACTCGCGTCGACCGCCCGGTCCTGCCGCGGAGATCACCAGCCCCGGAGAACAGCCTGTGGCGTGGCCCGATGTCCGGCAGACCGTATCGCGGCCGTGCTGGCGCACCCGCCCTCCGGTTGCCCCGTTCATCACGGTGCGTGACGATCGAAGAAGGGGTGAAACGTCGGGGTCAGCGAGAGGGGTTGCGGCGATGTCAGACTTGGAACGGTACCGCTATCACGTTGCCGACGACCCGGAGGTGCGCGGTACGCACCTGAGCCGTGAGCGGGTGCGCGGCATGTCGGCACCCGAGGGCGAGGAGGGCCGGCAGGACTTCAACTCGGCCGAGTCCGCGGCTCGGTTCTACCTGGCCGAGAAGCTCGCCCGGGAGGAATCACCGGGGCTGCGTCATGCGGTCCGGGAGGACCGGCCCGAACGTGTTCCCGACCTGGCCCTGCTGGAGGCGCCGCGCCGGCAGGTCGGTATGGGGACCACTCTGGTCCGCTTCGAGCAGACGCAGCAGGAGATCCCCGTCTTCGGCACCGAGGCCTTGGTCGAGATAGACGAGGACCAGCGGCTGGTTTCGATGGACTGCCGTCTCGGTGAGGTGAGCGGCGTCGGCTCCGTGCCGGAGCTGTCGGGGACCGATGCGCTGGAACGAGTGAGACAGGCGACGGGGAGCACGGTTGCCGCCGAGGACCTGCCGCCCGCGACCCTGGCCTACGTCGAACTGGACGACGGCTGGCACCTGGCCTGGCACCTGCGTGAGGTGCCGGCGCAGCTGCCGGCCATGCGCCGTGAGCCGGGCGATCGCGGCCATGGTCTCGGCCGGTCCCCGCGTGAGGACTTCCCGCTCACCGCTTACCTCGTCGACGCCTTCTCCGGCGAGATCCTCCGGTCCTACGGGATGACGCCCACGGTGCTGGTGCCCACCCGGCTGGAGGGCGAGGACGAGGTCAGCGTCCGCCACAGGTTCCACGGCAGCCAGCACAACGGCTCGTTCCTCCTGGACGACCGGTGGCGGCAGATCGCCACCTACGACCTGGCCTTCGCCGACCTCGCGCAGGCCGCCGCGCTTCCGGCCTCGGCGATCGGTTCTTCGCAGGCGGACTTCGGCACCGGCCACCGGGCCGGGGTCTCGGCCCACGTCAACGCCGAGCGGGTGGCCAAGTTCTACCGCGACCAGCTGTACCGCAACGGCATCGACGACGCCGAGATGGACCTGACCTCGGCGGTCAACTGCATCTACAGCGAGGACGGGCCGGGGCCCGAGTGGGTCAACGCCGTCTGGTGGAAGGGGCGGATGTGGTACGGCCAGGTCTCCGTGGACGCCCGCCTGGTGAGCCTGGCCAGCCACCTGGACATCATCGGGCACGAGCTGACCCACGGGGTCATCGAGACCTCCAGCAACCTCGTCTACCAGGACCAGTCCGGCGCCCTGAACGAGTCGCTGGCCGACACGATGGGCATCATCATCGCCAACTGGTACCAGGCGCCGGACCGCGACGACGTGCGTACGTGGACCTGGGAACTCGGCATCGGCCTGGGCGGCAACGGGCTGCCCCTGCGCGACATGGGCGACCCGGCCCGTACCGGCGACCCCGGCCATATGAGCCAGTACCTGCACACCCCGCGCGACAACGGCGGTGTCCACACCAACAGCAACATCCACAACAAGGCGATGCACCACCTCCTCACCTCCGTGGACGCGGCGGGCACGCCGGTCCTCACGGTCGAGGAGTGGGCCCTGCTGGTCTATCTCGCCTTCGTACGCCTGCTGAGGCAGTCGGGCTTCGAGGACATGCGCCAGGCCCTGCGGGACGTCGCCAAGACGTATCTCGCCGGCAACACCGCCGCACGGACGGGCGCCCTGACGGCGGTCGACGACGCCTACCAGAGAGTCGGCATCGCATAGAACCGGGTGAGTCGAAATGCCCACACTCTTCTTCGACATCGGGGCGACCTTGGCGGACGGCCGCCTCGAAGCGGACGGATCCTGGCTGTTGCGTCCCCGCCCCCGTGTCATGCAGGTCCTCGACGCTTTCGCAGATGTGCCCAAGGGCGTCATCTCCGACCCGGGCACCGAGGAGGACGCGGCCGCGCGGGTCGGGGAAGCCCTCCAGGAGGCGTTCCCCGACCGGTTCCCCGACGACCACCTCATCCACTTCGGCCCCAAGACCAGCCGCGCGATCTTCGACGATGCGGTCCAGAGCACGGGCGGCGCGGCCGACGACTGCGTCTTCGTGGGTGAGGACCACGACGAGCGCGCCTTCGCCCGCACCGCGGGCCTGCGCGTCGCACCCCACCCCGTGTTCACCCTGGCCGCCGTCGAGGACCGCCCCGTCTTCTGGACGAGGATCGACGTGCCGGAGGGTACGAGCCTGGGCGTGCTGGAGTCGTTGGCGAACGGCACGGAGGCTGTACCGGTGCATGTCGCCTCCCCTCGGCTGGTACTCGCGATGGCGACCGCATTCGGCGTCGAGACGCTCCAGCAGGCCGGGTTCACGACCGACGTCCGGGGCCAGGTGGAGGACACGGCGGCGTTCCTGGTCAGGGACGACCGCCCGGTCCCGGTGCCGGAGGCCTTCGCGGGGGCCTCGGAGGGGTCCCGGACGGCGGCCGAAGGCACCCTGCGCGCCGCGGCCGCGTTCTGCTTCGCTTCCGGCGAGCTGACCGGGTACCCGGGGCGGATCTCGTCGCTCGGGCCGGCGCCCGGCGGGGTCTACGTCGCCGCACCCGCCGGTGTCCCGATCGAGGAGGTGCACGCGCCGGGAGCCAGACCCGGACACACCGAGCGCCTGCTCCCGGACCCGGCGCTCCTGTCACGCCCCGGGGAGACGCAGGCCGAGGGATTCACCGCGGCCCTGCCCGCCGGGTTCGACGAGGCGGGCGACGGCCTTCCCTCCCCCGGAACGCTCGCGGCCGTGCGCGCGACCGTGACACCCGAGGCGCTGCGCGCTCACGTGGCACGCATCTCCGGCGTCGAACCGCTGGTGCCCGGCGAGCCGCTGAAGGTCCGCAGCCGTGACGCGGCGCACGCCGACAACGCACTCGTCGTGGACGCGCTGGTCCGGCACTTCCAGGATCTCGGGCTGGTGGTGCGACGACACGCGTTCACGTGGCGGGGACGCCGGCTGTTCAATGTCGAAGCCGAGCACCACGTTGAGGGGGCCGACTCCGCCGTCCTCATCACGGGGCATCTGGATTCGACGGCGGAGAGCGGCGACTTCGTCGATGCGAACGGCCATACCCGCCCCTACGACCCCTCGGTGGACCCGGCGCCCGGTGCGGACGACGACGGGAGCGGCACCGCAGCGGTCATGGCGGCGGCGGAATGCCTGCACGCGCTCGTCGAGGAGGGTCGGGCGCCGACGCGTAACGTCCGCTTCGTCCTCTTCAACGCCGAGGAGCAGGCGCTGGTCGGCAGCAAGCGCTACGCGCGCGCCGCCGCAGCGGCGGACGACCGCATCGCGGGCGTCTTCCAGATGGACATGATCGCCGGCTTGCAGGACGGCAGCCCACCCGCGGTGGAGATCCATGCGGGATCCTCCGTGCCCGGCCCGGTCGTGGCCGCCTCCGACGCGCTCGGTGACATGGTCGCGCGGACCGTCCCCGCCGTCGCCTCCGGCTTGGCGATCCAGCGGCTCACCGGGCCGGGGGACCCCGCCCTCGGGCGGAGCGACCACGCGAGTTTCCACGAGCGGGGATGGGCGGCCATCGCCGTTTCCGAGAACCTCTTCGGTGCCGACGGCGGCTCTGGAACCGGCACCCGGCAGTACCACACGCCCGGCGACACCCTCCTCGACGAGGACCACGACCCGCGGTACGCGGCCACGATCGCCGGCTCCGTCACCGCGACCGCCCTGACCTTCGCGGGCCTGTAGGGGTGTCAGGTCGCTGCGGGGTCGAGCCAGCGGGCCTGGGTCTGTCCCTCGGCCGCTGCGACGCCCTCCCCCATCCTGCGGAGCAGGCCGGCGGCTTCGTACACGTCCGCGACCAGCAGCGCCGGCTCTTCCGGAACGCTACACCCCTCCGGCGCTCGCCAGCACGATGACAGTTCGGGAACTTGTTGTCATCGTACGGGCGAGGGTACGGCCAGCGCGCGGGCCACCGCCGCGGTGGTGGCCGCGGCGTGATCGGGAACGTGACGGGCCGCCCACGGGCCGACCAGGTGCGTGAAGTGCCTCAGGTCGCGCTCCGCGCGGGCGAGCAGGTGGCGCAACCGCGTCACCTGCAGTTCGATCACCGGGCTGTCGTCCTGCTCCGTGTCCACGGTGAGCCGGACACGGTCGCCGAGGCGTTCGGCGAGGGGTGAGGGGTCGTGGCCGAAGGAGGCCCAGCCGGAGCCGTCGACGACCTCCGCCCAGTCGGACCGCTCGTCCATTCCGTTGCAGCAGCCCGGCAGCAGCGTCCTGCCGTGCGCGGTGTCGGTGACCCGCAGTCCGCCGGACGCGAACAGGTCGTCCATGGTGAGCAGGCCGTGCAGGAAGGCCCCGAGCGGGTCGGCGGGCCGCGGCGGGCGCCCGTCGTCGGGCTCGCAGTCGTTGCAGGCGGCGATCGACATCACCGCGGTGCCGACTTCCGCCGGGGACAGTGCGCCGCTGAGCGGCAGGAAGGCGTACGGCTCCGCCCCGGCCACCGGCCAGAGTGCGAAGCCGTCACGCGCCTGGATCTCCAGGACCGGCTGTATGACGATCACCCGGGCAGTCTGCCCGATGCGTCCGCGCGGCCGGCCGCAGGGTGACGTCCCGTCGGGCTCCTCGTCAGCGGCGGCCCAGGACCTCGGCGATCCTGGTGAACCCGTCGGCACCGTGTCCGCTCGCGATGGCCCGACCCGCCCAGCCTTCGGCCGCGCGCATGACGGAGGCGTCGATGCCGTGGGCCTCGGAGGCCTGCACGATGTGGGCCATCGACGAGGCGGCCGAGGTGAGCGGGTTGCCTTCGCCCGAGTACGTGCCGTCGTCCACGTCCCCCGCGGTCTCCTCGAAGATCGGCGGGAGGATGGCGGCGATGCCCTGGGCGAACGGGACCAGCTCCCGCGCCGTGATCCCCTCCGCCCGCGCCACCGCCAGGGCGTGGGCGTAGCCGGCCATCGCCGTCCAGAAGACGTCCAGCAGGGCCACGTCGTAGGCGGCGGCCCGGCCGATGTCCTCGCCGAGGTGGGTGTGGGCGCCGCCCAGTGCCTCCAGTGCGGTCCGGTGCTCGTCGAAGAGCTCCCGCGGGCCGCTGTGGATGAACACCGCGGCCGGGGTCCCGATGGTCGTGGTCGGCGTCATGATCGCACCGTCCAGGTAGCGCACTCCGTGCCCGGCGGCCCAGGCCGCGGTGTCCCGGGCCCGGTCCGGGGTGTCGGCCGTCAGGTTGACGACCGTACGTCCCTTGAGCGCGGCGGTGACCGCGCCACGCCTCAACACGGCGTCGGCGGCGTCGTAGTTCACCACGCAGACGACGGTCAGCCCGCTCGCGGCGACGGCTTCCTCGGCCGTCTCAGCGCTGACGGCGCCGCGCTCGACGAGGTCCCGGTCCCGGCCCGGCGTGCGGTTCCAGACCGTGGTCCGCAGGCCGGCGGCCAGGAACGCGGCCGCGAGCGAGCGGCCCATCGGCCCCAGCCCGAGTACGGTGACAGCAGATTCTTCGGTGAACGAGGACATGGCTCAACTCCCAATGGACGCAAGGCGAACTGAAACAGAGATGGAGAGGCTGAAATGACGCGCGGTCGTGCCCAGGACCCGGATGTCTGCGGCGTGACCGCCGCGGTCGCCGTGATCGACGGCAAGTGGAAGACGGGTCTGCTCTGGCTCCTGGAAACGGGCCCGCGCCGCCCCGGCGAGCTGCGCAGGCAGTTGCCGGGCATCAGCGAGAAGGTGCTGACTCAGGCGCTCCGCGAGATGGAGACGGACGGACTCGTGCACCGGGAGGTGTACGACACGCTGCCGCTGAAGACGGAGTACTCCCTCACGGCCTTCGGCCGGGAGCTCTCGGAGGTGTTGGCCCCTCTGTCCGACTGGGGCCACCGCCGTCTGGAGAAGCTCGCCGCCGAGCGGTCGGCCGCATCCTGACGCATCACATCACCTCCCGTCCCACCTGGTCCCGGGCGACCCTTCGCCACCCCCTCACCAGAGTCCCCCGAGGACCGCGCTCCGCCAAGTACCCACAAAAAGGTGGGTACTGGAGGGGGTATGGGAGGGGGTGCGGGAGGTACTGGAGGAGCGCCTCAGGCCAGGCGGGCGCTGATCCGGTAGCGCATGTCGCCGGCTGCCCGGCGGATCTCCTCGGGTTGCGCGTCGTCCTCAAGCACCCCCAGGAGCACCATCAGCGCCCGCGCCTCGTCGGCGCTGATCAGCTTCAGGCGCGGCTCCGTGACCCCGTCGAGCAGTGCGTCCAGCAGGTCCAGTACGTCGTCCATGCCCACACCAACGCCCGGCGCCCCGGCCGCGTCACCCTGGTGTCCGCCCCACCCGGAGCCGCACGCCTCACCAAGGAGCTGGTGCCTGCGCTGCGGGTGTCGTGGCCGGAGTCCTGCGCCTCGGCCCGTACGGCGGGCACGCGCGTGACGGCTGGCGGTACTCCGCAGAGGCCCTCGAAGTGTTCGTACGGCTCGGACGCGCCTCGCCGGAACCCTCACCGGCACCGGCACCAGACCCGCGCGCTGACGGCGCTCCTCCATCGCCGGCCCGCTGGAGCGCGGTGGTCCGAAGGCGGCCAGGATCTATCGGAGCGCGCACGAGCCATGGCCAGGCCGGCCTCGACAGCATCCCGCCAGATCGTTCCCGGAGTCAGGATCCGGGCGGCCAACCGCTCGTACTCGGCCTGTTGGTCGGGGTCGCACCGGGACCGCATCGGCCGGGTGGGTCTGGCCTTCGGCGAACGGCACCGGCCACCTCTGGCGCGAGTTCGACCACGTCTTCGTCACCCGTCCGGCCTCCGGCCGGGCCATCTCCTCCTGTGACATCGACGAAGCCCGAATGGACACCACGGAGAACACGGATGGAGTCGCCACGAACGGCTTCTCGGACCACGCCCCGGTCGTCGTAGGCCTCGGTGACCAGCCCGTCCCGGCCCGCGTCCCCGGCGGCTGGCTCGGCGCCTCGGTCTCCCACCGCGGGGACTGGACCGGCGACGGCTGGGAGGACCCGGTCGCCCGCGTCGGCACCCCACTGCGCGTCTACCCGGGCGGGATGGACGGCCGTCTGAAGTCCCCCGTCGCCCTCGGGACCGTCTCCGCGGACGCACAGGTGGTCAGCGTCGGGGACATGACCGGCGACGGCGCCACCGACCTTGTCGTCTCGGCCGACAACAAACTCTGGCTGTACGAGAACGACACGGCCGCGGACGTGAAGCCCGCCGTCAAACCCAGGAAGGAGATCGGGAACGGCGGCTGGTCCCCGCTGACTCTCAGCGCCCCCGGCGACGTCACCAAGGACGGCATCCCGACCTGCTCGCCCGCGACATCCGTGACGGAGTCCTGTACCTCTACCGCGGACGGTCCGACGGCACCTTCGGCAACCGCAGCGAATACGGCCGCAACTACACCACGGCCAACAGGCCCCTGATCGCGGGAGCCGCAGACGCCGACCGGAACGGCACCGCCGACATTGGACCACCACGGGCGAGGGCACCCTGAAGTTCTACAAGGGCGAGCTGTCGGGCACGAACGCGGTCGACGGTCCGGGTACACAGGTCGATGGCAGCGGCTGGAGCGCGATCACCATCATCGCCTGACCCCGTCGTACTACCGGCCCCGGCACGATCTGCGGGCCCGCAACGCGGGCTCCGGATCCGGTCCGGGGGCGCGTGGTGTCAGCCCTTTCGGTGTCAGCCCCTCCGACGGCGCTTGCGGGCGACGATCGCGCGGGTGACCACGGGCGGGAGCAGGTCCTTGGCCAGCTTGCGCCAGCCGGCACCGGGCCTGCGCGCGGCGGCGGGAGCGGGGACCGGCTCCGGTTCCGCCCGCGGCGCGGGGTGCAGCGGCTGCGGGGGTTCCGGCGCGACCGCCCCATGGTCCCCGATGCGTACCAGGGGGCGGCCGTCGATCACGTCCACGCCGTGCCAGAGGTCGGTGCGCTCCTTCAGCCATGCGAGCAGAGCCGTCTGGTGGGGCGCCGGGTCGCCCCAGGTTGCGTAGAGTTTCGAGGCGGAGACGCAGATGGGGTGCAGTTCGCCCGTGACCACGGCGGTCCAGACGGCGGCCGCGACGCCGGGACAGTGCTCGGAGCGGTAGTCGTCGAAGACCACCACGGCATCCGGGGTCGCGACGAGACGTGAGGACGCGATGTCCGTGACGACGTGCTCGTAGAGATGTGAGGCGTCGACGTGCACGAATCGGCAGCTCGTCGGCTTGACCCGGTCGGCGACGACCGAGGTGGGCGCTTGGATCAGCGTCGGCAGCGCCTCGTGGAAGGCCAGGTAGTTCGTCTCGAAGCCGCGCCGCGTGAGGGTGGGGTAGGAGCTGCGGTTCTCCGCGACGTTGAAGTCGTCCGTGGCGGGCGAGTCGAAGAGGTCGCAGACGGTGAACTCCTCACCGGGCCGGAGGTACCGTCCGAGGAAGATCGCGCTCTTCCCCATGAAGGCACCGAGCTCCAGCAGGTCGCCCGGCTGCCCCTCACTGCTGTTCTGACGTGTCAGGAACCAGTCGAAGAGCACCTGGTCGTACGCCGAGAACCACCCCTTGACCTCGCCGTACGTGGTGGGGACGAGCGGGGCCGGCTCACCGTCGGGGGTAGCGACGGAAGCCTGTGAAACGTGCGACACGGAGAGTCATCCTCCAGCGGAGTGGCATCGGTTTTCACGCTGTTACCCGGGGGGTACCGGAACCCTAAGCCCTGGGCGGACGTGTGGCGAGACATGAGCGGGACCGGCCTGTGCTTGCTGCCCGGCGCAGCCGCTGGACCGAGGCGTTGTGGTACGCGCCGGGGGGCCGGGCGGTGGTCGCGAGCAGGTGCAGCGCCTCGTACCCGTCCAGGTGCCGGGCGGTGGTGCGCTGGCACCCGTCGGGCGCAGGCACGGTGCATCGCAGGCGACACCGTTCTGGGCCCCGACTCTCCGTTCCGTCTCCAGTACCCTGAGCCCTACGCCGAGGCGGCTCGCACGTGGTTGCACGCCGAGGCCGACGTCGTCGACACCACGCACCTCACACCCGCCCAGGCTCCCCAGCACATCGCGGACGCCGTCACAACCTAGGGTTCGCTCCCCTCATCCGACGTGCGAGGTCTACAGAAAGACCGGTGGCGCTGGGCGGCGACCAAGCTCCGCTGGGGCCTGGCGGTCGACGAGGACGCACGGAACGGCTGTTCGACATCGCGGCCGGCTGCAGAGGCACCGAGGTGGAGTTGATCCCCGCCCCGTAACCCGCTCTGCGGATGAACTCGTACGTCGACAAGGGCTGCGGCGTAACTACCGTGCCTCGCGCCCGGAGCGTGCTTCCCGAGCGCGATGTGCGTGCCCTGACGACACGCTCACACGTCGCGGCGCCTCACCATGAGCCGGGCGAGTGCGACCGCGATCAGCGGCCAGAGCGCGTACACGACCCAGGAGCCGGAGACCGTGGCGGTGTAGCCCGGGGATCCCGGATCTGGCTCCCAGTTCTGGACCAGGCGCCTCCAGGCGGCCGACACCATCGCGTGGTTGATGTCCGCCGACCAGCGCTCGCTCTCCGAGAACATGGGCGGCAGCATCAGCAGGGTGAGGACGGTGGTGACCATGGTAGCGGCGCTGTGGCGGAGCAGGACGCCGAGGCTCAGACCGATCAGTGCGCAGACCGGGGCCAGCAGCGCGGATGCCACCAGCGCCCGGAACACGCCGGGGTGGGTGAGCGGGACCCCGGCGTGCCGACCGCTGAGGACGGCCTGGGAGACCAGGAAGGAACCGGCGGAGACGACCGTGCCGACCGCGGTCCAGAGCGCGGCGGTGACGGCCGCCTTGGCCAGCACCACCGAGCCCCGGGCGGGGACGGCCACGGTGGTGGTGCGGATCAGGCCGCTGCTGTACTCGCTCACGACGGTGAGGGCGCCGATGCTGCCGGCGACGAGCATCAGCGTCCAGTACCCGGCCGGAGGATAGGCGTCGTAGGGCAGGAACTCAGCGGGGCCGGAGCGGGCGGCATTGTCCGCGAGTGTGGCCACGGCGGAGGACCCGATGACGAACAGGATGGTGAGTGCGATCGTCCACGGGGTGGAGCGCAGAGACCGCATCTTGATCCACTCGGAGGCGAGCAGGTCGCGGAAGCGGGCGGGCCCGGTGACGGGATTGGCCGGGGGGACGGAGCCGAAGGTGGTCATCGGGGCTGTCCTGCCTGGTATTCGACGCTGTCGGCGGTGAGTTCCATGAAGGCCGTCTCCAGTGAGGCGGTGCGGGTGGTCAGTTCGTCCACTCGGATTCGGTTCTCGAAGGCGAGTGCTCCGATCCGGTCCGCCGGGAGCCCTGTCACGGCGAGCCTCTCGGCGCCCGCCGAGCCCTCCGGCTCGACCGAGGCGCCCGCCGCGGTCAGCACGGCTGCCAGCTCGGCGGCCTGCGGTGTCCCCACCACGACGCTGCTACGCGTGCCGCGCGCCGCGAAGTCCCGTACCGACTCGGCGGCGATGAGGCGGCCCCGGCCGATGACGACCAGCTGGTCGGCGGTGCTCTCCATCTCCGACATCAGGTGGCTGGAGAGGAAGACCGTGCGCCCCTCGGCGGCCAGGCGCCGGAGGAGCCGGCGTACCCAGAGCACCCCCTCCGGGTCCATGCCGTTGATCGGCTCGTCGAACATGAGCACGGGCGGGTCGCCGAGCAGGGCGGTGGCGATCCCCAGACGCTGCTTCATGCCGAGGGAGAATCCCCCGATGCGGCGGTGCGCCGCGTCGGCCAGTCCCACGTCCTGAAGCACCTCGTCCACCCGGCGCTGCGGAATGCCGTTGCTGCGGGCCAGGGCGGACAGGTGGGCGGCGGCGCTGCGGCCGCCGTGGACCTGTCCGGCGTCGAGGAGGGCACCGACGTGCCGCAGTCCGCGCGGGTGGTGGTGGAAGGGGACGCCGCTGACGGTGGCGGTGCCGGTGGTGGGCGCGTCCAGGCCGAGGATCATCCGCAGGGTGGTGGACTTGCCGGCTCCGTTGGGGCCGAGAAATCCGGTGACCTGGCCCGGCCGCACGATGAAGGACAGGTGGTCGACGGCCGTCTTGCTGCCGTAGCGCTTGCTGAGTTCGTTGACTTCGATCACGGCACCCACACTGCCGAGAGGCCCCCGGCCCGGACATGGGGCCGTGGACGGCAATCGTGCGGCCGGGTTGGCCCGTGGGCGTACGTCCCGGGGCTGATGCCGCGCGGGCGGTGGCCGGGTTAGTCTCGCGGCGTGAACCTCATAACGATCACCCCGTTGCCCGTGCGTGTTGCGCACCGCGGCCTTGTCCGCCAGTGGGGGGCACGCCACCGATGAGGAGAACGAAGGCCGCAGCCTGGGCGGGGGGTGCCGCCTACCTTCTCATGGTGGGTCTGCTGGTGGGAGGCGCGACACGGGCTTCGGGCACGGTCCACGCTGTAGGGTCGGTGCTGGCGGTGAGCCTGCTCGCCGGCGTGGTGCGGCGGATGCCGCTGCTGGCTCTCGCCATGGCACTCTTCGGATCCACCACGGTGGTGGTGGGCACTCCGAGCTCCCTCCATGCGGGCCAGTCGGGTGGGTATCAGGGCCAGTTCCTGTCGTATCTGGCGGTGGACCTCGTCCTGGGCTTCATCGTCGCCACCTGCACACGACGGGCGTCGATCGTCGCCGTGGCCGCGTGCTTCTCCGTGCAACTCCTGGTCGTCGGAGCCTTCGCGCACGGGGACAATCTGACCGTCAACGTCGTGATCGCCCTTCTGGCGATGGCGGCGTCCTCCACGGTCGGTCTGCTGAGTCGCGAGCGCCGCGAGCACGCGGTGGCGCTGCGTTCGCAGGAGGTGGCTGAGGCCGTGACCGCCGAACGGCTGCGGATCGCACGGGAGCTGCACGACATGGTCGCGCACAGCATCGGCATCATCGCCATCCAGGCCGGCGTGGGCAGCCGGGTCATCCAGACCCAGCCGACACAGGCGCGCGAGGCCCTGCGCGCCATCGAGGCCACCAGCAGGGAGACCCTGTCGGGCCTTCGGCGCACGCTGATGTCGCTTCGTCAGGCCGACCGGGGAGCGACCGCCTCGGAGCAGTCACCGCTCGCACCCGCGCCGGGGTTGGCAGACGTCGAACGGCTGGCGGCGGCCACGGCCGATGCGGGGGTACGCGTCGACGTGCGCCGCAGCGGCGAGCAGCGTCCGGTGCCGGCGGACATCGACCTCTCCGCCTACCGGATCGTGCAGGAGGCGCTGACCAACGTGGTACGCCACGCGGGCACCGGACGTTGTCAGGTGACCCTCGGCTACGGAGCCCAGGAACTGTCCGTGGAGGTCGTCGACGAGGGGCTCGGCACCCCCGGGAATGGCTCGGCCCACGGCTTCGGCCTCGTGGGCATGCGGGAGCGGGTCGGTCTGCTGGGCGGTCACCTCAGCGCCGGGCCGCGACCCGAGGGCGGCTTCCGAGTGGCAGCCAGGCTGCCGCTGCCCGCAACCGTCGGCGTTCCGGTGGAGGCCCGATGACCGCCCGGGTGGTGCTCGCCGACGACCAGCCGCTGGTGCGGTCCGGTCTGCGCGTACTCATGGCCGATCACCCCGACCTGGAAGTCGTCGGTGAGGCCTCCACCGGCACCGAGGCGGTCCAGCTGGTCAGGGACGTCAGCCCCGACGTCGTGGTGATGGACATCCGCATGCCGGGCATGGACGGGATCGAGGCCACCCGCCTGATCACGGCCGGTCCGGCAGCGACCCGCGTCCTCGTCCTGACCACCTTCGACGAAGACGATCACGTCTACGGCGCGCTCCGGGCCGGCGCGAGTGGCTTCGTGGTCAAGGACATGGCGCTGGACGACATCCTCGCGGCGATCCGAGTGGTCGCCGGCGGAGACGCACTGATCGCCCCTGGTGTGACGCGCCGTCTGATCGCGGACTTCGTCGGGCGCCCCGAAGCGTCTGCCCCGGCACCCTCCCCACGGCCGGTCGCGGGCATCACCGAACGGGAACGGGAAGTACTGACCCTGGTCGGTCACGGCCGGTCGAACACCGAGATCGCGCAGGACCTCTTCATCACGGTGGCCACCGCGAAGTCGCATGTGTCACGGCTGCTCACCAAACTGGGCGCCAGGGATCGGGTCCAGCTCGTGATCACCGCCTATGAGACGGGGCTCGTCACGCCGCCTCGCTGATGGCTTCCGTGAACCCCATGGTGAAGTCCCGGAGCCGGTGGAGAGCAGCGCGCCGCAAGTCCGGCTCCCGGAGGAACGGCGCGGCCCGGCGGCACCGGCCTGCGACTGCAGCACGCCCCTGGTCGCGGCCGGTGCCATCCACGGCGCCACGTACCCGCCGCTGCCCGGATCCCATCTGGCGACCGAGTCCGGCAGCGACGCGCTCTGTCTCCTGGCCACCGCACCCGCCGCCCCCGCACACACCGCCGGCAGCAGCCACCTCGCGCATGGGCCGCAGCCGGCGCGCGTGTTGCAGCCACCGGCCGAGACGTGGCCGGCGTTCCAGTGCCGCAGGGCCGTGCGCTGGTAGCCGGTCCGGTCATCCGCTGCCGGCAGGGGCCGGCGCATTGAGCGCGAGCCGGGCGGCGGCACCTGCGGTGCGGCGGGGCCGGGCTCAGTGCTCGCCCAGGTAGGCCTTCGTCTCCGGGCGGCCGCACAGGGTGACCAGGACGGCCGAGAGGAGGAAGGTGGTGACGAATCCGGCCAGTTGGGTGAGGGTGCCGTCACGGTCCCAGTCGGCTCCGGCGACCATGCCGCCGATGGCAAGGCCGGAGACGGTCGCCGGGATCAGGGCCAGTTGGCTCAGGCGGTCGCCCGCGTGGGTCCTGCCGGCGAGCACCCGGCCGCCGTTGCGCAGCAGGCCCACGCCGAGGGCGAGGACGGGCAGGCCGAACAGGCCGAAGCCGTTGCCGTCGGTGAGGAGCAGCAGGAGGAACACGGCGAAGACCGCGATGACGGCGCCGGCCGCGATGCCCAAGGCGCCCGCGCCCGTCGCCGCCGCCGGTCGCGGCCTGCCGGAGGAATCGTTCATGGCTGGAACTCCTTCTCGTGTCGTCCGGTCGGGGGCCGCCGGCCGCAGGCGCCCCGGGCGCGTGGCCCGGCCGCCCCTGCGTGTCTCGATGTGGCCGGCGGGGGCGGTGCCGGGGTGTCTGAGGGCGTAGTGCTCGGCGAGGCGGCCGAGTCCCTCGGGCTCGTCGAGCCAGGGGGTCTTGAAGCTGCACTCCGCGCACCAGCAGCGGTGGGGCACGTCGGCTCCTCGCCTTCCGTCGGGTGGCGCCGCTGACGATGGTGGCCCGGGCCATGGCGGTCGCACAGGTCAGGGCCCCGGCCATCGGTGACCGGCGGCCACGGGTAGGCTCACCGCCGTTCCTACCGGTGGGTCAGGGGAGATGAGGGATGGCAGAGGACGTCGGCACGCTGTTACGACGGCTGCGCGAGCGGGTGGGTCTGACGCAGGAGCAGGTCGCCGAGCGGTCCGGCGTCAGCGTCCGCACCATTCGCCGGCTGGAGAACGACCGGTCCTCCAACCACCGGGTCGCAACGCTGAACCTGCTCGCGGACGCGCTCGGCCTGGAGGAAGGGGACCGTCTGCTGCTGGCCGCCGCCCTCGCCGGTTCCCCCGACTCCCCCGGTGCCCCCGCCGCTGCCGCCGCGGCGGCACGTCGTCCCGACGCGGACCACCGCCCCGGGCACGAGCTGCCGCCGGCCCGCGCGGCCGCCCCGCCCGACCGCGCCCCCGACCTGGTGCCCGACCGCGCGCCCGCCCTGGCGTCCGCCCTGTCGCCATCTCTGTCGCCCGTCCACGGGAGGCTGGCCGACGCGGCGGAGGAACTGGCCATGGAGGTCCGGCGCCGCTGGCGTCGGGAGGAGGCGCAGCGGCGCGTGCACGACCCGTTCCCCCTGCCCGTACGGTGGACGCCGGCGCCCGGCGCACTGACCGACCGGGCGGAGAACATCCAGCGCCTCGGGCCGGGTGAGCTGCCGCGTGCGGTGGATCTGGACGGGGACCTGCGAAGCCTCGCCGAGGTGTACCTCAGGATTCCCTCCGGGCGGCTGGTCGTCCTGGGGCGGGCGGGCTCGGGGAAGTCCGTCCTGACCGTCAGGCTGGCGCTGGACCTCCTGGAGAGCCGGGCGTCGGCCGCGCACCGCCGCGTGCCGGTCGTCTTCAGCATCGGCTCCTGGGACCCTTCGACGACCGCGCTGCGGGACTGGCTGGTCGGCCGGCTCCTGCGCGACCACCCCCATCTGGCCCGCAGCGGCCCGGGCGGGGCGACCCTGGCGGCCGCGCTGGTCGACGGCGACCTCGTCCTTCCGGTCCTGGACGGGTTCGACGAGATGGCCGAGGGGCTGCGACGCGACGCCCTGGACGCTCTCAACGCCACCGCCGCGCCACTCGTCCTCACCAGTCGGCGCGACGAGTACGCCGAGGCCGTCCGGGCGGCGCACACACCGCTGGTCTGGGCGGGTTGCATCGAGCTGGCCGACCTCACGCCCGAGGACCTCGCCGACTACCTGCCCCGCACTGCCCGCACGGTCCACACTGCCCGCGCCGTCCCGTCCGCCCGGACGGGCGGCGACGCCGTACACGGCTCGGCGTGGGACACGGTCGTCGCGGAACTGCGCACCAGCACCGGACCGGCGCACAGGAACCTGGCCGAGGTGCTGACCACCCCGCTCATGGTCGTCCTCGCCCGTACCCTCTACAGCGAGTCCGGCGACCGCGATCCGGCCGAGCTCCTGGACGTCGAGCGGTTCCCCACGGTGAGGAGTCTGAGCGAGCACCTGCTGGCGGGCTTCGTGCCCGCGGTCTACCGCCGCCGCGCCCCGGAGCGGGACGCGGGCGGCCCGCGGTCCGGGGCCCCGTACGCGGACGCCGTCCGCGCCGAGCGCTGGCTCGGCCGCCTCGCCCACCACCTGGTCCGCACGGACCACGAGCGCCACGACCTCGCGTGGTGGCGGCTCGGCCATGCGCTGTCCCGTACGGCACGGACCGTGGCCCTCGTACTGGCGACCGCCCTGGCCGTCGCCCTGGCCGACTGGTCGGTCGGCCTCCTGCTCGTGCCGTTGCCCCCCGGGGAACTGCTGCTGCAGGGCGCTCTCATGGGGCCGGCCGCGGGGCTCGGCTTCGGAGCGGTCTACGCGATGGTGGACAGATCCGGTGGCGTGACGGCCTTCGAGCCGACCAGGGTCCGGCTGACGCTGCGCGGCACCCACGCCGGTCTCGGCCGCCGGTCCCTGCGCACCTTCCTCTCGCGGCTCGGGCAGGGCCTGATCGGCGGAACCGTCATGGGCGTCGGGTGCGCGTGTGCCCTGACCCTCCAGCGTGCCCTGGCCGCGGGGACACCGCTCGCCGATCCGGACGTCGTCTCGGGCACCTTGATCAACATGCTGGTCTTCGCGCTGATCTTCGGCCCGGCCTCCGGTCTCGTGTTCGGTCTGATGGCCGCGCTCGAAGCGCCCGTGGACGTCTCCACGGCGGCCACTCCGGTCAGTCTGCTGACCTCGAACCGTGCGACGGCGGGCCGCCAGTTCCTCATCCTGGCCGTGGCGCTCACCCTGGCCATCGCATGCGGCGGATACCTGGTCGTCGCTCTGCTGCGCACCGTGATGGGACCGCTCAACTGGGGCGTCCAGGACAGCCTGTTCATCGGTACGGTCGGCGGTCTGGGGGGAGCGGCCGCCTACGTGCTCGCCTTCACGGCCTGGGGCCAGTGGATCGTCCTGGCGCGCGTCTGGCTCCCGCTGGCCGGGCGACTGCCGCCGGACCCCGCCGCGTTCCTCGACGACGCCTACCGGCGCGGGGTGTTGCGCCAGACGGGGGCCGTCTACCAGTTCCGCCACGAGCGGCTGCAGCACCACCTCGGCCGCGCCTTCCGCGGCGCGCACCGGGACTTCGCGCCGGCGGCGTTCGAGCAGCCCTCCACCGGGCGTCCCGTCGGCGACGCACGTCCGGGCGCCGACGCACGTCCGGGCGCCGCCGAGGGGGAGGCCGACTGACGCGGGGCGGGCGGAACCCCCTACGCCCGGCCCCTTGCGGCGGCCGGTCACCGATGGCCGGTCGTATGGCCTGGTGGCCGCGGGGCGCGGGAGACCAGCATCAGGACGTCCGGCTCGCAGCGGGTCATCCCGCGGTGCGAGCCTCCCCGATGAAGGGTTCGTGATGACGTCCCGTCGTATCACCGCACTGGGCGCGGCCTTCGCGCTCACCGCTCTGCTCGGCCCCGGCGCGGCACTCGCCGCTGCGGCTCCGGCCGCCGCACCGGTGGTCACCGCCGCCGCTCCCCCGGCCGCCGCCCAGATCCCCGTCTTCACGGACGGCCATGGTCTGACGCTGGTCCCCGGGGACACGCAGGTGCACGGCCCCACCGACTTCACCCTCACCGTCACCACCCCGCAGGTCTCCGGGAAGCACCGGATCCGCATCCTGCTGCCCGCCGCCTACGACGCCGACCCCGGCCGGCGCTGGCCGGTCACGTACTTCCTGCACGGCGGCAGCGGCAACGTGGACGACGTCGCGGCCGCGCCGGCGCTGCACTCGAACTCGATGATCACGGTGGTGCCGGACGGCGGGCTCAAGGGCTGGTACGCCGACTGGGTGATGCAGAACACCGCCGAAGGGGCCGCGAACTGGCAGACCTTCCACCTCTCCCAGGTCGTCCCGTTCATCGACGCGAACCTGCGCACCCGTACCGACCGGGCCCACCGGGCGGTCGTGGGGCTGTCGATGGGCGGCTTCGGCGCCTTGCACTATGCACAGGCCCGCCCCGACCTGTTCGGGCACGTGGCCGCCCTCTCGGGAGGCATCGACTTCGGCATGTGGCAGGTCCGGGCGGCCGTTCTGGCCACCGAACTCAACGCCACGGGGGCCTGGTGCGCGAGCACCACCTCCGGTTCGGCCGGCTCCGGCCGGTGCACCGGCTTCGGTCCGGTCGTGGACAGCGACGCGATCTTCGGTTCCCCGTACCCGGTGTTCGGCGCCGACCGGGTGTGGAACGCGGTCGACCCGGCCGCGCCGGCCAACCTCGCCAGGCTGTCGGGCACCGGCATCACGCTCTACACCGGCAACAACGACCTCATCGACGTCCACACCGCAGCCGCCTCGCAGACGGTCAAGGGCCGCCTGGACCGGCTGGGCATCCCCAGCAGGCTCGTCGACTACGGCAACGGTGCGTCGCTCTCCCCGAGCTGCGACGGCGGGCACAACTACGGCTGCTGGGGCCCCGCCTTCGCCGACTACGTGCCGCGCCTGGAGGCCGCCTTCGCCGCGGCGGGATGACCTGCGGGCACGGGCGCAGGGCAGGGGCAGCGCGAAGGCAGCGCGAAGGCAGCGCGAAGGCACGTACGCGCCGCGATGTGAAGGGGACGACGGCATGGAAGAACGGGACACCTACGAGCAGCCGACCGGCGAGGCAGCGGCGCTGGCGGCGCAACGCGGCCTCGGGCAGTGGCATCGCACCTTCCGGATGAGGCAGAGCCGCCTGTTCGGCAAGCACAACGCGTCGCGGCTCTACCTCTACGACGGCGGCGCGGTGGTGACGGGCCCCGAGGGGTTCCGCTCCGCGTACTCCTGGGACACGGTGCGGGTGCTGCGGTACTTGAGCGTCCGCAACGGCGTCCCGTGGGACGCCCGGTACACCCTGCTGGACCCGCAGGGCGCGGCGGTGAACATCGGTCCGGGCACCCGGGTGTTCCTCGGGGACGAGAAGCGGGCGCTGGGCATCACCTCGGTGGTGCAGGGTGCCCTCTTCCTGTGGCCGGACGTCTGGGGTGAGCACATCCTGCAAGCCGTCACGCGCACCCAGCTGCCGAAGGTGTTCGCGGCTCTCGAACGCGGCGAGACCGTGGACTTCGGGGCCTACAAGGTCGACCGGCACGTCCTGGCGGGCCGCAAGCACTCCGCCCCCTGGTCGGAGATCACGGAGATCTCCTCGCACAGCGGCTCGCTGATCTTCAACGGGAGCCTGAAGCGCACCACGGTGGACAGCGCGGACCTGCAGAGCATCGCCAACCCGGATCTGTTCCTGAGGCTGTGCCGGCACCTGAAGGGGTGACAAGACCGGAGAAGGGCCCTACCTGTGAATGCGCGCAGGCCACGCCGCATCACAAGGGTCGCGTGAAGCACGACACAAACGTCCGCGCACCGGTGGTGCAAAGGGTTCGTTACACGGTCGCGCCGCCCCAAAAACCGCTCATCGCGGGGCGGCGCGGCTCTGTAATGTGAGCGAACCTTCGAGATCAACTCGAACGTTCGACCAACACCATGGGGGGCCGGTGCGTAGTCGCCGACTTGTCTTTTCCGCTGCCGTGATCGCGGCAGGCGTCGGGTTCATGCCGGGGGGCACGGCCCAGGCCGCGGGGCCGTCCGCTGACGGTGCCCACGGCGTCACTTCGTCCAAGGACCTGCTCAAGACCGCCGCGAACGCGTTCACCTTCAGCAGCCCGGCCGACCGGTCGGTGAAGCAGAACCTGCCGGCCGCCGGAAACAAGACCGCTGCCGCTCCGCAGGCTGCGGGCGCCGACCTCAAGGTCGGCCTCAGCGGCACGGCCACCAGCGCCCGGACGATCGACCTGAAGTCCGAGATCACCAGCAGCCTGGGCACGCCGCTCACGGTCGTGATCGACTGGGGCGACGGCACATCCAGCAGCGAGCACGCCGGCGGCACCGAGACCAAGACCTCCCACCACACGTACGCCGAGGTGGGCAGCTACACGGTCAAGGTCACCGTGTACGGCGTGGACGGCGCGAACGGCCCCTCGGCGACCAACGAGATGCCGTTCATCACCCCAGGCTCCGAGTTCACCCCGCACAGCCCCACCCGGCTGCTCGACAGCCGGGACGGCACGGGCGCCGCTCAGGCCGGCCAGGTGCCGGCGTGGGGCGAGGCCCGGGTGAAGGTCGCCGGGAACAACGGCATCCCGGCCGACGTCGCCGCCGTGGTCCTCAACGTCACGGTCACCAACACCAAGACCGCCGGTCACGTACGCGCCTACGCCGACGGCACCGAGCGTCCGACCACGTCGAACGTGAACTACGCGGCCGGCGACTCGGTACCGAACCTGGTCGTCGTGCCGGTCGGCAAGAACGGCTACGTGAACCTCTACAACAGCGGTGAACAGGGCGTCGACCTGATCGCCGACGTGACCGGCTACTTCACCCGGACCTCGGCCAACGGCTACACGCCGACGGACCCGACGCGCTTCGTCGACACCCGCGAGGGCCTCGGCACGCCGCGGGGCATGGTCCCCGGGCAGGGCCAGTTCGGCGTCCAGATCACCAGCACCCGCGGCGTGCCGGCCGGCGCCAAGGCCGTGGCGCTCAACGTGACCGTCACCAACCCGCGGACGGCCGGTCACCTGACCGTGTTCCCCAGCGGCCAGGCCGCGCCGAACACGTCCAACGTGAACTTCAGCGGCGGCCAGACCATCGCCAACTCGGTGATCGTCCCGGTCGGCGCCGACGGCAAGATCGTCGTCCGCAACGGCAGCTGGGCTGCAGCCGACGTGATCGTCGACGTCGTCGGGTACTACAGCCCGGACAGCGTGAGCGCCTACATCCCGGTCCGACCCGTCCGGGACCTCGACACCCGTGACGCCTCGCAGTGGCCCTCCGGTCCGCTGAAGCCCTACCGCTACATCTACTCGACGTTCGGGGAGGAAAACACCACGGCCACCGCCATGGTGTTGAACACTACGGTCACCAACACCAGCGGCGCCGGGCACCTCACGGTCTCCCCCGACCCCAACGCCCTGTGGCAGTACGAGAACAAGACGCACACCCCGCCGGTCGCGCCGAACTCCTCGAACCTGAACTGGACTGCGGGCAAGACCGTGCCGAACCTGGTCCAGGCGAGCCTCGGCGTCAACGGCATCGTCGACTTCTTCAACCGCAGCGGCAACAGCATCGACCTCGTCATCGACATCTTCGGCGTCTACGACAAGCACTGAGCGGTTTCTCCGGTCGGCAGCTCTGGCTCGTCGACTGCAACGGCTCCGGTACCGGGCATTCCCAACTTCTCACCGCACCCCAAGCGGGACACGGGCCCGCCATCCCTACACAGGGGGTGGCGGGCCCGCCCTCTGCAGGTCCGCCCGTAACGTTCCGCCTCAGCGCCGACGGACACCTCACCCGGTGCGGCTGGGACCTTGCGGGGCGATACGTGCCCACCCCCAGGGCGCCGCGCTCTTTACGTGCCCCTGCCGTCGCGGTTACCTGGGGCACAGAGCTACGAGCCACGGGGGCGGACATGGCGGGCTGGCAAGGGGGATGGCGACGCGGGCTCTCGCGGATCGCGGTGGCACTGGCCACGCCACCGCTGGCCGCGGCCCTGGCGTTCGGGGTGGCCTGGAAGTCGGCGTACGGGACGCTCGGCAGCTGGGGGTTCTTCCTCGGCGGGTTGCTGCTCCCGCTGGTCCTGCTCGGCTGGCACGCCGCACGCGCCGCGCGGCGCGGGGCCTCGCTCATCGCACTGTCCGCCCTTCCGGCCGGCCTCGGCGCCATCCTCGCACCGGCACGACCACGCGGCCGCAACCACGTCCGGGGACGGTGGTGGGATGCAGCGTCATGCCTACGGCGTGGCGCCGGCGGGTCCTGCGGGCTCGGCGGGCGTGGCGGGCTCGGCGGGCCGCTCGGCCTTGAGCGCGAGCTCGTCCTCGTGGTGCCGCAGGGCCAGCGTCAGTGCGCCCGACGTGCACTGGAAGATCCCGATGGCCGCGAAGGGCAGCGAGAGGACCAGGAGTCCGAGCATGTCGGCAAAGTCGCGGGCGACAGCGCAGCGGGTGCCTTCGGCTTCCGCGTACGTCTTCAAGCGCGACCTGCGGCCGTCGTCGGCACCGTCGTCGTAGAAGACCCGGGAAGCGCACTCGATGCTGCCGTTGGAGTCTCGTTGGATGCTGAAGGGCGCGAACAACTGGTACGCGAGAGCGATCCAGATGCAGCCCGCCACCAGAAGCAGGGAGATCCCCTGGGTCTGCTTGCGGCTCGCGCGCTGGCGGAAGGTTATCTCGTGCGCATCTGCTGTCATGCACGTGAATCTAACCCCGCCTGGCTTTGTCCACGTCAGCGGCAGTGCCTGTCCACCTCGTCGGGAGGCCGGAAGCCGGTCGGCGCAGCGGTGGTCGCGCGCGGAAACGACGTCGCGTTGTGGGCAGTCAGGTCTGACGGGGATGCCGGTGGGCCGACCGCCGCAGGTCCCTTGTGCCGGGAGCGGCCTGGGGGGCTGGCGGTGCATACCGGCAACCGTCGTTCTGGGGGTCACGGTGGCGCCGCCGATGTCGCCGAGCACCCGGGCCGTCCCGCCCCGGCCGGGGCCTCCGCGTCGGCCCCGGTCGTGCCCCTGTCCGCGCCGGTCGCGCCCTTGCAGGCCGGGCCGGTCGCAGGTGGTGGTGGCGCGGTCCTCCCGCCGCGAAGACCTGGTGACGATGTCCCGGTCGGTGAGCATGCCCTTGAACTCGTGGTCGGTACCGCGATGGGCACCGGCTTCCGCGATGCGTGTCCTGACGGCAGCGGGAGCCGTGCCCGACACCCTTAAGGTGCAGTCATGCCCGACCTGATAGTCCCGCCGCAGCGGACCCTGCGGCTGGCGCCCGTCACTGCTGAGAACTTCGAAGCGGTGTGCGCCGTACAAGTACGCCCCGACCAGGCGCATCTGGTCTCCCCCGTCGTCAAGTCCCTTGCGGAGGCATACGTTTATCCGGCCAGCGCCTGGCCGCGGGCCATCGTCGACGGCGGCGACGTCGTCGGCTTCGTGATGGCCTTCCACGACATCGTCTGGAACCCGGCCACCGACCCGGGCGACCGGCGCAGCGGCATCTGGCGGCTGAACATCGACGCCGGCCGCCAGGGCAAGGGATACGGCCGCTTCGCCGTTCGCGCCGTCATCGAGGAGATCCGGCGCCGCGGCATCCACCAGCGGGTCTACGTCAGCTGGCACGTCGGCGCCGGCAGCCCCGAACCCTTCTACCTCGGACTCGGGTTCACCCCCACCGGCGAACTCACCGGTGGCCAGCGCGTCGGCGTAATCACCCTCGACGCGACCCCACCTCGGGCGGGCTGAGGACGACCGTGCCGCCGGGCCCCGGCGCCAGTTCGGCGTCAGGCCCGGACGCGCCCGCACGGAACGCCTGCGGACTCATCCCCCGTACTCGCTTGAACGCCGCGGACAGCGCGAACGCACTGCCGTATCCGACCCGCCGGGCCACCCTCTCGACCGTCGCATCCGGTTCGCGCAGCAAGTCCGCCGCCAACGCGAGCCGCCAGCCCGTCAGATAGCCGACCGGCGGCTCCCCCATCACCTCCCGGAACCGGCGTGCCAGCGACGCCCGTGACACCCCCACCCGTGCCGCCAGCTCCTCCACGGTCCACCCGTGCGCCGGGCTCTCGTGCAGCAGCCGCAGCGCCGGGCCCACCACCGGGTCGCTCTGGGCCTGGAACCAGGCGGGCGCGCTCGAATCCGCTGCCGAGGGCCACGCACGCAGCACCCCGATGAGCAGCAGGTCCAACAGCCGGTCCAGCACGACCTCCTGGCCCGGGTCCCCGCTGGAGATCTCGGAGGCGAGCAGGTCGATCAGGGTCGCGTCCGCCGCTTTCGCCGCCCCCGCCGGTCTGACCAGGATGTTCGGCAGTGCGCCCAGCAGCCGGCGGCCGATCTCGCTCGGCGCCTGGTAGGTGCCGCTGAGCATCACCGCCGATCCGGCGTGCTGGTGGGCGGCCCCCCAGGTCCGCACGCCGAGCGCCATGGAATCGGTGACGTCCTCGCCCTCCGGCGTACTGCACCGCTGGTCCGGCCCCACCGTCACCTGTACCGGCGTACCTGGGGCGTCGGCCACCGTGTACGGGTCGGGCCCGCGCACCACCGCCACGTCGCCCGGGGCGATGAACACCGGCTCGCCCCCGCCGTCGGGCAGCAGCCACGCCGAGCCGCGCACCATCGTCGCCACCGACAGCGGAGCGCGGTCTTCGATCCGCATGGCCCACGGCGGGTTCAGGACGGACTTGAGGAGGAAGGCACCGCGGGCCTGAGGGCCTTCGAGCAGCCCGGTCAGCATGTCCATGCGTACATCTTCTCCGTCCCGCATCCGCGGACGGGGGTGACGGGTGCTCAGGAGGACGGGACGGCCCAGACGCCGGTGGCGGCGGCCTCTCGGGCGAAATCCGCGAAGTCCCTGGGCGCCCGGCCGAGGACCTCCTCGACCCCGTCGACCAGGTGCGCGTTGCGTCCGTCCAGGATGAAGTCCTCCGGCAGGCCGTGGTCCCGCAGCACCGCACGGTAGGCCTCGTCCGAGACCGGCACGTAGGCGATCTCCCGACCGATGGCCTTCGACAGTTCGGCCGCGACATCGGCGAAGCTCATCAGGCGCGGGCCGGACAGCTCGTACGTCCTGCCGATGTGCCGGTCGTCGGTCAGTGCGGCCACCACCACGTCGGCGATGTCCCCGGTGTCGACGAACGCCTCGACCGCGTCCGCGGTAGGCAGGGCGATCACACCCGCCAGCACCGGCTCCAGGAAGAAGCCCTCGTCGAAGTTCTGGTTGAACCAACTCGCCCGCACGACCGTCCAGTCGGCCCCGGAGGCCTTCAGTTTCTCCTCGCTGATCCGCGCGGCCTCCTCGCCCCGTCCGGACAACAGCACGAGACGGCGTGCGCCGGCGGCGACCGCCGCCTCGGCGAAGGCTCCCACCTGCTCGGCGGCGCCGGGGAAGGAGAGGTCGGGGTAGTAGGTCACGTACACGCGGTCGACGCCCTCAAGGGCCGGGAGCCAGGTGCCGGGCTCGTTCCAGTCGAAAGCCGGCTCCGTGCTGCGGGAACCGACCCGGACCGGCCGGCCCTGGGCCGTCAGCTTCTCGGCGACCTTGCGGCCGGTCTTGCCGTGCCCTCCGATGACCAGGGTGATGGCCTGGTCGGTGGTCTGCGTCTCGTTCTTCGTCGTCTTCGTCATGACCTCAGTCAAGTCGAGCGGGACGAGACGCGACATAGCCGAAACGCTCATCCGCATACGCGAGCGTCCACAGGGGTGCCCGCGTCCGCGTCCTCCCCGCATGACCGCAGCTGTTCCCCCCGCCGGCCGGCTGACCCGTGCCCGCACCCGCCGGTGGTCGTGGACAATGTCCGTGACCCAAGTCGACCAGGGGGAACGGATCATGCGTGTCGGGGTGTACCTGGCTCATCCGCGGGCGGGCAGTTTCAACCATGCGGTGTTCGACGCCGTCGTGGAGGAGTTGCAGGGGCGAGGGTGCCAGGTGGTCGCGCACGATCTGTGCGCCGAAGGCTTTCCGCCCCTGCTTTCCGCCGGGGAGACGGGCACCGTCTCCTCCGCTCCGGGCGCCGACGATCCGCAAGTGGCCCTGCACCGGCGGGAGGTGGCCGCGCTGGACGCCATGGTGTTCGTCCACCCGAACTGGTGGGGCATGCCGCCGGCCGTCCTTACGGGCTGGGTGCAGCGGGTCCTGGTGCCCGGCGTCGCCTACAAGCTGGGCAGCGCGGACGGCGAGCCCGCGGGGCTGCTGAAGGCGGGCCGGGCCCTCGTGCTGAACACCTCCGACACCCCGGGCGAGCGCGAGGAGAGCGAGTTCGGTGACCCGCTGCAGCGGATCTGGGCGGCGTGCGTCCTGCCGTACGTGGGAGTGGCCGACGTACGACGGATCGTTTTCCGCACCGTCACCGACTCGACCGACGCAACGCGCCTGGACTGGCTCCACCAGGCCCGCCGGGAAGCCGCCGCGCTGACGACCTGACCGTCGTCAGGGGGCCGGGACCGTGACCGCGGGGCTGTTCCAGCCGGAGATCCGCAGCCGGGGGGCCGAGCCGCGCAGATCCGCCGTCCGGTACGTCGCCGTCAGCGTGGCCGACTCGCCCGGCCACAGGCTGACCTGGTTGTCGCTCCACCGCACCGGCAGCGCCGGTTCCCCCGAAGCCCGCACGAGGTGGACGTCCGTGAGCAGCGCCGGGGTGCTGCCGGTGCCCGCGTGCCGCAGGGTCACGGTCGTCGTGGACGTCCCCGAGGCGTCGTCCGCCGTCGTCGACGCCGTCGCCGTGACCGCCGTCCGCGCCATCGAGTTCAGCCCGCGGAGGTCGGCGTAGGTGGTGGTGGGGGTGTGGAACCAGTCGCTGCGCCCGTAGTCGAGGACGTCCGCCTCGGTGGACAGCCAGTAGACGTTGCGGCTCACCTCGCGTCCGGCGGCGTCGGAGAGCAGCAGTCTGGCCAGGTAGGTGGTGGGCAGGCCGGGTACCGACTCGGGGAGCGTCAGCGCGGTGCTGCTCACACCGCCGCCCGCGACGCTCAGGCCGGTCACCGTCCGGTCGTACTTCTGCGTGCCGTCGGGGGCGAAGAGCGTCACCTGGGCCGTCAGCCCGGACGCCGGTGCGGGCCGGTTGTTGACGACCGCCACGGAGTGGTCGTCGTACCCGTACTGCACGTGCAGGGGCTCGTTCGCCTTCTTCGCGCCGAAGTAGGCACCGCCCTGGTCGAGGTAGCGGTCGACGAGCTGCCAGTGGAGTGAGGTCCAGCCGCTGTTGAACATCCAGTAGATGACGCCGGTCGACGGGTCCGAGGGGTCCTTGGCGTTGCGGGCGTACGCCTCGAACTGCGCGCGTACGTTCTCGTACTGGGCGAGCTGCGCCTTGTGTACGTAGTCCTCAAGGCTCGCCGGGGCGCCGTAGCGGGCGGTGAGGGCGGTGTCGTACAGCTCCAGCGTGTCGAAGGTGGCGGACGGGGAGCGGTGGTACTGGGCGGCTGCCGGGTCCTTCCACAGGGTTTCGAGCTCGGCCGGGGTCATCATGCGGCGCAGTGTGTCGAGGGTGGGGACGTCCGGGCCGGCGCTGGTCTCGGAGTTGAATCCGCTCGCTCCGCCCTCGCGCTTGTCGTACCAGTAGGCCGGCGGGACCCAGTCGTACGGTCCGGTCATCTTCATCCCGGACCGGCCGGTGACGGGGGACGAGGCGTCCGATGCGGCGGGGATCACCGGAGCGTGCCAGTCGGCGGCCTTCAGCGCGTCGAGGTAGCCGCGCTCGATCTCCTCGTTCGGGGCGGCGTCACTGCCGATCAGGAAGGAGATCACGCCGGGGTGGTGACGCAGGCGGGCGGCTTCGGCGGCCATGGAGGCGCGGGCGGTCGAGTGGTCGGCGGCGGACCACCGCTCCCCGGCGCCGTCGCGGTTGAACTCGCCCTCCCATTTGGTGCAGCACTCCCAGCCGGGGAGGGTGAGGATGCCGTACCGGTCGGCAAGGTCGAAGAACTCGTCGGGCTCGATGTGTCCTTCCAGGCGAAGGGTGTTCAGGCCCAGGTCGAGGGCGTACTTGAGGCGGTCCTCGGTATAGGTCGGGTCCCAGCGCAGGAACTCGTCGGGAGACCAGCCGGCGCCCTTGATGAGCAGCGGACGGCCGTTGACCTCGTACTGGCGGGCGCCGTCCGCGTTGAGGGGCGCTCGTACGTCGCGGATGCCGAAGGGCTGATGGGCCGTGTCGGAGGGGGTGGCGGTGCCGGTCACGGTGGCGGTCAGGTCGAGCTCGTACATCGGCTGGTCGCCCAGGTGGGCGGGCCACCACACGCGGGGCGACTTCAGCCGCAGCGCGGGGTGTTCGGCAGGTGAGAAGGCGACCGTCCTGGTCTCGTGGGGAGCGAGCGTGACGCTGCGGGCGAAGGCGGCATCGGGATCCCGGGCCGGGCCATGGCTCGGGCCCTGGCTCTGGCCCTGGCCCTGGCCCTGGCCCTGGCCCTGGCCCCGGACCACGGTGCCGGACAGCGTCGTGGTGACGGTGGCGTCGGAGTCGTTGCGTAGCCGGGCCTTGACGGTCAGGTCGGCCGTTGCCATGGACGGCATGGCCAGGGCGGAGACGACGTGCGCGTCGCGCAGGGCGACCGGTCCGGCGCGGCGGACGGTGACGTCGCGGACGATGCCCATGTTCTCGTCCGGGGGCGGTTGCAGCCAGTCGAGCCAGCCCATCGTGAGGTGCTTGCGCGGGTTGTTGGGCTGGATCCGGAAGGCGACCGTGTTGGTACCGGCCCTGATGAGGGCGGTGACGTCGAACTCGTGCCGGGTGTACGCGCCGGCGACGGAGCTCGTGGTGGCGATCCGGCGGCCGTTGACGAAGACGTCGGCGGCGGAGATCACGCCGCTGAAGTCCAGGTGGGTACGGGCGGTCGTGTCGGCGACCGTGAAGTCGGAGCGGTACCACCAGGGCACGGAGAAGTCGGCGGCGGGGATCAGTTCCTGTTGGGTGGAGTGGAAGGGGTCCGGGTGGACGCCGGCTGCGAGCAGTGCGGCGAGGACGGTGGAACGGGGCCCTGCGGGGTACCAGCCGGTGGCCGGATATCCGGGGCTGGAGACGGTCGCCGCCGTGTCGGCGACCTTCGCGGTGGACTGGACGGCGTAGCCGGAGAGCGGGGTCGCGCTGCCGGGCGCGGCGGGCACGACGGTCGTGGCCGCGGCCGTCACTGAACGCGGTGGTGCCCCGGCGCCCTGTGCGGCGGGGGCGGTACGAGCGGCGGGAGCGGCGCCGGACGTGCCCGCGGTGAGGACGAGGACCAGGCCGGCCACGGCGAGGGCAACGGCCCTCGCGTGGTGGTGGGCGAGGCTGCGGGGCACGGGGCCTCCCGGGGGACCGGGCCCGGGATCACGCGTGCCGGACGGCGGGCGCGGCCGATCCGTGGGGCTGCTCGTCGGGGTGGGACGGCCCGCCCGTCACGCGGCGGCCGGGCCGGAGGGCACCGAGTCTGCCACGGGCGCGGCCCCGTGCGGCGGCGACAGCCCGGTGACCGCGGAATCTCTTCCGGGTGCGTCGCCGGTGCTGTGTGCGGGCAGCCCTCGGTGGAGGACTCGCCGCCTGCGCCGTGGCAGGTGCACGGACGTGCGGCGGTGTCGACGTCGTACCAGGCGATGCCCGCACTCCAGCAGCCGCGGACGAACGCGGGGAAGCTCCGCTCGCCTGCCTGGTGCGCGCGCAGCACCGCGATCAGGCCGGCCCGGTCGAAGGGCGGCGCGGCGGCGGAGGTGGCCGTGCTCGGTCAGTAGAGGAAGGCATGGGACGGGACGGCCATGCGGCAGTGGGTCACACCGGCCTGGCGCAGGCTCCCGCCTCGCCGAATCACAGCGGGACCGATGGTTCGACGAACCAGAACGCCGCGGAATCAACCGCAGGCGTCGGGCGACGAAGGCCGGGGCGGCGAGGACATGTGACCATGCCGCAAGAATTGTTGAAAGTTGCCACAATGGCCTGGAATCTTCGCTCAATTTGGTGACTTGCGCACTGATGTTTCATCATCGTGACTGCACGTCAGCTTTCGACGTGCAGTCGAGGAGGCGGGGGCGCCGGGGGGGTCCCCGTTCGTACCGGCAGATGCGGCAGGCGAGTTCATCCCATCGCCGAGCCCCGCCGCGGCTCCCGTCCCACTTCCGTCACCTAGGCAAAGGCCCATGTCCGCCCAGCAACTCTCGGACCTCATACGTTTCGCCCGTCACAACTCGCCCTACTACCGGGACCTCTACGCGTCCCTGCCGCCGGACACCGACCGGCTCGCCGACCTTCCGGTGGTCGACCAGAAGTCCTTCTGGGCGGCCAACACCCTGCACGACAGCCGCGTGCTGACCGGGCCGCTCAGCGAGGCCACGGTCTACAAGACCGGCGGCACCACCGGGTCCCCCAAGTTCTCCGTCTACACCCGGGACGAGTGGCGCACCTTCGTCACCACCTTCGGGCAGGGCCTCGTGGACACAGGGCTGCGTCCGGGACACCGCGTCGCCGACCTCTTCTACGCCGGGGAGCTGTACGCCAGCTTCCTGTTCATCCTCGACTCGCTCGCCCACGCGCCCGTGGACAACGTCCGCCTGCCCATCGGCGGCGGCGCGCCGCTGGAGTCGACGATCCCCACGCTGCGCGATCTCGCCGCCCAGGTACTGGCCGGCACGCCCACCACCCTGTGCCGGCTCGCCGAGCAGGTCCTCGCGTCCGGTGCCCGGCTCGACTCCGTCGAGCTGCTGCTCTTCGGCGGCGAGGCGCTCTTCGCGGACCAGCGGCGCCTGCTGGCCACGGCGTTCCCCGGCGCCGAGGCCCGCTCCGTCGGCTACGCCAGCGTCGACGCCGGCCTGCTCGGCCGTCCCGTGCCCGGCGCCGATGCCCGGGTGCACCGGGCTTTCACCCCGCACTCGGTCGTCGAGATCCTCGACGACTCCACGGACGAGCCCATCACCGAACCGGGTCGCCCCGGCCGGGTCGTCGTCACGAGCCTGTTCCGCCGCCTGATGCCGATCATCCGCTACCCCGCCGGCGACCGGGCCGAGTGGACCGGCACCGGGCCGGGGCACTTCCGGATCCTCGGCCGCGCCGAGGAGGGCGTACGGGTCGGCCCGGTCTCCCTCTACACCCAGGACGCCCAGGATGCCGTGGCCTCGGCCGACACCGCCGGACAGGTGGTCGGCATGCAGCTCGTCGTCCGCCGCTGGGAGGGCCGCGACGGGCTCGTCCTGCGGCTGGCGACCACTCCCGGGGAGGAACGGGCCGGCGAACCGGCCGCGGAGCGGCGTGAGGCGCTCGCCCGGGCCGTCGTCGCGGAGCTGGAGACCGTACGGCCGCTGTACCCCGACAGTGTGCGCGCCGGGTTCGTGCACCCGCTGTCCGTGGAGTGGGCGCGCCACCGGGACCTCGCCGTCAACCCGCGCTCGGGCAAGCTCGTCCGGGTCCTGGACGAGAGGCCGACGGTATGACCGCCCCCCGTCCCGCAGCCCCGCTGATCCTGCGCAACCGCGCCTTCGCCGCCGTGTGGCTGGGCCAGGTCCTCACCCAGGCCGCCGTGCGCATGTTCCAGGTCGGCGTGTCCTGGTGGATCGTGGCCTACGCGGTGCGCGACGCCCGTGGTCTGGCCTCCGGGCTGTTCATGGCCGCCTGCACGCTTCCCGCCGTGGTGCTGGCTCCCGTGGTGGCCGGGGCCGTGGGCCGGTTCGCCCACCGTTCGGTGCTGCGCAGCGCGGCCGGTCTGGCCGCGGCCACCGCGGGCGTCCTCGCGGTGTGGGCGCAGGGCGGCGGACCGCCGCTCGCCGGGGTCTACGCCGCCGCTCTGGCCCTGGCCACCTGCCAGGCGTTCTTCGATCCCTGTCTGACCACCTCGGTGCCCGAACTCGTCGACGACGCCGACATCGAGACCGCGACCGGATTCGAGCTGTCCACCCAGTCCCTGGCGGGCCTGGGCGGAGCGCTGCTCGGCGCCCTGACGGTCGACCGGGCCGGTGTCGCGGGACTGGCCGCCGGCTGCGCGGCCGCCTACGCCGGGGCCGCCGTCCTCGTCGCGAGCGCGCGCTTCCGCGCCACCGGCACCGCGCAGACCGGCCGGGCCGACCCCGCCGCCTCGGCCCCGCCCGCGCAGCGTCCGCTCCGCCGCATCCTCGGCGACCTGCCCTACGTACGGCGGATCCTGGTCTGCTTCACCGCGGCCAACCTCTTCACCGCCGCCGTGTTCGTCGTCATCCCCCTCTACACCCGCTCCGTCCTCGGGGGCGGCGGCGGCACGGTCGCCCTGCTGGAGGCCTCCCTGGGCGGGGGCGCCCTCGTCGGTGCCTTCACGGGCACCCGCGTGCCGGGGCGGCCCACGGTCGCCGGTGCCTGCTGTCTGGGCCTGATGGCCCTCGCGCTGGCGCTGCCCGGCCTGTTCTCCCACCTCCCGGTCGTGGCGGGCTGCCTGGCGGTGGCAGGCTGGTGTGCCGGGGCCGTCAGCGTCCGCTTCGTGGCGCTCTTCCAGCGGCTGGTGCCGACAGCCGACAAGCCCGGCTTCTTCGCCGTGATGCAGGCCGTACTGGGCGCCTCCCTGCCGGTGGCGTCCCTGGTCTTCGGCTCCGCCGGCGACTTCCTCTCCCCGCAGACGCTCTGCCTGGTCCAGGGCGCCGGCCTGCTGCCCGCCGCCTGCGCGCTGGCCCTGCTGGGGTCCCGTACTCCCGAACCGGCACCCTCGGCGGAGCCGGTACCCCCAGCAGAACCGGCGGCGCCCTCCGTGGAGCCGGAGACCGTGGGTGGCGCCCGGTGAAGACCCCCGTCATCACCCCCGCCACCAGCGCGGACATCGCCGAACTGCGGCAGCTCTACTACGCCGTCTACGGTCCGCACTACCCCGTCGCCCTCGGTACGGACCCGGCCGAGATGGCCCGGCTCATGGCCGACCCGCACTCCTTGTGGCTCGTCGCCCGCTGCCCCGCCACCGGGGCCCTGGCCGCGTCCGCCGCCATCCACGGCGAGGCCGGCAGCCGCATCGCCCGGCTGGAGGGCATCGCCGTGCACCCCGAGCACCGCTCGGCGGGTCTGGCCGCCACGCTGACCGAGGCGCTCTGCGCCGAGATGCTCGACACCGGCCGGCTGGACTCGGTGTACGCGACCGTCCGCACCGTCGGCTCCGGTCCGCAGCGGGTCGTCGCACGCAACGGCTTCCGGCCGCTCGGCATCCTGCCCAACGCGGTGGACCTCCGCAGCCGCGAGAGCCTCGCGCTCTACGCGCGTCACTCCCCCGGTGTGCTCGACCGCCGGGTACCCGTCGCCGAAGTGCCCGCCGTGCTCATGCCGTTGCTGCGCACGGCCGGGGCGGCCCTCGGCATCGGCTACCCGGGGGTGCGGGCCGCCTCCGGCCGGCACCCGGCGCCTGCGCCGCAAGGTGTCGTCGAACGACTGGAGTTGATCGAGGCTCCGGCGTTCGTACGCCGCCGCTTCCGCGAGCGCTTCCCCGACACGGAGGGCTGGTTCTACCCGCTGCACACCCCCAACGTGCTGCTCACGCCGGAGGACGGCCGGTTCGAGGTCTACGCCTACCTCAACCGCACCGGCGGCTACTGCTCCCTGCTGACCGCCCATCCCGACCCGGCCGCCGCGGCCGACCACCTCGAACCCGTCACCCGGGCCCTGGCCCGCGCGGGCGCCGGCTACGTGGAGGCCCTGGTGCCGCTCGCCCACCAGGAGGCCCTCTCCGCCTTCCTGGCCCACGGGTTCGTCGCCGGAGCCCTCTACCCGGCGATGCGCGCGGACAGCGACGGCTTCCACGACTACGCCGTCCTGTCGCGCTCCAGCGAGCGGATCGACTTCCGCGGCGTCGCCGTCGAACCGCCCCTCCAGCCCTACCTGGACTGCTACGCGTCGGCCTGGGCGTCGGCGCACCTGCCCACACCATCCGAGGTTGCCCCATGAACCGCATGAACCCCCACCTCGCGCCGGTCGCCGTACCCGACCCGGCCCTCCTGCCGCACGTACAACAGCTGTGCGACCTGACCGACCCCTACGCCCACGGGCCCGCGGTGGACGAGCTGTTCGCCGCCGCCATGGCGGAGACCAACGCCTGGCACACCGAACGCTCCCCGTTCTTCCGCTCCTTGTACGAGGCGACTCCCCCGGCGGAGCCGGAGCCGTACCGTGCGCCACTCGTCCACGCGAACTTCTTCAAGCGCCACGAGGTGCTCTCCATCCCGCGCGAGGACGTCGAACTGCACCTGACCTCGTCCGGCACCACCGGCCAGAAGTCGCAGATGTTCTTCGACCACTGGACCATCCGCTCGGCCCAGCGCATGGTCGCCCGGATCTTCGAGCGCAACGGCTGGATCACCCCGGACCAGGAGGTCAACTACCTCCTCTACAGCTACGAGCCGGCCCCGTCCCTGAACCTGGGCACCGCCTTCACCGACAACTACCTGTGCGACTTCGCCCCGGCACGCAGCGTGGAGTACGCGCTGCGCAACACGGGCAGCGACCACGAGTTCGACCCCTTCGGCTGTATCGCCGCGCTGCGCCGCTTCGAGCGGGAGGACGCCCCGGTCCGCATCCTCGGCTTCCCCGCCTTCCTCTTCTTCACCCTGGAGCGGATGCGGGCCATGGGAATGGCGCCGCTGCGCCTGCCCGAGGGCTCGCTGGTCGTCCTCGGCGGCGGCTGGAAGGGCCACGCCGACCGGCGCATCGAGAAGGAGGAGCTGTACGCCCGCGTCACCGAGCAGCTCGGCATCCCGGGTGAGCGGATCCGGGACACCTTCGGGTCGGTGGAGCACTGCATCCCGTACATCGAGTGCGACCACCACCGGCTGCACGCCCCCGTCTGGTCGCGGGTGACGATCCGGTCCACCCGGACCCTGGAGCCCCTGCCGTACGGGGAGCGCGGCTACCTGCACCTCGTGTCGCCGTACATCACCTCGGTGCCGGCGCAGAGCGTGGTCATGGGCGACCTCGCCTCCCTCCAGCCGGGCGAGGCCTGCGGGTGCGAGCTGGAGACCCCCTGGTTCACCGTCCACGGCCGTGCCGGGGTGAGCCGCAACCGGAGCTGCGCCGTGGCCGCGGCGGAACTGATGAAGGGAATGGCGTGACCATGAGCGTGCACCACCACTACTGGCAGGGTTCCTTCGTCGGCGACGAGGAGGCCGGGCGGCGCCTCACGGAGCTGCCGACCGCCGTCGAGGCCGCGCTGGCGACGGACTTGGAGACCGAGACCGTGCTGGCCGCCTGCGACGCCCTCGCCGGCGCGCTGCGCGACCCGGCCCACCCCGTACACGGCCGGCTCGCCCCGCACCTGCCGGAGGGCGAGGACCCGGCGGTGCTGGCCGAGCTCGGCGCGCTCCTCGGCCGGCGTGAGCTGACCCGCAAGCTGCGCCGGGAGCTGGGCGGCACGGCTCCGGGCCGGCTGAACCGGGCCGATCCCCGCGAGACGGTCTACGAGGCGTGGGCGCCTCTCGGCCTGGTCGCCCACATCGCCCCGGGCAACGCGGCGACGGTGGCACCGCTGAGCATCGTCGAGGGCCTGCTCGCCGGCAACGTCAACATCCTCAAGACCAGCAGCGCCGACACCCTGTTCACCCAGCACCTGATGGCCGAGCTGGCGGCCCTGGACCCCAGTGGTGCGCTGGCCGCGCGGGTCGTCGTCCTGCGGTTCCCGTCGTCCCGTCAGGAGTGGCTGCGCCTGATGTGCGCGCCCGCGGACGCCGTCGCCGTGTGGGGCGGGGAAGGCGCCGTGGAAGGCGTGGCGGCCCATGTGCCGGCCGGTTGCCGGCTGGTGGAGTGGGGGCACCGGATCTCCTTCGCCTACCTGACGCGTGACGCCTGGTCGGACGCCGTCACGCTCGGGGCGCTCGCGGACGACGTGTGCCTGCACGAGCAGCAGGCGTGCTCCAGCCCCCAGGTGGTGTACCTCGACACCGAGGACGAGGGTGAGGTGTTCGCCTTCGCCGAGCGGTTCGCCGCCGTGCTCGCGGCCCGGCCGCCGGCGGTGGGCGCCGCCGTGTCCGCGGTCGGGCCGGACCCGGCCGAGGACGCGGAGCTGACCACCACCGAGCTGGTGGCACGGCTGGAGGAACACCTGGGTCTGACCCGGGTGTTCGCCGCACCCGACGGTTCGTGGCGGGTCATGGCCGACACCCGCTCCCCGCTCACGGCGTCGCCGCTGCACCGCAGCGTCTGGGTCAAGCCGCTGCCGCGGAAGCGGCTGATCTCCACCCTGCGCCCGATGCGCCGTTACCTGCAGACGGCGGGCCTCGCGGGCAGCCGGACCGACATCGCCGAGCTGTCCCGTACCGCGCTGGCCGCCGGCGTCACCCGGGTGACGCCCGTCGGGGCCATGCTGGAGAGCTATGCGGGCGAGCCGCACGACGGCGTGTACGCCCTCCAGCGCTACAGCCGCCGCGTCGCGGTCCAGGCCGACCCGGCGCTCTTCGCCACCACCGCCTGCCTGGACGACCTGGCCAGGCCCGTCGTACTGCCGTCGCCCGCGGGCCCGCTGCTGGGCAAGGAGGACGTTCAGGAGCCGGGCCGGAAGGTGGCGCGCGCCGACGCCGAGCTGTACTTCCGCAGCGGCGGCAGCACGGGCGCGCCCGCGTTGTCGATCTTCAGCTACGACGACTACGACACGCAGATGCACGCCGCCGCCCGCGGCCTGCTCGCGGCCGGCTACGACCCGGTCGGGGACCGCACCGCCAATCTCTTCTACTGCGGCGCCATGTACGGCAGCTTCATCAGCTTCTTCTCCGTACTGGAACGCCTCGGCGGGGTGCAGCTGCCCCTGTCGGCCGGCCCCGACCACCGCGCGACGGCGCGGGCGCTGATCGACCACGGGGCCGACACCCTCTTCGGGATGCCCTCCTACCTGTGGCAGCTGCTGCATGCGGAGGCGGACACCCTGCGTGCGTACGGCGGCCTGCGCAAGGTGTTCTACGGCGGCGAGCACTTCACCGCGGAGCAGCGGCGCACGCTCAAGGACACCTTCGGCATCGAGGTGATCCGCTCGATCACCTACGGCAGCACGGACCTCGGGCCGCTGGGCTACCAGTGCACCGAGAGCTCCGGCGGCGTCCACCACCTGCACGCCGACCTGCACACCATGGAGGTCCTGGAGCTGGCCGAGGACCGGCCGGTGACGCCCGGCGAGACGGGCCGGCTGGTCTTCAGCACGCATGCCCGGCGCGGCCAGGACCTGGGCCGGTACGTGATCGGCGACCTCGGCCGGGAAATCCCGGGCCGCTGTCCGTGCGGACGGCACGCGCCGCGCTTCGAACTGCAGGGCCGCACGGGTGACGTGATGCGGGTGGCGACGTACTTCCTCAACCACCGGCGGTTCCTGGACCTGGCGGGGAAGCCCGGCGGGCACCGCGGCGAGCTCCAGATCCGGCTCGATGCCATGGACGCGCGCGAGCGGCTGACCGTACGCGTGGAACGGGCCGCGGCCACGGATCCGGAACGGCTGCGGGAGGTCTTCCTGGCGGGCTACCCGGAGCTGCGGTCGGCGGTGGCGGAGCGGCTGCTGGACCTGGTGGTCGAGGCTGTCGACGGTGCTTCGCTGGACCGCAGCCCGACCAGCGGCAAGCTCCTGGCGGTGGTGGACGCCCGCCGGTAGGCCGTCTCCTCCAGTCGGTGGCCGGGGCGGGTCGTCTCACCAGCCCCGGCTGCCTGGTTCCCCTTTGAAGGGTCCCGTGATCTCGTCGGTGATCCAGCCGCCGTAGAAGCCGCCCGGCTGGGCCCGAACCGGCTCTCCGTCCACCGTGCACGCCTCCACCCGGTCGGCGCGGAACGCGAGATGGCCGGCGATCGGTGCGTAGGCCGGGGTCGGCACCTCGTAGCTCCACGCGATGTCGGGCACGGGCGGCAGGCCGGGCTCCCGGCCGAGGGTCCAGTAGGTGGCCGTGCCCTTCCACTCGCACACGCTCCGGTTCGCCGAGGCGCGCAGGAGGTCCATGCGCACATCGGCCCGCGGAATGTAGAAGACCGGCGGATGGCTGGTCTCCAACACCCGGAGGCAGCGGCGGGAGTCGGCCAGGACCACGCCCGCGTCCCGCACCACCACGTGCCGTGCGTCGGGCTCGATCCGGGGCGGGCGCGGATAGTCCCACACCGATTCCGTCCTGGGCGTGTGTGTGCGGTTCGTGCTCATGGGGCCTCCCGTCGGTGCGGTCGTTGTCCGGCGGACGGGTCCGCCAGGTCGCCTCCGGCGCGGACCAGGAAGACCTCGTCGGGGAAGCACCAGGCCCAGTCCTCGTCCGCCGCGAGCGACACGGCGACCGGGTGCCCGCTCTCCACATGGTGCCCGTAGGCGTGGCGGCCCCTGGAGCTGTCGCAGCACCCGACGTATCCGCAGGTGACGCATCGGCGCAGCCGCACCGGGCGCAGCCCGCGCGCCTGGCACGCCGCGCATGCGGCGGGCGACGCGGCCGCATTCGGCCTCCAGTCCTCCAGGAGGTCGAGATGCGCGCACGCGCGTCCCTCCGGGCGTCCCGCGTCGGGCGCGACGCGCCACTTCTCCGGTCCTCCCATCAGGCCTCCGCTTCGCTGCCGGTCGGCGTCCGCCGCTCGCGTACGCCTCTTGTCTTTCGTCTTCGGGTGGAGCGGCCCGGACGGATGCGCCGCGGGGCACCCCCGCCGTCACAGTTGCCCGCTCCTCGGCCCGCCGGCGAACACCGCCGCGCCGCCGGCGTGGCCGGAGCCACCCCTCCTCAGCGGGTGGGGTAGTCCGTGTAGCCGCGGGCGTCGCCCCCGAAGAAGGTGGACGGGTCCGGGGTGTTGTACGGACCTTCGGTGCGCAGGCGGTCCGGCAGGTCGGGGTTGGCGAGGAACAGCGCGCCGAACGCGACGAGGTCGGCGGTGCCGTCCTCGACGAGCGCGAGGGCCCGGTGGTCGGTGGGACCCTCGGTCGCCGGGTTCAGCACGAGGAGCCCGGAGAACTGCTTGCGCAGGGCGAGGGTCGTCTCCCGCACCTCGGGGGCGTACTCCAGTACGTGCAGGTAGGCGAGCCCGAGGCCGTCGATCTCCTTGACCAGCGCCTCGTAGACGGGCTGCGGGTCGGGCTCGGAGATGTCGTTGTACGGATTGCCGGGCGAGACGCGCAGAGCCGTACGGTCGGCGCCGATCGCGGCGGCGACCGCCTTGACCACCTCGACCGCGAAGCGGATGCGGTTCTCGGCCGGGCCACCCCACTCGTCGGAGCGCAGGTTCGAGCCGGGGGCCAGGAACTGGTGGATCAGGTAGCCGTTGGCCCCGTGCAGCTCCACGCCGTCGAAGCCCGCCTCGATGGCGTTGCGGGCGGCCTCGGCGTAGTCGGCGATGGTCGCGCGCACCTCGTCGCCGGTCAGTTCGCGGGGGGTCACGAAGTCCTTCATGCCCTCGCCGGTGAACAGCTGCCCCTCGGGGGTGACCGCCGACGGGGCCACCGGGACGAGTCCGTCGGGCAGCAGTGACGGGTGGCCGATCCGGCCGGAGTGCATCAGCTGGGCGAAGATCCGCCCGCCGGCCGCGTGGACGGAGTCGGTGACCTCGCGCCAGGCCGCGACCTGCTCCGCGCTGTGCAGGCCGGGGGTGAAGGGGTACCCCTGTCCGACGACCGAGGGCTGGACGCCCTCGCTGATGATCAGGCCGGCCGAGGCGCGCTGGGTGTAGTACTCGGCGACGAGCGGGGTGGCGATGCCGCCCTCTCCCGCGCGGCTGCGGGTCATCGGAGCCAGGGCGATCCGGTTGGAGAGGGTGGCGCCGGCCATGCGGACCGGGTCGAAAGCGCTGGTCATTTTCGCCTCACAGAGATATTTGGTCGGCCAATGAATGGCTTCGAGATGCAGCGTACTCCATTACTTGGTCGGCCAAGGTAAAATCTGAGCGGTGGGTAGGATCGTCGGAGACGAGCGGCGGTCCGGGCGGGGCCCCGCCCCCACCGCCCCCACCGGGCCCGCCGCAGCCGACGCAGGAGGAGCGAGCCATGACCGCGGAAACCGCCCCCGACACGCGCACGCCCCCGCAGTGCGCGGCGGCGCCCAGCGCCGTGCTCGACGGGCCGGTGAGCCATGCGATCAGCCGGGTGGCCCGGCTCCACCGGATCGCCGCGGGCCGTCTCCTGCGGGACCTGGGACTGCATCCGGGTCAGGAGTTCCTGATGATGCACCTGTGGGACAGCGGGGCCGTGCGCCAGTCGGAGCTGATCAAGGCGGTCGGACTGGACCCCTCGACGGTGACCAAGATGCTCCAGCGCCTCGAACAGTCCGGGCACGTGAGGCGCCGCCCCGACCCCGCCGACCGGCGGGCCTCCCTGGTCGAGGCGACGGAGGCGAGCTGCGGCCTGCTCGTCGAGGTCCGGGGGGCTTGGGGCGAGCTGGAACGCCTGACCCTGGACGGTCTGGACGACGCCGAGCGCGCCGAGCTGGGACGCCTGCTGGGCAAGGTGGAGGGGGCACTGTGCGCGTCGGTCGCCGGGGGCGGCGGCACCGAGTGCGGGACGACCGGCGAAGGACCCGAACACCCGATCGACTGTTGAGCCGAGCGCCGGGCGCCCGCCCGGCCCGCCCCTACGGTCTCCCTACGGCCTCCCCACGGCCTCCCCACGGCCTCCCCGCTGCTCCCGCGCGGTCGAGCCCGGCATGCCCGGCCGCGGCGGTGGCCGTAGCCTTTGTCCCGTGCGCCACACCACCGCGGCCGCGGCCGTGACGACCGCTCTCTGCGCGGCCGCACTGGCCTGTTCCACGCAGGCCGCTCCGCCGCGGTCGCCGGCCGGGCCGCCCGACCCGCCGGCCCGGTTCACCGCGCGGGTGACGGCCGTGCCCCAGGAGAGGCTGGGCGCCTCCTACCGGGTGGGCTGCCCTGTCCCGCCGGATCGGCTCCGGCTGATCCGCATGAACCACTGGGGCTTCGACGGCCACACCCACACCGGCGAGATGGTCGTCCACGAGAACGCCGTCCGCCCCGTCCTCCACGCCTTCGAGCGGGCCTTCGAGGCCCGGTTCCCGATCCGCCGGATGCGCGTGATGGCCGAGTACCGCGACGACGCGGAGGCCATGGCCGACGACAACACCTCGGCCTTCAACTGCCGTCCGGTCACCGGCGATCCCCGGCGCCTGTCACAGCACGCCTGGGGCGACGCGGTCGACGTCAACCCCGCCGAGAACCCGTACGTCGACATCCGCGGGGTCGTCCACCCGCCGAGCGCCCGCACCCACCTGCGGCGCTCCCCGGCGCGCCCGGGGCAGATCCACCCGGACGACGCGCTCTCCGCGGCCTTCCGCGAGGTGGGATGGCAGTGGGGTGGCCGCTGGGCCAACCCGGACTACCAGCATTTCTCCGCCAACGGCGAGTGAGTGCCGGGGCCCGCCACGCGGGTGACACCGGCGTGTGCACGACGGCCCCTCCCGTAGAGACCCCTACAGTCGCGATTCGAGATGATTCGTCCTGTTTGGGGGATTCGCGTTGCGTCGACTCGCCGTTGCTCTCGCCTGCGTGACCGCCCTCTCCTGCGGGGCCCTCGTCGGCCCGCAGGCCGTATCGGCCCACCCCGCGGCCGCGGCGGGCGGCGGGCGGGGCACGAACATCCTCATCGTGGGCATCGACAGTCGTGACGGGCTGTCGAAAGCCGAGAAGAACCGGCTCCACGTGGGCGGGAAGGGGTGCAACTGCACCGACGTGATGATGCTCGTGCACCTGTCAAAGGACGGACACCGGGCGAGCGTCGTCTCCATCCCGCGCGACTCCTACGTCGAATACGCCGGCGGCGCCGTCCCCGCGCGCACCGGCAAGATCAACGGTGCGTATGCCCTCGGGGGCGGTCCGCTCACGGTCGCCACCGTCGAGAAGGCCACCGGACTCCACATCGATCACTACCTGGAGACCGGTTTCACCGGCTTCGAGCGGACCGTCGACAACCTGGGCGGCGCGACCGTGTGCACGGACCGGCCGCTGAAGGACGAGAACTCCGGCCTGGACATCGGGGCCGGCCGCCACCACACCGACGGCAACCGGACGCTGCGCTACGTACGGGCCCGGCACGTCAACCTCCGGCCCGGCGATCTGGGCCGCGTCCGCCGCCAGCAGCGCGTGGTCAACGACCTGCTGGCCCGGCTCACCGTCGAGGGCGCCCTGTCCAGCCCGCTGCGTACGGCGCGGACCGTCCGCACCCTGCTGAAGACCGTGCGTACCGACGCGCGGACGGGCCCGGGCGACCTCATCCGTATCGGCTGGGCGCTCGGTCGGCTGCGTGCGGACCGGACCGAGTTCGCCACCGTGCCGATCCGGCTCTTCGACCACCGTGTGCCGGGCGTGGGGTCCACCCTCGTATGGCACGAGGCCCGGTCCGCCGCGCTGTGGGAGGCCCTGGGCGCGGACCGCCCGATCACCGGCGACACCCGGATCCAGCCCGTCGCGGAAACCCCGGCGCCGACCAACCCCGCGTCCATCACGGTCCGCGTGGACGACGCCGCCGTGGCCGCGGCCCTGAGCCGGAACGGCTTCGTCGTCACCGACGCCTCCCCGTCCGCGCCGCTCGTGCGGCCTGCGGGCCCGCCGGTCATCCGGTACGCCCCGGGCCAGGAAGAGCACGCGTCGACCCTCGCGGCCGCGCTGCCCGGCTCCCGGCTGGAGGCCGTTCCCGGCCACGACACGTACTTCGACGTCGCCGTCGGCACGGAACCGGTACAGGTCAAGACCGTCACCTACGACCGCAACATCGCCGACGGCGCCCCGGTGACCGGCGACACCCTGCGCTGCGCGGAGCCACCCGGAGCAGCGCCGGCGGGCCGGTCATGACGGCGGGCCCGGAAGATGGGTGCCGGCCCCGATGTGCGGGGCCGGCTCGCCGGGTGACGGTGGAGTGGAGGACCACCCCCGTTGCGGGCGGGGTGCGGTGTCGGCACGTCAGCGCACCCGCCTCGACCTGCAGCCTCAACGGGTCGTGCAGATAACGGCGTTGTCCGAACGGAGGCCCTCCGGCGGGAGGGATACCTTCGGGCCCGAGAGGAGCGGCGATGCCCCACCGCAACGATGAGACCCACGTCGCACGGGCCCCGCGCGCACACGGCCGTCCGCGCGCGGACCGCACCGCCGGGGAACGGCCCGGCCGGCCGGGGGCCGTTCTGGCGCTCGTCCTGACCGCCGCCGTCGCCGCGGCCGTCGCCGGCGCCGTCCTGCCCCACGGCCTGCTCCTCGCCGCCGGCCTGATCGCGGCCGCGGTGGCGGTGATCCGCTCCGGCGCGCCCCGCCGGGACCGTGAGCGCCTGCCGTGAGACGGGGCGGACCCGGCCCAGCGCCGTGCCCGCAGAGGTTCACCGGGTCACAGCACTAGCGTTCCCGGGAGGCCGGTTCCGGCAGGGCCGCGGCGGCATCCGGCACCGGGTCGGGGGACAGGCCGCCCGGACCCCGGCGCTCGGCGAACCAGGCCGCGAGGGGCTGGGTGTAGCGGGCGGTGAGCGGGCCGATGACGACCAGGATGAGGACGTAGGCGGTGGCGAGGGGGCCCAGCGCCGGTTCGATGCCGGCGGTTACGGCGAGGCCGGCGATGACGATGGAGAACTCGCCGCGGGCCACGAGTGTGCCGCCCGCCCGCCAGCGGCCCTTGACACCGATGCCCGCCCGCTTGGCGGCCCAGTAGCCGGTGGCGATCTTCGTACCCGCCGTGACCACGGCGAGCGCGAGGGCGGGCAGCAGCACGGGCGGAATGCTCGCCGGATCGGTGTGCAGGCCGAAGAACACGAAGAACACGGCGGCGAACAGGTCCCGCAGCGGGCTGAGCAGCGTGTGGGTGCCCTCGGCGACCTCTCCCGAGAGGGCGATGCCGACGAGGAAGGCGCCGACGGCGGCGGAGACCTGGAGCTGCTGGGCGATGCCCGCCACCAGCAGCGTCAGGCCGAGGACCACGAGCAGCAGCTTCTCCGGGTCGTCACTGGAGACGAAGCGGGAGATGAGTCGGCCGTAGCGGACGGCGACGAACAGCACCGCGCCCGCGACGCCGAGGGCGATGGCCAGGGTGAGGCTGCCCGCCGCCAGGCTCACTCCGGCGAGCAGGGCGGTGATGATCGGGAGGTAGACGGCCATGGCGAGGTCTTCGAGGACCAGGATGGACAGGATGACCGGGGTCTCGCGGTTTCCGAGCCGGCCGAGGTCTCCCATGACCTTGGCGATGACGCCGGAGGAAGAGATCCAGGTGACCCCTGCGAGGACGACGGCGGCGACGGGGCCCCAGCCCATCAGGAGCGCGGCGATGGCTCCGGGCAGGGCGTTCAGGGTGAAGTCGACGATCCCGGCGGGGTATTGGGTCTTGAGGTTGGAGACGAGGTCGCTGGCGGTGTACTCCAGCCCCAGCATCAGCAGCAGGAGGATGACGCCGATCTCGGCGCCGATCGCGATGAACTCCTCGCTCGCGCCCAGCGGGAGGAGGCCACCGGTGCCGAAGGCGAGGCCGGCGAGCAGGTACAGGGGAATGGGCGAGAACTTCAGGCGGCCCGCGACCCGGCCCAGCAGGCCCAGTCCGAGGATGATCGCTCCGAACTCGATGAGGAAGACGGCAGAATGCACGCGATCACTCCCGGCCGAGTATGTCGGCGGCGGCGTCCACGCCTTCGCGGGTGCCGATCAGGATGAGGGTGTCCCCGCCCGCGAGGCGGAAGTCGGGGGCCGGGGAGGGACGGGCCTCGGCCCGGCGCAGCACGGCCACGATCGAGACGCCCGTCTCGGTGCGCATCCTCGTCTCGCCGAGGAGGCGGCCGTTCCAGAGCGAGTGCGCGGAGAGTTCGACGCGCTCGGCGACCAGGCCGAGGTCGGTGGTGTGCAGGAGGTTCGGGCTGTGGTGCGCCGGCATCAGGGCGTCGATCAGCGAGGCCGTCTCCCCTCCCGTCAGATGCAGCGATTCGGCGCAGGCGTCGGGATCGTCCGCCCGGTACAGGCTGACCGTGCGGGTGCCGTCCCGGTGCGCGATGACCGACAGGTTGCGGTGTTCGCGGGTGGTGAGGTCGTACTGGACGCCGATGCCGGGCAGCGGCGTCGTACGCATCCGTGGAGCAGGCACAGCCCATCCCCCTCGTGTTGTGAGCCTTGTGACGGTGGTGCGGCACGCGGCGGATCCGAGCATGCGGAACCGGCGCGGCGGTCCATGCTGCCATGTTTCGCGATGCCCGGAATATGGGTGTCGGCACGGATGGACAGGGGCTCGCCCGGATGGTGAGGATGGGGCGGGGAAGGGTTCCGACGCAGGTCGGAGCGTGCCCGATGGGGCCTGCGGGCGCAGTCGGGGACGATGGACGGGATGGACGGGGACGGGAGGCAGCGGGCCGGAAAGGGGCATGGCCATGTCGTTGTACTGGCGGATCTTCCTGCTGAACGCCGCCGTGCTCGTCGTCGCGGTGCTGTTGCTCTTCGGGCCGGTGACCGTGTCGACGCCGGTGCTGTTCGGCGAGGCGATCGTGCTGGTCGCCGGGCTGGTCGCGATGCTGGTGCTGAACGCGGTGCTGCTGCGGATCGGGCTGGCCCCGCTGGGGCGGCTGAGCCGGGCGATGGCGACGGTCGACCTCCTCAAGCCCGGCGTCCGGCCGCAGGTCACCGGTCAGGGCGAGATCGCCGAGCTGACCGCGACGTTCAGCACGATGCTGGACCGGCTCGAAGCGGAACGGGCCACCAGCAGCGGGCGGGTCCTGTCCGCCCTCGAAGAGGAACGTCACCGCATCGCGCAGGAACTCCACGACGAGGTCGGGCAGACCCTGACCGCGGTCCTGCTCCAGATCAAGCACGCCGCCGACCGGATCCCGGAGCCGGTGCGCGGCGACCTGCACCAGGCACAGGAGACCACCCGTGCCAGCCTCGACGAGATCCGGCGCATCGCCCGCCGGCTGCGCCCGGGGGTCCTGGAGGAGCTGGGCCTGCACAGCGCGCTGCGGTCGCTGGCCGCGGAGTTCACCACGTCCCGGCTGGGTGTCAGCGCCCACATCACGCCGGGGCTGCCGGCCCTGGACGCGGCGACGGAGCTGGTGCTGTACCGCGTCGCGCAGGAGGGGCTGACCAACGCCGCCCGCCACTCGGGGGCCACCCGGGTGGAGGTGCACCTGCGTCCGGTGCCGGGCGGCGGCACGGCGCTGCTCGTCCGCGACAACGGCCGCGGACTCGGCGGCGCCGCGGAGGGTGCCGGGATCCGGGGCATGCGCGAACGCGCCCTGCTGATCGGCGCCGAGCTGCTGGTCGGCGCCGGGCCGGGCGGCGGTACCGATGTGCGCCTGAACGTCACTGCAGACCGACACGGGGGATCCAGCTCATGACCGCACCGGCCCGCATCCTGCTCGCCGACGACCACGCCCTCGTCCGCAGCGGCGTACGGCTCATCCTCGACGCCGAACCGGACCTGACCGTCGTCGCCGAGGCGGACGACGGTGCGGACGCCGTCCTGCGTGCCCGCGAGGACCCCGGTCTGGACCTCGCCATCCTCGACATCGCGATGCCCCGCCAGACAGGCCTCCAGGCAGCCCGCGAACTCTCCCGGCTGCGGCCGGGCCTGCGGATCCTGATGCTGACCATGTACGACAACGAGCAGTACTTCTTCGAAGCTCTCAGGGCCGGGGCCAGCGGCTACGTCCCCAAGTCCGTCGCGGACCGCGATCTGGTCGAGGCCTGCCGAGCGGCGCTGCGCGACGAGCCGTTCATCTACCCCGGCGCCGAGACCACCCTGATCCGCACCTACCTCGACCGCGCCCGCACCGGCGAGGCCCTTCCGTCGCGGCCCGTCACGGAACGCGAGGAGGAGATCCTGAAACTCGTCGCCGAGGGCCACACGTCGAAGGAGATCGGCGACCTCCTCGTGATCAGCGCCAAGACGGTCGAGCGCCACCGCGCCAACCTCCTGCACAAGCTCGGCCTGCGGGACCGCCTGGAGCTCACCCGCTACGCCATCCGCGTCGGCCTGATCGAACCCTGACGCCGAGTGGCACCCGCCTTCGGCGGCTGACGGGCCGGGGGGCACCCGTACATCTCTCCCACGGGCAGGGGCCGGTACCTCCACCGCGGGCAGCGCGCACCCCAACTCGGCTCACATTGCGGGCCGTTCGCACCTCACGTCGAGCTCCCCCCGGCATGAGACATCGCACAAAGAGCCCCACAAGGGCACGAACGCCTCCCGATTCTCATAAAAAAGTACCTGCCGACTGGTTTTCTTTCAGATCACCCGATTACATTGACGGCGTACCCCAGCAGACAGCGCGCCGACAGCGACCCGGGAGGACGACCACGTGGCGAGGGCCAGACAGGAACGGGCCGAGATCACCCGCCAGGCCATCCTCGACGGCGCGGCCATCGCGTTCGACGACTCCGGGTTCGAAGGCACCAGCCTCAGCGACGTCGTCAAGCACGCCGGAGTCACCAAGGGAGCGCTCTACTTCCATTTCCCGTCCAAGCAGGCACTCGCCCGTACGCTGATGGACGAACAGTTCCAGGTCTCGGAGCACCTTGCGGCGATCGAGAACCCGGGGCTCCAGACCGTCATCGACCTGACCCACCAGATGGCCCACGGGCTGCGCACCGACGTCCGTATCCGCGCCGGCATCCGCCTGGTCATCGAGTTCGGTTCCTTCACCAACCCGGACCCCGCCCCCTACGACGCCTGGATCGACACCTGCCGCAGCTGCCTGACGCCGGCCCAGCGGGTCGGTGACATCCACCCCGCGCTCGACGTCAACGCGCTCTCGGTCCTCCTCGTCGGCGCGTTCACGGGCATCCAGATCACCTCGCACGTCCGCACGCGCCGCCAGGACCTCCACGCCCGTGTCACGGACCTGTGGAACTTCCTGCTCCCCACCGTCGTCCCCGCGGACCGAATCGCCCGGTTCCACCCCGCGGGCACACCGCAGTCACACGGCTCCCCCACCGGCTGACCGCACGCACCGCACCGCACCAGGGCGGCCTCGCACACGCCGTGGCGAACCACGGGGGTGCTCGCCACGGCGTGCCCGAGACCGCCCTGCCCCCCATGCGGCGCCGTTCGTGCCGACCACGCAGCCACGCTCTCGAACAACGGTTCCCAGAACAACCCGGTCAGGCCTCTGCGGGCGTTTCGACGTGCGCGACCGGGCGCGATCGGCGACCGTGGGGACCCGCCACCGGCGCGGGCCCCGATCCGACTGCCGATCCGACCCCCGACCCTCCGACGTCTCCGAGGAGCCACCCCGTGAACTGGACCATCGAGGTCGTACCCGTCCCCGTCACCGACATGGACCGCGCGAAGGAGTTCTACTCCGAGAAGATCGGCTTCGACGTCGACCTCGACGACGAGGTCGCCCCCGGCGTACGCATCATCCAGCTGACGCCGCCCGGCTCGCGCTGCTCCGTCGCCCTGCTCCAGGGGATGCCCACGCCCCCCGACGCCAAGGTGATGGCCCCGGGCACCCTGCACGGGCTGCAGGTGTGCGTGACCGACATCGATGCCGCCCACGAGACCCTCACCGAGCGCGGGGTGGACGTATCCCCCGTCCGCCACATCGGCGATGCGGGCTGGGAGGAGGGCAAGGGCGGCACCTGGAACTCCTTCCTCACCTTCAACGACCCGGACGGCAACGGCTGGGTGGTCCAGGAGGCCCCCTCCGACCTCAGCGAACGCTGACGCCGCGCCGCGCCGCGCCGCGCCGACGCACAGTCCGAGGCGTCGGCGGCCGCCGCGGTGAGCACGCCGGCGTTCACTCCTCACGTCGTGTCAGGAGGCCGATCCCGAAGGAAGGCCCTGCCAACGGCCGTTACGCGTCGCGGGAGTCGACCTCCTCCATGAAGGCAAGCATCCGGGCGTTGACCAGGTCGGGGTGGTCGATCTGCGGTCCGTGGCCGGTGGCGGCGACGATCTCGGCGCGGGCGCCGGGGATGAGGCGCGGTACGCGCTCCAACTGGCGCTGCGGGTGGACGAGCAGGCTGCGCTTACCCATGATCAGGTAGAACGGCGTCCGGATGGAGCCCAGTTCCGCGTCCGCCAGCGGCAGCGGGGCGGGGCGGCGGATCCGGAAGGCCTTCACGCTGGCCTGGATCATCGCGCGGAGCTCGGGGACGACGATCACCGGCTGTTCCAGCCACTGGGCGAGGCGGGGGCGCCACGCCTTCGGGGCGTAGGTGGCGAAGAGGCTGGCGAAGATCCATACGAAGAAGCGCAGGCCGCCCGGCGGTCCGCGCGTCGACGGGGAGGGCCGGTGCGTCGACGGGTGAGCTGCCGGTACGGCGCCACGCCCCTTCGCACCTGCCTCCGCACGCCCGGCACAGGGTCCGCAAGAGTGCGGCGGCCGGGCTGTCGGGGCGGCCGAAGCCGGCCGGCGGGCCGTCCACCCAGTCGGTCCGGCAGCCGTCGACCGGCCGGCACCCGCTCCGCTTCCCAGCTCCGCCCGCACCCGAGGTCGGGCAGATGGGCGAAGACGGTTCCCCACTGCGCGTGCACGGCCCTGAACGCCACCCGGCCCCCTCGTCCGATCGGCGAGGAGGCCAGTGTGGCGCGGGGCACCGACGTCGCGACAGGCCGCGCCGGGCCCGCCGCGGGTCAGTCGGTGCCGAACTCCATCGCGGCGCGGTCGAGCATCTGCTCGTCGTCGCCCTCGGCCCGGCCGCGGGAGGCGATGACCTCGGCGCCGCCTTCCGGCATCGCGCCGATCAGGCCCGTCGAGGCGGCCTGGGCGGCGCCGATCAGCGTCTCGTGCGTGTTGCCGACGATGCCGAGAGCGGCGTACTGCTCCAGCTTGGCGCGCGAGTCGGCGATGTCGAGGTTGCGCATGGTGAGCTGGCCGATCCGGTCCACCGGGCCGAAGGCCGAGTCCTCGGTGCGCTCCATGGACAGCTTGTCCGGGTGGTAGCTGAACGCCGGGCCCGTGGTGTCCATGATCGAGTAGTCCTCGCCGCGCCGCAGCCGCAGCGTGACCTCGCCGGTGACCGCCGCGCCGACCCAGCGCTGGAGGGACTCGCGGATCATCAGCGCCTGCGGGTCCAGCCACCGACCCTCGTACATCAGGCGGCCGAGCCGCCGGCCCTCGTTGTGGTACTGCGCGAGGGTGTCCTCGTTGTGGATCGCGTTGACGAGGCGCTCGTACGCCGCGTGCAGCAGGGCCATGCCGGGGGCCTCGTAGATGCCGCGGCTCTTGGCCTCGATGATCCGGTTCTCGATCTGGTCGGACATGCCCAGGCCGTGGCGGCCGCCGATGGCGTTCGCCTCCATCACCAGGTCGACGGCGGAGGCGAACTCCTTGCCGTTGATCGTCACCGGCCGGCCCTGGTCGAAGCCGATGGTCACGTCCTCGGCGGCGATCTCCACGGAGGGGTCCCAGAACCGCACACCCATGATCGGCTCGACGGTCTCGACACCGGTGTCGAGGTGCTCCAGGGTCTTGGCCTCGTGGGTGGCGCCCCAGATGTTGGCGTCGGTGGAGTAGGCCTTCTCGGTGCTGTCGCGGTAGGGGAGGCCGTGGGCGAGCAGCCACTCCGACATCTCCTTGCGGCCGCCGAGCTCGGTGACGAAGTCCGCGTCGAGCCAGGGCTTGTAGATGCGCAGGTGCGGGTTGGCCAGCAGGCCGTAGCGGTAGAAGCGCTCGATGTCGTTGCCCTTGAAGGTCGAGCCGTCGCCCCAGATCTGGACGTCGTCCTCCAGCATCGCCCGGACCAGCAGGGTGCCGGTGACGGCGCGGCCGAGCGGCGTCGTGTTGAAGTAGGCCCGGCCGCCGGAGCGGATGTGGAAGGCACCGCAGGTGAGCGCGGCCAGCCCCTCCTCGACCAGCGCGGCGCGGCAGTCGACCAGGCGGGCGATCTCGGCGCCGTACGCCGAGGCACGGGCGGGCACCGACGCGATGTCGGGCTCGTCGTACTGGCCGATGTCGGCGGTGTAGGTGCACGGGACGGCGCCCTTGTCGCGCATCCACGCGACCGCGACGGAGGTGTCGAGTCCGCCGGAGAAGGCGATGCCGACGCGCTCGCCGGTGGGAAGGGAGGTGAGGACCTTAGACATAGGAAGAGTATGCAGCCTCACGCATGTTCATGCAATCCAGTGGGCGTGTCGGCCTGACCTTCCAGGCGCAGGACGACCAGAGCCGTGTCGTCGGTGACGCCGGCGGGCGGCACCAGCTCCTCCAGGAGGGCGTCGGCGAGCGCGGCGGCATCGGCGCCGCGGTGCCGGGCGAGGGCGTCGGCGAGGCGGCCCAGGCCGGTGTCGATGTCCTCGCCGCGGCGCTCGACCAGGCCGTCGGTGTAGAGGACGAGGACGGAGCCGTCGGTGAAGGCCGTACGGGCCTGGGGGCGCGGCGCGTGTTCGGGGCGGGCTCCGAGCGGCGGGTCGGTGGCCCGGTCGAGGAAGACGACGGTGCCGTCGGGGTCGCAGAGCGCGGGCGGGAGGTGGCCCGCACTGCTGTACGTGAGGGTGCGGCTGTTCCAGTCGATGAAGACCGAGACCGCGGTGGTGGACTCAGCGCCGGCGACGGAGCGGGCGTAGAGGCCGAGCGCCTCCAGGGCCTGCGCGGGGCCGTCGGCGACGAGCGAGGCGGCCGACAGGGCGCTGCGCAGCTGTCCCATGACGCCGGCCGCGCCCAGCCCGTGGCCGACGACGTCCCCGACGGCGACGGCGGTGCAGCCGGGGGCCTCGACGAGGTCGTACCAGTCCCCGCACACGTTCAGGGCCGCGGCGGCGGGGCGGTAGCGCACGGCTGCCTGGTGGTGGGCGAGTGGGTCCGGCTCGGGGAGCATCGACTCCTGGAGGTGGAGGGCCACCTCCCGTTCGCGGGCGTGGGCCTGGCGCAGTCGCTCGTTGAGCTCCTGGAGCTCCATGGCGCGGGTGTAGAGCTCGGACTCCAGCACCTGGGTGGCGCCCTCGCCCCTGCGGATGCCCCGGGCCCGGATCAGTTCGGTGACCTCCTCCACCCGGTGCAGCACCAGCGCCACGCCGCCGTCGGACGCCAGGACGGGGACGTTGACCGGGCTCCAGTACCGCTCCTGCCACGCCCCGGGGCGTTCGGGGTCCTCCACGTCGTAGCGCTGGAGGGCCATCGTGTCGCGCTCCCCCGTGGCCACGACCCGCTCCAGCGAGGCGCGCAGGTTCCGCGTGCCCGACGCGGCCGGGTCGTTGGGGTTGTCGGGGAAGACGTCGAACAGGTAGCGGCCGACGACCTCCTCGCGGGTGCGGCCGGCCACGGACAGGTACGCCGCGTTGACGTCCAGGTACACCAGACCAGGGGTCAGCAGGGCGGCCGCGCCCGGTAGCGCGTGGAACACCGCCCGGTAGTCGATCCCGGATCCGTTCACGATCCACCTGCCCGTGTGCTGACGGTGCTCACGTCCCGGTCGTGAGGTTCCTCCCACGATAGGCGCGGCGGCGGGGTACGGCCCGGCACGAGCGCCCCCCTGGGCCGTTCGGCTGCCCCCTGCGAGGCGCGGCGCGTCCCGCACACCCGGGCCCTCGCCCTCCGGCCCGGACCGGAGGCCGTGTGATCATGTCCGTCGGCACAACAGCACCTCATGGGGGGACCATGCGCACCCGAACCCGCACCACCACAGCCACGACCGGCCTCGTCACCGCGCTCGCGGTGGCGCTCACCCTGGCGGGCTGCAGTACCGCCCCGGACAAGGACCGGCCCGCGACGGCGGGACCCACGGCGTCGGCGCCCGCCCCGGCCGCGCCGGGCGGCTCCGGGTTCGACGGCCCGCGCCCGCAGGACCAGAACCTGCTGGCGTGGACCGGCGACCCCAATGACGCGGGCCACGTCACCGCCCAGTCCACGGCCGGGGTCGCCGGCCGGATCACGCTGGTACGGATCGTGCTGCGCGAGGAGATCACCTGGTCGAACATCTGGCTGGGGCTGGCCGGGCTGGACCCGAACGCCCAGCTGGCCAACTGCTACCTGGGGGTGTACGACGCCAAGGGCACGCTCGTCGGGTCGACCGCCGACATCTCGCCCCAGCTGATGACCGACGCCATCGCCAAGCCGCTGCCCCTCGCCAAGCCCTTCACGGCCGCCCCCGGTACGTACTTCATCGCCCTGCTGCTCAACGGCAACTGGGCCACCAACGCCCTCACCCTGAAGTCCACGGGCGCCGGCATCTCCGTGAACGCCGGGCTCACCCCGCCGAACCTCCGGTACAGCAGCATCCTGACCGGCCAGTCCTCGCTGCCCGCCACCGTGAACCTCGGCGAGCAGTCCACGGCCACCATCAACACCGGCTGGGCCAGCCAGTGGTACGCCATCTCCTGAGCCCCGCGCATCCCGTCGGCTCGCATGGGCGACATATGCCGGTGGGTGACCTATCGTGCGGGGCATGAGTGATCGCGCGATGCAGGAACCGACCCTTCTCCTCCTGACCGCGCTCGCGGACGCACCCCGCCACGGGTACGCCATCGCCCGCGAGGTGGAGCTGATCTCGGGCGGACGGGTCACGATGCGCACGGGCACCCTGTACGGCGCGCTGGAGCGGCTGCTGGGGCAGGGGCTGATCGAGGTCCGCGAGGAGCAGGTCGTCGACAGCCGGCTGCGGCGCACCTACGGCCTCACCTCGGCGGGCCGGGAGAGCCTGGCGGCCGAGGCGGCGCGGATCGCCGCCACGGCCCGCGAGGCCGCCCGCCGGCTGGGCGTCTCCGGAGAGGCAGCCACGGCGTGATCCCTCGCCTGCCGCGTCTGCACCCGGCGGAGTTCCGCCGTGCCTTCGGCGACGAGTCGGCGAAGGCCCACCGCGAGGCGGCGGAGGACGCCGGGGCGCTCACGCGCCTGCGGGAGGGCTGCGAGGCCGTGCGCCTGTGGCGCCGCGGGAACTCGGGTACGGCCGGCCGCGCCTGACCGGCCGCCCGGCCGCTCGGGCGTCAGGGCGTCAGGGCGTCAGGCGTCGGCCCCGACGGCGCTGACGCGGATCTTGGACTGCCCGTGGCCGAGTTCCTCCCAGTCCTCCATGAAGCGCGCGGCCAGGCCGTGCCGGGCGGCGAGGTCGACGAGGGTCTGCGTCCGGTAGTAGAAGTCCTCGCGCAGGACGTGGTGTTCGGTGCCGGTGGTGCGGTCGAAGGTGAAGTCGAAGTGGCCCCCCGGCGCCAGGACGCGGCCCACGTGGGCGAGGCATTCGTCGATCACCTCGATCGGCGAGTGCGAGAACACGCTGTGCGCGTGGACCACGTCGAAGTAGGCGTCGGGCAGGAAGTCCAGCGTCAGGTTCCTGGTGATCGTCAGGTGCGGGACCTTGGCCTGGAGTCCCCGCTCGGTCAGCGTCCGCTTGGCGGCGATGAGGATGTCGGGCGAGATGTCGATGCCGTAGTAGTGGCCCGCGTCGAGGTAGTCGATGAAGCGCCAGCCCGCGCGCAGGTTGCCGCAGCCGATGTCCAGCATCCGGGCGTCGGGCTCCAGTCCGTGGTCGAGCAGGTAGTCGAACTGCATCTTCCCGAGGGCGAGCCAGCGTTCGTGGGTCTGGCTGCCGACGGCGGCCTCGGGGTTGCGGCGCGTGTCCGAGGCCATCACCGCCCGGTAGTAGCTGACGTGGTCGGGGTGCCTGAAGGCCAGCCACCGGTCGCGCGCGGCCCGCTTGAGGTACGGGGCGATGCGGCTCGGGCGGCTCGCCGCGTAGCGGACCTTGTGGACGAGGGACTCCCGGTTGGCGGTGAGGTTCTTCCTGGTGGCCATGAGCACTCCGTCTTCGTCGCAAGGCGAAATCCCGGCGCGGCAGACGGAACCCGCTGCCACCCGGAAGGATCTTCAGCACATGCGTCGGTCGCCGATATATACATGTCACCGGAGTGTGGTGAACGCAGGAATCCACTCCGAGCACACGACAGCTCACCGACGGCCTTTTGTGGCGATTTGTCCAAGATTGCCACCGACCCCGCCCTGATCCGCGCAACGCGCCCGAAGAACCCGGCGGCGCGCCGTCAGTTCGCCGCGGCGGGGCGGTCTTCGAGCAGGAGGCGGGTGCGGAAGAGGTCGAGGACCATGTCGAGGGCCTCGCGGGTGGGATGGCCCGGTTCGTCGACGAGGTGCTCCGTGAGCACGGAGTGCGGCGGCAGGGCGCTCTGCGGGTTCGCGTCACCGTCCTCCAGCTCGACGGCGACGAAGGCCTCTCCCAGTTCGCGGCGCAGGTACGCGAAGCGGTCGGCCGGGACCAGCCGGTCCCCCCGGAAGCGCAGACCCAGGACCTGGAGCCCCTCGCGCTCGCAGCGTCCGCGGACCACGGCGAGGTCCTCGGGGCTGATGTCGACGGCGGCGGCGCGGCCGGGGGTGCAGGCCAGCGGCAGCGACGGCTGGGAGAGGACCGGGGCGACCAGGCGTTCGTCCGTGGCCATGGCCAGGGCGAACCCGCCGGTCAGGCACATGCCCACGGCGCCCACGCCGGGCCCGCCGCACCGCTCGTGTTCGGCGGCGGCCAGGGCGCGCAGCCACCGCACGACGCGGGAGCCGCGGCCCGTGGCCAGCAGGGTGAACTCCCGGCTGACGCACACCCGCCACATGGTCGACGCCATGTAGCGGCCGCTGCCCGCCCAGCCGACGGCGCGGGGATCCGGGTCGCGGCCCGGTTCGCCGAAGAGCACCGGGAGCACGGCGGTACAGCCGACTGCGGCCACCCGCTCGGCGAACTCGATGACCTTGGGGGTGATGCCCGGAATCTCCGCCATGACGATCACCGCGGGGCCCGTGCCCCCGCGCAGCACGCGGCGGGTCGCGCCGTCGTGGGTGAACGAACCCTCGGTGAAGCCGGTCAGGTCGTGGTTCGGCACGCGCCCGGTCCTTTCCGTCGACGCTTCTGGACCGCGCTCAAGTTACCGGCAGGTATGGCCTGGTGGTCAACCGTGCGGACGGCCTCAGCCCACCTGGATGCCGATCACGCAGGTGTCGTCGTCCGTGTCCGACCTGCTCCCGGCAAGCAGGCGGTCCAGCCGCGCGTCCAGGTCCCCGGCGCCGGCGGCGGCCGCGGTCACGAGATGGCCCAGCGAGTCCTGGACGGAGGAGTCGCGCCGTTCCACCAGCCCGTCCGTGAACATCAGCAGGGTGTCGTCCGGTTCGAGCTGCACCTCCCTCTCGCCGTACGCGACATCGGGCAGGGCGCCGAGGAGCAGGCCCTCTATGAGCGGGAAGGCGTCGGCCCGGCCACCGCGGACGAGTACGGGTGGCAGGTGGCCGGCGCGCGCCCAGCGCAGCACCCTCGTGCGCGGGTCGAAGATGCCGCAGACGGCCGTGGCGGTCACGTGCTTGGCCAGGTTGTGGGTGACCGTGTTGAGCCAGGACAGCAGCTGTCCCGGGCCCGCGCCGGTGACGGCCAGGCCGCGCAGGGCGTTGCGCAGCACGACCATGCCGGTGGCGGCCTCGATGCCGTGGCCGGCGACGTCGCCCACGGACAGCATGATGAGACCGGAGGGCAGGACCACGGTGTCGTACCAGTCGCCGCCGACGAGCGACTCGGTCTCGGCCGGCCGGTAGCGTACAGCGACCAGCATGCCCGGAGCCTCGATGGCCGGCGGTGTGGGCGGCATGATGGCGTGCTGCAGCTGGAGGGCGAGCCGGTTGCGTTCGGCGGACTCGGCCTCGGTGTGGGCGAGCTGGTCCCTGGTCGCGGCCAGCGCCACCTCGGTCCAGTGCTGGGCCGAGATGTCCTGGTAGGCGCCGCGTACGGCGTGCAGTCGCCGGTCCGCGTCGAGGACGGGCTCGGCGACCACCCGGATGTGCCGGGTGATTCCGTCCGGGCGCTGGAGGCGGAAATGGACGGACGAGGGCCGGCGGTGGTGCAGCAGCGCCCGCAGGAACCGGCCGAGGGCGGCCGAGTCGTCGGGATGAGCGTGGTCGGGCAGTTCCCGCAGCCGCACGGGGGGCGCGGTGGCCGGGAGTCCGTGCAGGGCGTAGAGCTGGGCGTTCCAGGTGGTCTCCCCGGTGGCGAGGTTCTCCTCGAAGCCGCCGATGCGGCCCAGGCGCTGGGCGTGCTGGAGGAGGTTCGCCAGCCGGGCCGTCTCGTCCTCGATACGCCAGATCAGCAGGACGGCGGCGCCGTGGCGGCTGACGCTGATGTCCGCGACCGAGGTGAGCGGGATCTGGTCGACCAGCGCGGTCAGGCTCATGCGTTCGGCCCGGAACGGCTCGCCCGTCGCGTGGACGCGCTCGATGATGTCGAACAGCCCGTTCTCGGCGGCGGCCATCGGGTAGGCCTCCAGCAGCAGTGCGCCGTTGACGTCGCCGCGCGGCCGTCCCACGGGGTCGACGAAGCGGCTGCCAACGTGCCGGATCCGGAAGTCGGTGAGGCGGCCGTCGTGGTCGAGGACCGGGGTGAGCACCACGGCCGGGTCCTGGAGTCCCTCGGCGAGGTCGATGAGTTCGGCGACGTCCGGGAGCATCGCGTCGGTGGCCGCAGGGTCGCTCGGCGGGGAGGCGTCCATGGTGCGGGCGCACAGCTCGGCGAGGGCCTCGACCTGGCGCTCGATCTGCGGCGGCTGTGCTGCCAGGGGCCCGGGCCAGCAGATTTCGAGGACGCCGTGGATCCGTCCCCCCGTCCCGGTCGGTACGGCCATCCGTCCGCCGTCGGGCCACTGAAGGTGGCCGATCGAGGGCAGGCCCGCGCGTCCGAGCCGGGCGAGGGTCACCAGTCGGCGCTCCCGCAGTGCGAGGCCGGCGACGGTGGAGACGCCGGGGGGTACGTGGCGCCAGCGGACGGCCTCCCGGGGCGGGAACCCGGCATGGCCGGCGAGGGAAAGCGAGCCGTCGGGCACGGCGGTCCACACGGCGACGGCGACGGCGCCCAGCGGCCCCAGGGCGTTGGTCAGGAGGGATTCGGCCACGGCTTGGGTGTCGGAGGCAGCGGCCAGCATGCCGCTCTCGGCGGTACGCAGCCGCACGGACACCGTGGAGTGCTCGGCGGGGTCGTCGGGGCCGTCGGCACGGCCGGCGCTCTCGACGAACGCGGCGGCGACCTCGCTGACGTGGTCGCGGGAGGCCTGGTTGACGATGTCGGCGGCGAGTTCGAGGCGGGACGTGCCGCTCTCCCGGCACAGGACGTCGAGCTGGCGTGCCGCCGCGGCCGGCGTGCAGTTCAGCTGCCCGATGAGGATGCCCTTGGCCAGTTCGACGAGGGCCCGGCCGTCGGCGGCGGCCTGCGCCTCCAGCACCTCCCGGCGCAGCCGTTCGACGGTGGCGACGAGGCGCCCCATCGGCGTCGGGGACTGGTGCGGGATCGCGCAGGCGGCCTGCCCCGCGGCCGGCGCCGACGGCGGGTGGACCGCGCCGCCGCGTGTCGTGTCGCCGGTCATCGCGTGAGCCAGTGCCGGACGCGGGCGATGAGGTCGTCGGCGTCGACGGGCTTGGTGACGTAGTCGCTGGCGCCTGCGGCGAGGCTCTTCTCCCGGTCCCCCGGCATGGCCTTGGCGGTGACCGCGATGATGGGCAGGGCCTCGTACGCCGGCATCCGCCGGATCTCGGCGGTGGCCGCGTAGCCGTCCAGTTCCGGCATCATCACGTCCATCAGGATCAGGTCCACGTCGGCGTTGCCGGTGAGGGCGTCGATGCCCTTGCGGCCGTCCTCGGCGTGGAGCACGCGCATGCCGTGCAGTTCCAGGACCCCGCTGAGGGCGAAGAGGTTGCGTGCGTCGTCGTCGACGACCAGGACGGTGCGTCCGGCCAGGTCGCCGTCGGGCACGTGGGCGTCCTGCTGCCGGGCGTCCGGGTGCACGAGCGGCAGCACGTCCCCGGGCTGTTCGGCCGACAGGTGGAGGGCGATGCGTTCGCGCAGTTCGTCCAGGCTGGACAGCAGTTCCACCCTGCGTGAGGCGGCCCGCTGCCGCAGGGCCTCCTCCCGGCCGGTGCGGACCCGGGGGTTGTTGTGGGCGAGGACGGGGAGCGCGGCGAGGGCCGGGTCCCCGTCGAGCGCGTCGAGGAAGCGCAGCGCTTCGCCGTCGGGCATGTCCAGTTCCAGCACGACGCAGTGGAAGGCGTCGGACGCCAGGGCGGCGGCCGCCTCCCGCGAGCTGGTGGCGCCCACGACCTGGATGCCGCCGCGCTCCCCCGGCGCGTGGGGATGGGGGGCGAAGTCCCGCTCGGCGCTCTCGGCGACCAGGGAGAGCAGGCCGTTCGGCCGTTCCTCGATCACCAGCAGGCGGCGGGCGCGCCGCTGCGCCGGGAGCGCGGGCGTGGCCAGCCGGCCCGGTTCGCCCGTCCCGGAGGCGTCTTCGGTCGAGGCGGTCACGGTCTCGTCGGCGGGCGGGGCGTCCTCGTAGTCCGCGCGGCTGACCGGCAGGTAGAGGGTGAAGGTGCTGCCCTGGCCCGGGGTGCTCTCCGCGGTGACGGCCCCGCCGAGGAGCTGGGCGATCTCACGGCTGATGGAGAGGCCGAGGCCGGTGCCTCCGTACTTGCGGCTGGTGGTGCCATCGGCCTGCTGGAAGGCTCCGAAGACGGACTCCAGCTGCTGCTCGGGGATGCCGATGCCGGTGTCCCGTACCCGGAACGCCAGCATGGGGCCGCGCCGGGAGACGCCGGCGGGGATCTCCGGGGCCGCTGCCGGTTCGATGCGCAGCTCGACGCCGCCGCGCTCGGTGAACTTGACCGCGTTGGACAGCAGGTTGCGCAGGATCTGGCGCAGCCGCGAGTCGTCGGTGAGCAGGTCGTCGGGCGCGTCGGGTGCGGTGGTGACGGTGAAGTCGAGGCTCTTCTGGGTGGTCATCGGCCGGAAGGTGGCGTCGACGTATTCGAGCAGTTGGGGCAGGTGCACCCGCTCGGGGTTGATGTCCATCTTGCCCGCCTCGACCTTCGACAGGTCGAGGATGTCGTTGATGAGCTGGAGCAGGTCGGAGCCGGCCGAGTGGATGATGCCCGCGTACTCGACCTGCTTGGGGGTGAGGTTGCGGGTGGGGTTCTGTGCGAGCAGCTGGGCCAGGATGAGGAGGCTGTTGAGCGGGGTGCGCAGCTCGTGGCTCATGTTCGCCAGGAACTCCGACTTGTAGGTGGAGGCCAGCGACAGCTGCTGGGCGCGGGCCTCCAGTTCCTGCCGGGCCTGTTCGATCTCCAGGTTCTTGGCCTCGATGTCGCTGTTCTGGCTGGCGAGGAGGGCGGCCTTCTCCTCCAGTTCGGCGTTGGAGCGCTGGAGTTCCTCCTGCTGGACCTGGAGTTCCTCCGAGCGGGCCTGGAGTTCGCCGGTCAGCCGCTGGGACTCGCCGAGGAGCTCGTCGGTCCGGGCGTTGGCGACGATGGTGTTGACGTTGGTGCCGATGGTCTCCATCAGCTGGGCGAGGAAGTCCCGGTGCACGGGGGTGAAGGCACTGAAGGAGGCGATCTCGATCACGCCGAGCACCTGGTCGTCGACGACGATCGGCAGGATGATCAGGCTGCCCGGGGTGGTGTGGCCGAGCCCGGAGGAGATGATGTAGTCGCCGGGGACCCGGTCGGTGGCGATGATGCGGTGGCTGCGGGCCGCCTGGCCGATGAGGGACTCCCCGAGGGCGAACCTCGTGCCCTCCTGGGCGTTCGCGGGGCGGCCGTAGGAGCCGACGAGGGTGAGCACGGTTCCGTCGGGGGTGTCCTCGGCGAGGTAGAAGGCGCCGTACTGGGCGGCGACCAGCGGCGTCAGTTCGTCCATGACGAGTTCGGCGACGGCCGCGAGGTCGCGGTGGCCCTGCATCAGGCCGGAGATGCGGGCGAGGTTCGACTTGAGCCAGTCCTGCTCCTGGTTGGCCCGGGTGCTCTCGCGCAGCGAGCCGACCATGGAGTTGATGTTGTCCTTCAGTTCGGCGACCTCCCCGGAGGCGTCGACCGTGATCGAGCGGGTCAGGTCGCCCTCGGCGACCGCGCTGGCGACCTCGGCGATGGCCCGGACCTGGCGCGTGAGGTTCCCGGCCAGCTCGTTGACGTTCTCGGTGAGCCGCTTCCAGGTGCCGGAGACGCCTTCGACCTCGGCCTGACCGCCGAGCCGGCCCTCGCTGCCGACCTCGCGGGCGACGCGGGTGACCTCGGCGGCGAAGGAGGAGAGCTGGTCGACCATCGTGTTGATGGTGGTCTTCAGCTCCAGGATCTCGCCGCGGGCGTCCACGTCGATCTTCTTGGACAGGTCGCCGTTGGCGACGGCGGTCGTGACGAGGGCGATGTTGCGGACCTGGCCGGTGAGGTTGTTCGCCATGGAGTTGACGTTGTCGGTGAGGTCCTTCCAGGTGCCCGCCACGTTGGGGACCCGGGCCTGGCCGCCGAGGCGGCCCTCGGTGCCGACCTCGCGGGCCACGCGCGTCACCTCGTCGGCGAACGCGGACAGCGTGTCGACCATCGTGTTGATGACACCGGCCAGCGCGGCGACCTCGCCCTTCGCCTCCACCGTGATCTTCTGCGACAGGTCGCCGCGCGCGACGGCGGTGGCCACCTGGGCGATCGATCTGACCTGTCCGGTCAGGTTGGACGCCATGACGTTGACGTTGTCGGTGAGGTCCTTCCAGGTGCCGGAGACCCCGCGGACCGTGGCCTGGCCGCCCAGGTTGCCCTCGGTGCCGACCTCGCGGGCCACGCGCGTCACCTCGTCGGCGAACGCGGACAGCTGGTCGACCATCGTGTTGATGGTCTCCTTCAGCTCCAGGATCTCCCCGCGGGCGTCCACCCGGATCTTCTGCGTCAGATCGCCCTGAGCCACGGCGGTGGTGACTTCGGCGATCGAACGGACCTGGGCGGTCAGGTTGTCGGCCATGACGTTGACCGATTCCGTCAGGTCCTTCCACGTACCGGAGACGCCCTTGACGTCGGCCTGGCCGCCGAGCCGGCCCTCGGTGCCGACCTCGCGGGCCACCCGGGTGACCTCCCCGGCGAACCCGGAGAGCTGGTCGACCATCGTGTTGATGGTCTCCTTCAGCTCCAGGATCTCCCCGCGAGCGGTGACGGTGATCTTCTGGGAGAGGTCGCCCTTGGCCACGGCCGTCGCGACCTGGGCGATGGAACGCACCTGTGCGGTCAGGTTTCCGGCCATGAAATTGACCGAATCGGTGAGGTCCAGCCAGGCACCCCCGACGCCGGGTACGTCGGCCTGCCCGCCCAGGGTGCCCTCGGTGCCCACCTCACGGGCGACCCGCGTCACCTCGGAGGTGAACAGCGACAGCTGGTTCACCATCCCGTTGAAGACGGTGGCGATCTCCCCGAGCAGCCCGTCCGCCCCGTCGGGCAGCCGGGTACGGAAGTCCCCGTCCCGAACGGCGGTCAGCCCGGCCAGCAACTGGCGCAGCTCCGACTCGCCGATCCCGCCGTCACCCGGCAACGCCGGAGCGCCGCCCAGTGGATCCGCGCCCGCCCGCTCGGCCATCCGTCACCCTCACTCTCGTTACCGACCGCGCCGACACACGGACAGGACAGCGCCCTGGAAGCAGGGCATGCCGGCTCGCCCGGTCCAGCGGATCCCTCCTGGCCGCGGCACCGGTCCGGTGAAGGCTAACGCCGTCCGAGGCGCGATGGAGCACGGTCGATCACTCCGGCGGCCGACGCATCCGGCGATCCAGGGAGGGGCACGTGCCCGGGAGCCCGACGCCGTGGGCCCGAACTCGCGTTCCCTGCACGGTGCTTCGGAAATTCTCGGATGCGACCGCGGGCGCCGGGTAGACGAACCGGTACCGAACGGCACAACGACGGAAAAGGGGTGAGGACCTTGGCGGTCAAGGCAGTCGGCTGGGCACGTTCGTTCCCGATTTCGGAGGGCGTCCGGGCAGCGCGGCAGTGGACCGCCGCGCACCTGGCGTCCCTGCCGTGGAACACTTCGGCAGCCGATACCGTGGACTCCGTACTGCTCTGCGTCTCCGAACTCGTCACCAACGCCCACCTGCACGCCTTCGGCACCGCGCATCTGGTACTGACCTGGGACGGCCGCTGCCTCCACGTCAGCGTCGCCGACTCCGATCCGCGGCTTCCCCGTACCCGGACCCCCGAGGGCGACGCGAGCGCCACCTCCGGGCGCGGGCTGGGAATCGTGACCGCGCTGGCCGACTCCCTGGACGTGCACGCCTGCCACGGCGGCAAGGCGATCACCGCCTGCTTCCGGCCCGCAGGCGGGCCGGACCCGCACGGAACCGAGGTGTTCGGCGACTGACCCGCACTCAGGAGGGGCCGTGGAGGCTCACGCCGCGACGGCGTCCTCGACCGTCGCGTGCAGGGAGAGCACGGTGTCGGCGCCGGTGACGGCGAAGAGCCGCCGCAGCTGCTCGCCCGGGGCGGCGATGCGCAGCGCGGTGCTGTGGTGCAGCCGCAGGAGCAGGTTCAGGAAGGAGGAGTCCCCGAAGGTGATGGACCCGGCGTCCAGAACCACCAGCGGATGCCGGCCGGCCGCCGCGGTGAGAGCCTCTTCCAGCGGATTCAGCGTGTCCTGGTCCAGTTCCCCATGGGCCGCCACCACCCAGCCGTCGCCCGCCGGGTAGCCCTCCCCCACCACTCCCGGCTGGTACGCGTCCCCGAGTCCGCTCATCTCCGCCTCCACGGATCGCCGCCTGTTCGTCTACGTCAAGGGAGTATGCCTGCTCACTGCGGCGGCACCGCGCCCTCCGGTCGTCCGGCGCCCTCACGGGCGACCGGTTCGCGACGCGGGAAAAAGTCTTGCGGTTGAGGTGAATGGAATCGGAAACCCGGGGCACAAGCGCCTCGGCAGCCGCAGTCAATCGGGAGGGAGCGGCCAACCATGTCTCGCTCGGCCACCGTTGTAGGCCCCGTTCGTGCAACCGACGCGCACGTCCCCGTTCGCGACCTGGAGGACCCTGGAGCACCGGCGCGGGACGAGGAACCCTCGCTGGTGGAGAACGCCCGCGAGATGTCGCCGGCCGACGCACGTGAGCTGTCCCGGCACTTCTTCCGGCGGCTGCAGGCCCTGGAGGAGGGCACGCACGAGTACCAGTACACGCGCAACACCCTGATCGAGATGAACCTCTCCCTCGTGCAGTTCGCCGCACGGCGCTTCCGGGCCCGCGTGCTCGGCGGCGGCCTGGACATGGACGACATCATCCAGGTGGGGACCATCGGCCTCATCAAGGCCATCGACCGCTACGACCTCGACCGCGAGGTCGAGTTCTCCACGCTCGCCCTGCCGTACATCACGGGCGAGATCAAGCGGTACTTCCGTGACACCACCTGGGCGGTGCACGTCCCCCGCCGCCTGCAGGAGCTGCGTACGGAACTCGCCAAGGCCCAGGAGGCCCTGACCGACGTCCTGGGCAGGGCCCCGACGGTCAAGGAGGTCGCCCAGCACCTGGAGCTCTCCGAGGAGGAGGTCATCGACGGGCTGGTGGCCGCGAACGGTTACACGAGCGGCTCCCTCGACGCTTCCGGCGCCGACGGCGACGCGCCGTCCACGCCGAACGGGACGACCCGGCCGCTGGCGGAGCGCCTCGGCGAGGTCGATCCCGCCATGGAGCTCTTCGAGGAGTTCCACACCCTCGCGCCTCTGCTGCAGGAGCTCGGCGAACGCGACCGGCGCATCCTGCAGATGCGCTTCGGCCAGGACAAGACCCAGGCCGAGATCGGCGCCGAGCTGGGCATCTCGCAGATGCAGGTCTCCCGCCTGCTGTCCCGCACCCTGGCACGCCTGCGCGCCGGCATGCTCACGGAGTAGGCGTGCACCATGACGCCGAGTCCGGACGCGACGGCGCCGCTGACCGCCCTGCCGCTGCGGGGCCGATCCGGCGTGCGCCTGAGCGGCAGCTGCGACCTCGACACCCGGCAGGCGCTGTCCAGCGTTCTCAGCGTCGTGGCCGGCATGCCCGGCGCCGTCGTCCACCTCGATCTCTCCACCGTGCCCTTCTTCGACGCGGCCTCGGTCGCGGCACTCGTACGGACGTCGGCGGCCCTGAGCGATCAGGGGCGGCGCCTGCTGCTGCACGACCCGCCGTACTCGCTGCGCAGGGTAGTGGAGATGTTCCCGGACGAGTGCGCCGCGCTGGAGGTCGCAGCATGATCACTGTTCCTGCGCCCGCCGGGCCGGGGGCCTTCGTCCATCCCGCCCTCTTCTACCGGGACCTCGACGAGTACGTGACGGGCGTGGGGGGCTTCGTACGCGCTGCCCTCGCGGCCGACGAGCCGGTGCTCGTCGCCGTACCGGGCCCGCACCTGGACGCCCTGCGCGAGAGCCTCCCCGTGGGCGACGGCTCCCGGATCACCTGGACGGACATGACGGAACTGGGCCGCAACCCGGGCCGGATCCTGGCCGCCCTCCAGGATTTCGCCGACCGGAACCCGGGCCGGCCGGCGCGGATCGTCGGCGAACCGATCTGGCCGGGCCGCACCCCCGCCGAAGTCCTGGAGGCCACCCGCCACGAGGCCCTCATCAACATGGCCTTCGCCGGCCGGCCCGCGACCGTCCTGTGCCCGTACGACGTCGTCGGGCTGGCGCCCGCCGTGGTGCGGGACGCCCGGCGTACGCACCCCGCGCTCGTGGAGCGGGGCCGGGACCTGCCGAGCCCGGGCTACACCGGACTCGCGGGGGTCTCGGCGGACCTGGACCGCCCGCTGCCCGAGCCCGACGGGCCGGTGGCCCGGCTCGCGTACGCGCGCGGCGGGCTGGCCGAGGTCCGCGAGTACGCCGAGGGCTGGGGACGCGGTACCGCCCTGAGTTCGGCGCGGCGCGGCGACCTGATCCTGGCGATCAGCGAGGCGGCGGCCAACTCCCTCTCCCACGGTGGCGGGAAGGGCACGCTCCGCCTGTGGACCGTCGACGGGCCCGCGGGGGGCGTCGTCGCCGAGATCCACGACGACGGCCGACTGGCCGACCCGCTGGCGGGGCGGCGCCGCCCCTCCCTCGCCGCGGCGGACGGCGGCCGTGGCCTGTGGATGATCCACCAGCTCTGTGACCTGGTGGAGGTCCGTGCCACGGAGATCGGCCTGACGCTGCGCCTGCACGTGGCCACGCCCTGAGAGCGGCTGTCGCCTACAATGTCACGCGCCTGCCAGAGCGACCACGCAACGCCTGCGGTATGTGGACTGTGTCGTACATCGATCGTGGCCGCGCCGGGCATACGCCTGTGACAGAGACCAGTGCCAACGCGGGGGTGAGAGAGCTCAGTGGAGACCGTCGGAGCGGAAACGGGTGATCCTGTGGGTGTCGGCCATCCCGCCGCGGGGCAGCGCCGCCGGCTCGCCCTGACGGGCGTCCGCGGTTCCGTGGCCAAGGGGCGCGATTTCACGCGCCAGGCCCTGCGGGACTGGGGCTGGGACGGGACCGAGACCGCCGAGGACACCCTGCTCCTCGTGTCCGAGCTGCTGACCAACGCGTCACTGCACGCGGGAGGCTGCCACGAGCTCGTCCTCGTCAGCGGGAAGGTGCTGCGCATCGAGGTGTACGACGGCACCACGACGCTCCCCCGCCGCGATCCGGCACCCCGGCGCGGCGTGCCCGGCGGCCACGGCCTCCACATAGTGGAGCGGCTGTCCGATCGCTGGGGGGCCGACGTCCATCCGGGCGGCAAGGCCGTCTGGGCCGAGATCGAGGCCGTCCGACTGGTCTCCGGAGACGCCACCGGACGCTAGGGCCGCGTCAGGCGACGTTCGCCCCGTCGCGACGCCCGGCACGTACTCCCGCCGCACCGGCCGAAAGCCACGTACGTCCCGTACGAGCGCTTCCGGTCGGCAGGCATGCGCACCGAACGCCGCTCCTTGACGGTCACCTACGGCCGAGGGCCCCCGGCGGGCTGGGCGGGGTCTTCCCGCACGGCCGCGAGGACGAACGCGTGGCCCGCCGGGTCCGCGTAGCGGCGCAGGGTCGTGCGGTTGTCCGGGCGGGTGCCGTCCTCCTCGGCCGCCACCGGGCGCGCACCGAGGGCCACAGCCTCGCGTTCGGCCTCGTCGAGGGCGTCCTGCGCCACCAGGATCCGCAGGTGGACGTCCTGGGAGCCCTCCGGCAGCGGCCAGCTCGGCGTCGCGCGGTGCGGATCGCGGCGGACGCCGAGCAGGAGGCCGGCGCGGCCGGTGACCAGGAACAGTTCGCCGTCGTCGGTGGCCGGGCCCGCCGACGCGCCGAGCAGTCGCGCGTAGAACCGGGCCAGCGGCTCCGGTTCGGCGCAGTCCAGGACGATCACACTTGTCTTGAGTACGGTCATGCCCCGCGTGTGCCCTGCGTCGTCACCCGTACACGCGCCGTACCGGCCCTCCGCGCCGGGGCCGCGCATGGCGCCGGCGCGGCCGGGTAGCCGCGCTGCGAGATGTCCAGACGGACGCCCGCACCTCGGGGGTGCGGGACTGCCGACGACAGGGAAGGGGTGCGCATGTCGCACGTCGAGGAGTATGTCGAGGTCAACGTTCCGGTACGCACGGCCTACAACCAGTGGACGCAGTTCGAGGACTTCCCCGCCTTCATGGAGGGGGTCGAGCGCATCGACCAGCGCACCGACACGCTGACCCACTGGGTGACGAACGTGAACGGGGTGCGGCGCGAGTTCGACGCGCAGATCACCGAGCAGCTCCCGGACCGGCGCGTCGCGTGGATGACGGTCGACGGCGAGGCCCGCCAGGCCGGGCTCGTGACCTTCCAGCCCATCGACGCGACCACCACCAAGGTCGTCCTGCGCATGAACTGGGTGCCCGACGGTCTGGCCGAGTCCGCCGCCGACAAGCTCGGCTTCGTCAAGCGCCAGGTCACGGGTGATCTGAAGCGGTTCAAGCTGTTCATCGAGTCGCGCGGGGTCGAGACGGGCGCCTGGCGGGGCGAGGTCTGACCGCCATGAGCGGCGAGGTGGCGAGCAGGGGCGCCCGGACCGTGTCGCGCGGCGGCACGGTCCGGGAAGTCGCGGGCAGATGCGGGCTGGTGGCGCACGGGGTGCTGTACGCGCTGATCGGGGTGCTGGCCGTACGCGTCGCCTTCGGCGGCGGCGATGAGGAGGCCGACCGGCAGGGTGCCCTCCAGGAGATCGCGGACAAGCCCCTCGGCTCCGTCCTGATCTGGGCCGTCGGCATCGGTCTCGTGTGCATGGCGCTGTGGCGCCTGTCGGAGGCGGTCTTCGGTGCGGCCGGGCCGAAGGGCGACAAGCCCACGAACCGGCTGGCCGCGGCGGCCCGGTGTGTGTTCTACGCGGTGGTGGCCTTCTCCGTCTTCGCATTCGCCGCGGGCGGGGGCGGCGGGAACTCCGGGGACGAGCAGTCGCGTGACATGACCTCGAAGGCGTTGGGCCTGCCGGCCGGCCAGTGGCTGGTGGGCGCCGTCGGACTCGGGATCGCCGTCGCGGGCGTGGTCATCGCGGTGCAGGCGGCCCGGCGTGACTTCCGAGAGCACCTCGCCATGGGCGGGGCCTCGCAGGGCTGGCGCAAGGCGGTCGACTTCCTCGGGGTGAGCGGCGGGCTGGCCCGCGGGGCCGTGTTCGCGGCGGCCGGCGGCTTCATCCTGTACGCGGCGGTGCGCTATGACCCCGGTCAGGCGAAGGGGCTCGACGACACCCTGAGGTCGTTCTCCCTGACCCCGGCGGGGCCGTGGCTGCTGGTCGCGGTCGCCGTCGGACTGACCCTGTACGGGGCGTTCGACTGGGCGATGGCGCGGTGGCGCGAGGTGTGAGCCGTTCGGCGGGGGCGGGCGGAGCGGCACGCCTCCGGTCTTCAAGGGGATAACCCGCCTAAGCGGAGCCGGATCCGCGGGCATCTCGGCCAAGTTGTCCGTATGCCCCTGCAAGCCCCCCGCAGTGACGTTCCATCCCCCCGCTACGGGGGCAGCCGCGTGGTGCTGTCGGTTCGTTCACCGAGGAGAGCTCACGATGACGAAGGTCCTGGTCCTGCACAACGTCAGCCTGGTCCGGTCGGCCCTGGCCGCCCTGCTGAGATCGGAAGGGCCTTTCGAGGTCACCTGCGCGGGCTGGCGGAGCGCGGCACACCGGGCGGAGTCCTTACGGCCGGATGTGACGGTCGTCGACCTGGACTGTCCGGGGACGACGGCCGTGCTGGGCGACCACGGGCGCGCCGCCGACCGCCAGGTCCTCGCTTCCCCCTCCCCCGTGCTGGTGCTGGCGTCGGCCGGCGCGCCCGGTTCGCTGCACCGGGCCTTCCGCGCCGAGGCCCGCGGCTACGTCGACAAGGACGGCTCGCCGGGGCGGTTGGTACGGGCGGTGCGGCGGGTCGCCGCCGGGGAACGGTTCATCGACGCCTCGCTGGCCTCGGCCTTCATGGAGGCGGATCCGCTACCGCTGAGCCCGCGGGAGCTGAGTGTGCTGGCCCGGGCCGCCGAGGGCGATTCCATCGCCGAGATAGCCCGCGCGCTGCACCTGGCGAGCGGGACCGTGCGCAACTACATGGCCGCGGCGACGCGCAAGACCGGCGCACGCAACCTCATCGACGCGATCCGGATCTCCCGGCGGGAGGGCTGGGTCTGATCCGCGGCCCCCGCGGACGGCGGGCGGGACGGCCGGGTCATCCGTCGGTGGTCCCGTTCCACTTCCCCACCAGGTCGCGGTAGAGGGGCGATCTGGCCGGGAGGTCCGCATGGGTGCCGCACACGGCGCGGGTCCCGTCCAGGACGAGGACCCGGTCGGCGCGGGCCGCGGACGAGACGCGGTGGGCCACGACGACGAGGGTGCCGGGCCGGGCCGCGAGGGCCCGTTCGGCACGCTCCTCCGTACGCGGGTCCAGGTGGCAGGTGGCTTCGTCGAGGAGCAGGAGCGGCGCCGGCGAGAGGTAGGCGGCGGCGAGCGCGAGCTGCTGGCCCTCGCCGCGGGACAGCAGCCCGGGCCGCACCTGGGCGTCCAGTCCGCCCAGCCGCTCCACCAGGGCGTCCAGGCCCAGGGCGCTGACGGCGTGCCGCACCCGGGCGTCCCCGGTCCGGGCGCCGCCCTGGTCAGGGGGGCCGGAGAGGTGGGTGAGGTTCTCCCGCACGGTCCCGGTGAACACGTAGGCCTGCTGCGGCAGGAGGGTCCGCCGCAGATCCGGTCCGCCCGCGTCCGGTGACCGGCGGGCGGCCTCGCCCGCGACGAGCACCGTGCCCGCGTCGGGTGCGAGCATCCCGGCGAGCAGGGCGGTGAGCGTGGACTTGCCGATGCCGCTCGGACCGACGACGGCGAGGTGTTCCCCTGGCCTCACGACGAGGTCGAGGGCGTCGAGTACGGGCGCCGCGCCGCGGCCGTAGGCGAAGGTGACGCCCCGCAGTTCGGCCGCGGCCACGGCGGCGGCGGGACGGACCGGGTCGCTGACCTGCTGCGCCCTCGCCGCCGGAGCGACCGGCAGCGGGTGCAGCGGGGCGCAGAAGCGCTCCAGGACCACGAGCAGCCGGGTCCCGGCGGAACCGAGTGCCGTCATCAGCGAGTTGAGGGCCGGCAGCAGGGCCTGCACCACGTAGGTGAGACCCCCCGCGAGCGTTCCGGCGGTGATCCCGTGGGCGAGCAGCCAGGGCGCCGCGGCGAGCAGTGCGATCACCGGCAGGCGGCCCGCCGTACCCAGGGCCAGGGTCCGCAGTGCCGCCCAGTGCGCGAGCCGGCGGGCCAGCTGTTCCTGGGCGGCGATCAGGGGCTCGACCCGGGCCTGCGCCGCCGGCTGTCCGCCGCAGGCCACGATGTCGCGCAAACCACCGCCCAGCTCCCCCAGCCGGTCGGCGAGCGCCTCGTCGGTGTCCAGGGAGCGGCGCTGCACGGCCGCCATGGGGCGGAGCGTGGCCAGGAAGACGGCCACGCCGAGCAGCAGGGGCGGCAGCACGGTCAGCAGCAGCACCGGGGCCAGGGCCGCCATGCCCGCGAAGGCGCCCACGGCGGTGAACACGAACGAGCGCACCGTCAGAACCAGCCCGGCGAAGGAGTCCCGGGCCATTTCCGTCTGCTGGGTCAGGCGGGACACCGCGCCCGCGTCGGGAGCCCGTGCCGGGTCGCCGACCGCGCGGTCCAGTGCCTGCCGGACCGCCCGCCGGACCAGGCCGTCCCGCAGTGGCTCGACGAGGTCCGCGAGTCCGGCGAACACACCCCGCAGCGCGATCCCGCCGAGGAGTGCTCCGGCCGCGGCGGCGGCCAGCCAGGCCAGTCCGGTGGCGGTGCGGCCGGCGAGGAAGCCGTCGTCGAGGGCGCGGGCCACCGCATAGCCGCCGAGGAAGGTGTGCGCGGACTCCAGGAGCGACCATGCCCCCAGGCGCGCCAGGGCGCTCTTGCGGCCGCGCAGGAACCGCCTGGCCTCGGGGGCCACCCGGCGCCAGGCCTCCGTCTCTTTCCCGGCCCCGGCCCCGGCCCGGGCCCCGGCTCCGGCTCCGGCCGCGGTTCGGGTCTGCGTTCCGGTCATCGGCCCGCCTCCAGCTTCCGTGGGGGCGGCGGGCGGCCGTCCGTCTCCGTCCCGGGCATCGCCGTGGCGCCGGCAGCGAACACCTCGCGGTAGGCCGGTTCGCGCCGCCACAGTTCGGCGTGGGTGCCGGTTGCCCGCATCCGTCCGTCGTCGAGCCACACCACGAGGTCGGCGCGGACGGCGGACGAGAGGCGGTGGGCGACCACGATCCGGGTGCCGGGCCGGATCTCACGGGCGAGCGCCCGCTCGACCTCCCGGGCGGTGACGGTGTCGAGGCTGGAGGTGGCGTCGTCCAGCACGAGGAGCCGGCCCGCATGGCAGAACGCCCGGGCCAGCCCGAGGCGTTGGACCTCACCGCCCGACAGCGGGGCGTCGGTCAGGCGCGTCGCGTACCCGTCGGGCAGGCGCCGTACGAACGGCTCGGCGCCCGCGGCCCGTGCCGCGGCCCGGACCGCCCGCGGCCCGGGGGCCGGGTCCGCGCCGAACCCGATCGCCTCGCCGACCGTGCCGCCGAGCAGTACGGGCCGGTCGAAGGCGTAGCCCACCTCGCGGCGCAGGGCTACGGCGCTCAGCTCCCGCAGCGGTACGCCGTCCAGCAGCACCTGGCCGGCGTCGGGGTCGGTGAGCCGGCCGGCCACGGCGGCGAACAGCGTCTTGCCGGCCCCGGACCGGCCCACCACCGCCACGGTGCTGCCCCCGGGGATCACCAGGCTGAGGTCCCGCAGGACGGCCGATCCGCCGCGCACGACCCGTACGTCGCGCAGCTCCAGAGTGCCGGGCCCCCCCTCCGGCAGCTCGGCCCGGCCGTGGCCGAGCGGGGGCAGGGCCAGGAGGGCGGCGGTCCGCCGGGCGGCGGCCCTGCCTCGGACCACCGCCGCCAGCGCTCCGGTCACCGCGCCGACACCGGCCGCGAGGCCCGCGTACCGCAGGGCTGCGAGGAGTTCGCCGACCCCGATGGCCCCGGCCGACAGGCGGATGCCGCCGACGGCGAGGACCGCGTACAGGAGCATCGGCATGAGGGCCGAGGACCGGGCCGTCGTGCCGCCGTAGACCTGCCACATGCGCCTGCCCTCGGCGCCCAGTTCGGGCAGCCGTGCGAGGATGCGGGCGCGTTCGCGGTCGGCGGTCCCGGCGGCGGCGATGGTGCGCGCCCCGGCCAGTGCTTCGACGAGGCGTCCGGCGGTCGCGAGCTGCACCTGCTGGTAGCGGGTGACGCTGGTGAGGGTGTCGCGGGTGAAGGCCCGCAGCAGGAGCACCAGCAACGGCAGGCCCAGGAGGAAGGTCAGCGCCGTCCACGGGTCGATGAGGAAGAGCGCGGCCACCGCGCCGAGCGGCGGCAGCAGCGCGGCGACGCCGTGCGCGACGGCCGCCGGGACCTTCCCCGCCTCGGCGGCGTGTGCGGTCAGCCGCGCGGCGGTTTCGCCGGGCGCGTGCCGGGCCGCGTGGTGCGGTGCCGTCCCCAGCAGCCGGGCGAGCCCGAGCCTGCGCAGGCGGGCGGTGGAACGGCCGTCGACCTCCCCGGTCAGCCGTGCGGCTGCGGCGTCCAGGGCCACTTCGGCCCCGATGACGGCGGCGCACAGCAGCGTCCAGGCGGGGCCCGACGGGTCCGCGCGCAGCAGCAGATCGAGGGTGTGGCCGAGGACGGCCGGTTCGGCGAGCGCCGCCGCGGCGGCGGCCAGCGTGCATCCGAGGACCGCGGCGGTGCGCCCGGCGCTGTGCCGGGCGGCCTCGGCGAGTGCCTGGTCCGCGCCGCGTGCCAGGGCGGGTTCCGGCCCCTGCGCCGGTCCGGCGGCCGCGTCAGGAGGGCTCATCGGCGGATGCCTCCAGTGATGTGGTGCGGCCCGGGCGGTGAACCGCCCGGGCCCGAGGTGACCCGGTCAGTTGCAGGTCGTGATGCTCAGGCTGCTGTCCCCGCAGAGGAGCAGGCTGGCGCGGCTGCCGCCGCCGGTCATCGCGACCTCGGCGGTCTCTTCCTTCGGGGTCTCCATCGACTGCAGGTCAAGAAGCGTCATGTCAGGTTCCTCTTCTTCTCTCGGGTCGTGCGATGGGTCACGGTCCCGGACGGGACCGGTTCGTGGGCCGCGGCGGCGTCGCGCAGCGGCGGAAGGAACGGCAGGTGCGCGCGCCCGCCGGGCGCCGCGCTGCCGAGGGCGAGGAGAGCGCCGGCCGTGCCCGTGGTGAGGTCCATGGACAGCCGCATCATCTGCTCGCCGGGGAAGGCCAGATGTCCCTGGTACGGCACGGCGTGGCGGGCCAGCGCGTCGATCTGGCGGGCGATGGCGGCGGGCCCGGTCCCTGGTCCGGGGGTGGTGGTCCGGGCCAGGTGGAGGATCATTCCGGCGGCGCCGCGCATCAGCCCGGGCTGGGCGTAGAAGGTGGCCTGCGCCGCCCGTACGATCTCCGGCCGGGCCTGTTCGAAGCGCTCGTCGGGACCGTGCCGCAGCCAGTCGTCGAGGACCATGCCGATGCCGACGCTGCCCTCGCCGAGGTACGGCATGGTGCGCCAGCCCTCGTCGACCTGGAGGGTGCCGTACGCGCTGGTGACGCAGCGGTCGAGGTCGCGGTGGAGCGCGTGGGCGGCCTGGATGAGCAGTTCCTTGTCGCCGGTGCGCTCGTAGAGGCGTACGAGGAGCAGGGCGGGGCCGGAGTTGCCGTACAACAGGCCGGCTCGGGTGGGCCGTTGCTCCGGTCGGGCGAGCAGTTCGGCGCAGCGCAGGGCCGCGGAGTGCAGTTCGCGCTCGCCGCTCGCGGTGCCGAGCGCGTCCAGGGCGAGGCCGATGCCGGGGAGGCCGCCGTGCAGGTCGGGGCCCGCGCTCTCCCAGGGCTGGTCCAGCAGCCGCTCGGCGAGGGCGAGGGCGCGCTCCGGGTGTCCCAGCCGGTGCAGCGTCCAGGCGGTGCCCGCGAGGCCGTCGTAGAAGCCGAGCGGGGTGCCGGAGGCCGGTTCCGCGGTCCGGTCGAGCAGCCACTCCTCGGCTTCCGGCCAGGGGCCGGCGCCGGTCTCGGCGAGGGCGTGGAGCACCCCGGCGATCCCGTTGCCGAAGCCGATGCCTCCGTGGGCGGTCGCGAACTGGGCGATGTCGCCGGGGACGAAGCGGTCCTCGCGGTGCGGGGTGGCGCTGGCCCGCAGCGCTTCGGTCATCGAGGCACGGGCGGCCGGCCATTGCCGGGGGGCGACGGGGAGGTACGGTCCGGCCGGTGCGGGCAGGCGGTCGCCCGGCCGGCCCTCCGGTGCGCCGGTGAGGATCTCCTCGACGGCCTCGTCGAGGAACCGGCGCGGTACGGGGAACTGCTCGGCGGCGACGGCGGCCAGGTGGGCGGCCTTGGTGCGGTCCATGGCGAGGAGGCTGGTCAGCGGGAGGAAGAGGGCGAGCCGCAGGCAGGCGAGGGCGTAGCGGTCGACGGCGAATCCGCGCCGCCCGGCGGGGGCGACGAAGGCCGGGTTGGCCACGGTCTGCCGCAGCCCTTCGTCGATGTGCGCGGCAGCCTCGAAGTCCAGCAGTGCGACGGAGGGTTCGCCGGTCGCGTCCTCGGCCACCATGATGTTGAAGAGGTGGAGGTCGTTGAAGACGACCCCGCGGGCGTGGACGGCGTCGACGGCTTCGGTCACCCGCCGGTGGATCTTCAGCGCCCATGCGGTGTAGGAGGCCAGTTCCGCCGGGGCGGGGTCCGCCTCGATCAGCGGGTGGCGGCGGGCGAAGTAGGTGTTGAGCGGTTTGCCGTCGAGGTGCTGCAGTACCAGGAAGTGGTGGTCGCCGACCGTGAAGGTGCCGCGGACCGCAGGTACGCAGTCCAGGCCCGCCAGCCGTTCCAGGGCGGCCCGTTCGCGGTGCAGCCGGGCCACGGCGTCCGCGCCGTCGGCGGCGAGTCCGGCGTGGGGCCGGGCCTCCTTGAGGACCACGGCCTCGCCGGTGCGGGTGTCCGTGCCGGCGTAGACGCCGCCGCCGTTGGAGAAGTGCAGCGCCCGCTCCACCGTGAAGGGGATGTCGGTCAGGGTGACGGCGGAGCGCGCCTGGAGGTGGGGCGTCAGGAAGGCGGGCAGTTCGAGCCACTCGGGCGGCTGGAAGGCGGGTCCGCGCCGGTCCGGTACGAGCCGGCCGTCGGGGGTCTCGACGGCCGGGACCAGTTCGCCGTGCCCGTCGTAGCAGTGCCGCAGGGTGAAGCTGCCGTAGCGCAGGTGGACCGGGCCGGCGCCCCAGCGCAGATCGCTGAGGATGTACGGGCCGGCCGCCCCGGCCAGTGCGGCGTCGAGGTCCTGCGCGATGCGGTGGCACTGCTGCTCGTCGGCGGGGTACACGGTGATGAACTTGCCGCTCGCCGCGCGGTCCGCGTACTTGGCGTTGCGCAGGTGCAGCAGGTAGCGGCTCGGGATGAACTTGAAGGCGATGCTCCGCTCTGTGCAGTATGCGTACACCGTCCCGAGCACCGACTCGGCGTTGTCGAGCGTGGCCGAGACGTGGATCTTCCAGCCCTGCGCGGGCAGTTCGGCCGCGGTGGGGCGCAGGGCGAGCCAGTCGCCGCTGCGGTGCGAGCGCCAGCCCGGCGGGACGGGGGCGAGGGCGGCCGGGTAGCTCTCTCCGGCCCGCCGGTACGGCGCGTCGTAGAACCAGCGGTCTGCGTCGCAGAAGGCGGCGTACCCCTTGTTCACACCTGCTCCCTCGGTCGGTGGCAGACCCGAAGGTGTCACGCGCGGCGCGGGGTGCGACAGTCACCGCTGTCACCGATGGGGTGTGCAGTACTCACGAGTCACGAAGGGCGGCGGTGCCACCAGTGCCGGCGGCGCGGGTGCAACCCGGCGGCCGGGCCGGTACGCGGGGGCCCCGCGGGCGCATGGGCGCGGGCCCCGGCGGGCACGCGCACGGGGTGACCGACATCCCCCGCACCGCTTCGCGTCGAGGCGCCCCGCCCGCCGCCACCTCCACCGCCCGCGGCCTCGCGGCGCGCACCCGCGCCGAGTTGCGGCGTACGGCCGTCCGCGTGTGGACGGACAACCTGGCCGACCACGCGGCCGCTCTCACCTACTACGCCCTGTTGGCGCTGCTGCCGGCGCTCGTCATCGCCGTCTCGGTGGTGGGGCTGCTGGGCGGGGCGCGCCGGGAGGGGCTCATCGCCGATCTGACCGCGTACGCGCCGCCGCAGTCGGCGCAGGTGCTCCGCGAGGCGCTGGGCGGCCTCCCCGAGGGGCATTCCTCGATGTGGGCCCTGCTGCTCGGCGGGGTGGTGAGCGCCCTGTGGTCGGCGTGCAGTTATCTGGCGGTGTTCCGCCGCGCCCTGCACACGATGCACCGGGTGCCGGACACGCGGCGGCCGCTGCGTGCGGCGCACACCCTCGTCGTGCATGCGGCGCTGCTGCTGGTGCTGCTCGTCGTCGGCGCCGTGGGTCTGGTCGTGTCCGGGCCGCCGGCCCGATGGGCCGCGCGGGCCGTGGGGGCGGGCGGTGCGCAAGCCGTCGCGCTCCTGCGCTGGCCCGTGCTCCTGGTGGTCGTGACCCTTCTGGTGCTGGTCCTCTTCCGGACCGGGCCGGCCCAGAGCCGGGGCACCCGGCGGGGCCTGCCCGGCGGGATACTGGCGGCGCTGCTGTGGCTGGCCGCCTCGGGGCTCTTCACGCTGTACACGCAACTGGACACGTACGGCCGCCTGTACGGGTCGCTGGCGGGGATCGTGGTCTTCGTGGTCTGGCTCTGGTTCGCCAACCTGGCGCTGGTCACCGGCGCTCAGTTCAACGCCGAGCGGGCGCGGGAGCCGGGGGGCGCGGGGCCGGGCGGGGGGGCCGGGGGCCGCGGGCCCGCGGGGGGCGCGCGCGCGGGCGCGGGGCCCGGGGGGCGGGGCGGGCGCGCCCCC